>NZ_JAUUBW010000021.1:0-62894 GCF_036598985.1 Sporolactobacillus sp. KGMB 08714
TCCGAATCAGGTTCAAGCCGCTCCGAATCGCCGGAAACTCGCTCCAAATACAGCTGAAGTTGCTCCGAAATCCGAAAAAGTTACTCCGAAAAGGAGCGGGTGCTCCAAATCAAGCCTATCTCGCTCCGAATCAGGTTCAAGCCGCTCCGAATCGCCGGAAACTCGCTCCAAATACAGCTGAAGTTGCTCCGAAATCCGAAAGAGTTGTTCCGAAAAGAAGCGGATGCTCCGAATCAAGCCTAACTCGCTCCGAATCACCCAAAAACCGCTCCGAATCGTTAAACGGCTCTGTTTCAGAACGGTTTATCGGTCGGCACGGCAACTTTATCGGTCAACATACCTCGTTTTTCGGTCGTCGCAGTAACCTTATCGGTCAACATACCTCGTTTATCGGTCGTCGCAGTAACCTTATCGGTCAACATACCTCGTTTATCGGTCGCTGTGCCCCAATGGCGCCGGACTCACCCCTGACCCGATTCATTAGGCTAAAAAGCAGGGCGGGTTTTTACCCGTCCTGCTTTTGGCTTTTCCTGAGCATTTGTCCCGAAACGGCCGGATCAGGATCGGCGGACTTTGGCTTTTTTGATCTGCTTGCTGCGCAGCTGGCCGCAGGCAGCGTCGATGTCCGTTCCGAATTCTTTGCGCACCGCAGCATTAATGCCCTTTTTCTGCAGTGTGCCGTAAAAAGCGGCGACCGCCTCTTCCTCACTGCGTTGATAGTCCGAGTGCTCTTCGACCGGGTTGTACGGAATCAGATTGACAAAAACAAGATGGCGCTTGTTTTGAAGCAGCGCGGCAAGCTGAAGCGCCTCTTCTTTATGATCGTTTATGCCTTTAAGCATAATATATTCAAATGTAACCCGTCGGTTAGTTTTTTTCAAATAATAATCCACGGCTTCCATCAGCTTTTCAATCGGGTAGGCACGGTTAATTTTCATAATCCGGCTGCGCAGCTCGTTATTCGGCGCATGAAGCGAAATAGCCAGATTAATCTGCCAGTCGATATCGGCGAACTGATAAATCTTCGGGACGATGCCGCTTGTCGATACAGTGATGTGGCGGGCGCCAATCGCCAGTCCCTTTTGATCGTTGATAATCCGCAGAAAGTCCATGACATGATCAAAATTATCAAACGGTTCGCCGATGCCCATGACAACGACATGACCGACACGTTCCCCGTTTTCCTCCCGATCAAGACGTTTCTGAATGGCAACGAGCTGTTCAACCATTTCACCGCTTGTCAGATCCCGATTTTTCCGCAGCAGCCCGCTTGCACAGAAACTGCAGCCGATGTTGCAGCCGACCTGCGACGTCACACAGACGGAAAGTCCGTATTCATGCGGCATCAGTACGGTCTCGATCAAATTTCCGTCCGTCAGTTGAAAAAGGAATTTGGTCGTCCCGTCCTTCGCCTTCTGTGCGATGCGTTCCTTCAGAGTCCCGATCGTAAAGTGCTCTTTAAGCAGCCGGATACTCTTTCCCGACAGATTGGTCATTTCGTCAAAATCGCTCGCATGTTTCACATAAAGCCAGTCCCAGATCTGAGCCGCCCGGAATTTTTTCTCACCGTGCTCCAGAACCCACGCCGTCAGCTGCTCAAACGTTAAATCATATATGGAGTAGTTATCCATTGCTTAACCTCTTTTAAAAATCCGCATGATGTTTTTATCATAGCGATTGCTGCCTCAAAGTGCAAGAACCGCGGAAAGTCCGGGCACATCTTCAACGATCCGCACTGCCCTTCCCATGCATGGGCAGTCAGTCGCCGCGGCGTTTGAAAGTTATTTTTTTCTCCGGACGTTTGTACTGCACATTAAGCACGTCAATCAGAAAAACGAACACCGGGAGCCCGACGATCAGTCCCCAGATGCCGAAAAAATGTTCAGAAAAAATCAATACGACGAAAGTCAGGAAGACAGGCAGTTCAGTTTTGGCCGACATCAGTTTCGGATTAAGGACGTAAGCCTCCACGCAGTGCACAAGCAGAATCGTCAGCACCATATAGATAACATCCTGAACGCCGCCGATGGTATAGCCGATCATGGACAGCGGAATCAGAGAAATGATGACTCCTGCAACCGGAATCAGGCTGAGCACAAAGACCATCAGAATCAGGCTGAACAGCTGCGGGAAGTGAAGCACTATGAGAATCACTGATGTGATCAGCGTATTGACAATCGCGATAATAAACTGCGCCTCGAGCACTTTGCCGAACGTGCCGACAAAACGCGAGCCGAAAAAGGCCACTTCATTGTAAAGAAACCCGATTTTGCTTTCCTTAAAACCGGCTGCGAACTGGATCAGGCGATTTTTCTCCAGTGAAAAGAACAGACTGAGCAGCAGCGCAAGAAACAGATCGACGGCGAACGAGCCGAATGAGGAGAACGAATCGATCAGAATTTTCACACCGGAACCCAGATATGTATTGACATTGTATTTCTTCAACTGGCTAAGAATCGCATTGCCGAGAACGGAACCTTGAAAATCTTTAGCAGCTTCCATAATCGATTTAAAGAGTTCGACCGTCTGTTCGATAATAACCGGCAGATAGACGGTTAGCGATACATAAATGCCGAGCGCGATCAAAATATAAAGAAGCACCACGATCAACCGACGCGGAATCCTCAGTTTTCGGTGAACGAAGGCTTCCAGCCGGTCGACCAAAAATGAAAAA
This sequence comes from Sporolactobacillus sp. KGMB 08714, assembly GCF_036598985.1. Lineage (NCBI taxonomy): Bacteria > Bacillati > Bacillota > Bacilli > Caryophanales > Sporolactobacillaceae > Sporolactobacillus > Sporolactobacillus sp. KGMB 08714. The sequence continues at coordinate 2,675 of NZ_JAUUBW010000021.1, forward strand.
ATAAAGGTCAGCAAAAGCAAATTGATCAGGCTTTTCAGAAGGTACAGAATAAAAATCAGCAACCCGAAAATCAGCACCCGCCGGACGGACTGCCGTTTTAAATAGTCAATAAGTCTGTTCATAGATTCTGTTTCCCCATTCTGTTTCAGGTCCGATTTCTATGTCATTTCGTTTTCTATCCTAGACATAGCGATACACTTTTATTCTAGATGGTTTTCAGAAATTATGCAAAATAAAATTGAAGGAAAAAATTTCCCAACCGGATTCGGGCATTAACTTCAGAATATTCAGCTTCTAAGCGGCCGATCTGAATGCCTTTATGATGAAGAACAGACCGCAAACCGGTCAGCATTTAACCTCTACACGGCCGATCTGAATCCATCCGCCGCCTGTCGTGCCGCCCGCCTCCGGCTTTCTTTAGATGCTGCCACGCGATGGATTTTCCCGGCTTTTTGCTGCCGGATCCGCAGCGGGCCTTCACCGACCGGCGGCCGCCCATGCCGGGCGCCCCCGGAAAAAAGCCGTCCGGGCGGCTGCCGGACGGCTTAACTGGTTTAGTCTGGTTTACTTCATTAAGGCCAGGGCACCCATCGGATCCCACGGTTTCAGTTCGACAGGCTCCTGCTCGTAAGCTTTTTTCAATTCATCGGAAAGATACTTCTTGTTGACGACAACCTGATAGGTGAATTCATCCATCCACTTGTCGCTCATCACGAAATAGCCTTTTTTTCCGCGATCTTCTCCCCAGCTGTTTTCGACCTTCCAGCGGTTCGGCCGGCCGTCCACGAGATTGACGCCGGTCAGCACCATGGCATGCGTCAGGCAGCTTTCCTTATAGTCCAGGCGTTCTGCTTTAGAGAGCTTGAATTCCGTGCTGAACGCCGTGTCATAATCATAGAGGTCTTTATCCATGATGCCGAGTTTGCCGTCGGAATAAAGAACCACGTCGCACCCGAACCAGACGGTTTCCTTGTCTTTAATCTGGCTGATTGCGAGATTCTTCAAGGTATCTATGTCTACATTAAGGTACTTAATCCTGCGCCCGCCGACGACTGTGCCGAGATACTGTACCGTATAGGTCTTATTGAACGGTTTGTCTTTCGTCGGCGCATTGATGATGCTGACATAGTCATCCAGATTCAGGCCGACGTAATTTTTAAAAAATTCCTTTGGCGTAATGCCCGTTTCTCTGTGGAATTCCTTCTTTTCCTCATCGCGGTACTCGAAATCAAAACTTTTCGGGGGCTCGCCGAGCGAGAAAACTAGGATTCTGTAAATATCGTCGAGCATATCACCCTTAGTTTCCTCAAGATCGCTTCTTGTCTTTCCTTTTTCATGCAGTCTCCGCAGCGCGCCCGCGTCCTCGCGCAGTTTTGCATTAAGAAGCCCGTTGAGTTCTCTTGTACGGCTGCTCTGAAAGGTTTCCGGCATAACTTGCTTCGGAACGACGCCGTATTTATCGATGATGGACACGAGCATATCCCACTGGCCGCCGTCCTGCTGCGGTGTCGCCATCAGCCATGAAACAAGCCGGCCGTCGAGCGGCTGATCAGCTGTCTCAATAATGCTTTCAAGAAAATAGTTTGATTTCTCGAATTTGTCCCAGAATAATGTGTAATTCTGTGACAGCTCAAAATCTTTCAAATGAAACAGGTCATTCAGTTTGTGGCGGAAGGTGTTCAGCGCCGCAAACATCCAGCATCTGCCGCTCATTTTCTGATCGGTGACTTTGCCGGTTTCGATCTCCTCAGAGAATGCCTGATTCATAGATACGAGCGAATCATTGTTCAAAGTGGCAGCATTGATGCCGTTTTTCATGATCGCGTCTTTAATGATCTGATTCTTCGGTTTGGTCTGTATTTTGTCGGAATATCTTGCAACCATTGATGCAGAAATTTCTTTCGTCAATCTTTTTTCCCCCTCCGTAAACGACTCCTCCAAATTATTATATGCCTAAAAATAACTGCACGCAAAAGCAATACGAGCAAAAATGCCGGTCTGTGCAGGAAACATGTAAGAGTTTCTGACATAGCCTGCGGACACGGAACGGGCTTTTTCGGCCGAAGCGCTGCGTGCGGGCTTCAATGCCGTTCGGTCCGCAGATTTTCAAGCCGGCGGGTCACTCTTCTTTGCAGAAACGCCAGTTCTTCAGCCTGTTTCAAAAAAAATTTTTCCGCCTGAAGCACGGGGATCTTTTGAAAACGAAGCATACTTCCCGGCGGCAGCTGGGACAAGAGAGGCAGGTCGACAGCCGCAACCTGCGCGATGCGCGGATAACCGCCTGTCGATTGATGATCGGTCATAAGAATAATCGGCTGCCCGCTGCGCGGGACCTGGACGGAACCGTTCGTAACCGCCTCCGAATAGAGTTCGAGCGGACGGTCGAGCACCAGGTTCGCACCTTCCAGTCTGTAGCCCATTCGATCGGACGATGCCGTCACACGATAAACAGAATGGAGAAATTGACGCCGGCTGTCCGCTGAAAAGCGCGGCCAGAGCCTGTCGGACGTCACCCGGATCGTCCGAATGCCCCGATAAGAGCGGCGCAGTGAGAAAAAGCAGCCGCCCGGTGCCGGTTCCGAAGCGAGGCCCTTCATCACGCCGGCTGCAAGGGGCGAAGGCCGTCCGACAGGGAGACGGTCCTGCTCCTTTAAAAAGCGGCCTTTAAAACCGCCCAGTCCGGCCCGCTCGTAAGTCGACCGGCTGCCGAGCCAGGGAACGGTATCAATGCCGCCGGCCAGCGCCAGATAGCCTCTGCTTCCGGATGAAAGCCCGCCGATGGAAAGAATCTGGCCGGCCCGCGCAAGATACGGCCGCCCGGTGCCGACAGCCCGATTATCCAGTTGCGGTTGGCAGTCCGCGCCTGTTATCGCAAACAGTGTATCCTCCGTAAAGAGCACGGTAGGACCGATAAAAGAATATTCAACCACCGCGGCTGGCGAAGGATTGGCAACGAGCCAGTTTGCCAGTTTGGCCGAAGGCGGATCCATGACGCCGCCGACAATAATACCAAACCGCTGATAACCCGGCCGGCCCAGATCCTGCACAGATGCGGCGAATCCTTTCCGAATCACTGTGAAAGCCATCATCTACTCTCCTTCATACGTCTGTACTCCGGCTCAGCGATCGGATCGAACTTAACAAGATCACCGGCTGCGAGCAGTGTCGGCGGATCGGCGGCGGGCGAAAAAAGCGGCAGCGGCGTCCGGCCGATAATCTGCCAGCCGCCCGGCGAATCGAGCGGATACACACCGGTCTGGCGGCCGGCAATGCCGACGGAGCCGGAGGCGATCTTTATCCGCGGAACAGCGCGCCGCGGCGTGGCGAGTTCCTCCGGCAGTCCGCCAAGAAACGGAAAACCCGGAGCAAAGCCGAGCATATACACGAGATATTCCGGTTCGGAATGTTTGACGATCACTTCGGCAGCGGATAGGTGATGAACCTCCGCGACCTCCTTCAGATCCGGTCCGAAACTGCCGCCGTAGCACACGGGGATATGCACTGTTTTCCTGCTTTTCTCTTGTTTTTTCTCTCCTGTCATACGCTCTGAAAGCCTGAGCAGATAATCGGCAACCTGCTGCTGCGCCGGCAGGCTCTGTTGCCCGTATGCTGCCACCCGGCACGGATCATAGTAAAAGACTACATTGGTATAGGCGGGCACATATTCAATGAATCCGTCAAAAGGCTGCCGGTCGAAAAAAGACGTGAACTGTTTGATTTTCTGCTGAATATTCGGATCGATGCGATCCCCGAAAATGACACGGACCGCGAGCTCGCCAAAAGGTTCTATTTTCATTTCTGTTTCCACCCTTGGTCTGATTAAGAAAAACCCGGAGGAACGAAGCAAGTCTCAGACAGCGGCCGGGCCTTCGTTTTTTCTTAAACTAAATGAGGCCGATCTTCCGCAGGCCCATGTATTAAAAAGAAAAACCCGCCCGCCGGCAAGTTTTTCATACGCGCACCGGAAGGGCAGCACAGGCAGAATGTCCGATTCACGGGCATGAACGGTGCAGCGGCGTTAAAGAATACTGAATGCCGTATCTTTCCGGTCTGTTATAAACATATGCCCGGGTGCATGCGTAATCGCGATCTCAGGCCTGGAAGCCATCACCGCAGCCTGCGGTGTGACGCCGCAAGCCCAGAACACAGGTATTTCATGATCACGAATTGTCACCGCATCGCCAAAATCCGGACGGGATAGATCGGCAATGCCGATTTTCGCCGGATCGCCGAAGTGTATCGGGGCACCGTGAACGGACGGGAAGCGGCTGGTCACCTGAATGGCTCTGATCGCCTGGCGCTCAGTCATCGGACGCATGCTGACAACCATCGGCCCGCTGAAAACACCTGCCGGCCGGCAGGAAATATTCGTCCGGTACATCGGAACATTGCATTGCTCTTCAATCTGGCGGACGGGAACATCATTTTCGAGGAGTGCCTGCTCAAAACTGAAACTGCAGCCGATCAGAAATGAAACAAAATCGGCCTGCCAAAAAGCTTTGATGTCAGCGACTTCATCGGTCAATACCCCGTGCCGATAGATGCGGTATTTCGGAACGTCTGTCCGTATGTCGGCGTGATCCGCCAGGAATGTCACGGCCGGATCGCCGGCATCGAGCACTTCCAGCAAGGGACAGGGGCGCGGATTGCGCTGGCAGAAAAGCAGAAAATCATAAGCATATTTTTCCGGCAAAATCACCAGATTAGCCTGTGTATAGCCGTTCGAAAGCCCGCTTGTCGGTTTCTGCCAGCGGCCTTCGCCGATCATCCGGCGGGCTTCTGAAGGCGGTACGGCAGCCGGATTGTCAAATCCAGTCATTTCAGTCATCTCCATAAAAATCAATGCCGGGCTGCTATCTCAATACCGCGATTCTTTAACTCCCGGTTTATTTTTTTCGCAAAAGCAAGTGCCGCTTCACCGTCTCCGTGCAGGCAGATTGTTTCGGCGCGGACGGATACTTTCCGGCCGCCCGCCGTCAGCACCGTCCCATCATCAATCATCTGCAGGACCTGCCTGATCGCCTGATCCGCGTCTGTGATCAGAGCATGCGGCTGCGTGCGGGGAGTCAGGGAACCGTCCGGCTGATAAGTGCGGTCCGCATACGCTTCATAAACCACACGGAGGCCCGCTTTTTCAGCGGCAGCCGTCAGCGAAGTGCCGTCCATACCGAAAACCAGCAGGCCGGCATCGACGTCCTTTACGGCCTGAACAACCGCTTCGGCTATTTGTTCCTGCTCGGAAGCCATATGATATAGCGCGCCGTGGGGCTTGACGTGATTCAGCCCGACTTTCCGGGCAGCGGCAAACGCCTGCAGAGCGCCTACCTGATAGACAACCATGTCGTAGACTTCTGCCGGAGTAACCGCCATTTCCCGGCGGCCGAATCCTTCGAGATCAGGCAAACCGGGATGTGCGCCGATCGCCACTCCGTTCTCCTCCGCCCGGACAATTGTCCGGTGCATGACGGACGGATCGCCCGCATGAAAGCCGCAGGCAATATTTGCAGATGAGATCAGCGGCAGAACTTTTTCATCATTTCCGATGACATAGTGACCGAAACTCTCTCCCAAATCACAATTCAAATCAATCTGTACCATTTAGAAATCATTCTCCTTTAACGCCATAAATCGCTCAGAAAAGAGACGAGAATCCTGTGATCAGTGATTGGACGCCTGCATAGGCCATGAATACGACGATGATCCAGCCGGCAATCGTCAGCCAGAGCGGATGGTTGTATCCTTCCCCTACAATCCGCTTTTTCGTCGAGGCGATCAGCAGAATGGCCAGCGCAATCGGAAGGATCAGGCCGTTAATCGCCCCGACCGCGATCAGCACTTTGGCCGGACTGCCGATAAAATAGAAGATTGCCGTAGAGAAGACAATAAAGAATATAATCAGATAGGGACGGATCCTTTGAAAACCATCATTTTTCTCTTCAGATTTAGAATAATCCAGAAACGAGACCGATGTAAAGGTCGAACCGAGCGTTGATGTCATGCCGGCCGCGAATAAAATGAGCCCGAAAAATTTATAGCCGAAAGTTCCTGCTGCCGACTGGAAAATGCTGGCCGCCGGGTTTAACGGATTAAGCTTGAATCCTTCGGTGATCACGGCAAGGGCTGCCAGAAAAAGCAGGACACGGATGATCGAGGCAACGCCGATACCCGTCAGTGCCCCCTCATTAATGTAGCGGATGCTTTTTTTGCCTCTGAGGCCGCCTTCAAGCAGTCGATGCCCGCCCGAGAACGATATGTACCCTCCGACCGTACCGCCGACAATCGTCACGATCGAATAAAAATCAATATGGGAAGGAAAAAAGGTATGGACGGCCGCCTGGCCGAACGGCGGGGCACTGACCGCGACAATAAAGATAATGAGAAGCACTTTTACGACCGCAAGCAGCTGAACGGTCCGATCCATGACGATCAGGGCGTTGCGGACAAGAAAGATGATCAGAGCAATAGCTCCGCCAATAATCGCTCCGTTTTCCGGCGATATGCCGAAAAGCACATTAAACCCGAGACCGACGCCGCCGATATTGCCGATGTTAAAAGTCAGACCGCCGATAACAATCAGAATAGTCAATAAATAGCCGAGACCGGGCAGCAATTCGTTCGCGATCGTCTGCGCTTTCTTCCCCGAAACAACAATAATGCGCCAGATATTGAGCTGAACGCCGATGTCAACCAGAATACAGATTAAAATAGCGAAACCGAAATCCGCGCCCAGCTTCGAGGTAAAAGCCGCCGTCTGAGTCAGAAACCCGGGTCCGACGGCCGACATCGCCATAAGGAAGGCCGCACCCATTGCAACATTGAATGCCTTGCGTTTACCGTTTTCCAAAAGATTCACCGCCTGAAGTTAAAATATAACACAATTATACATATTTTTAAAATCTTTTTCAAATTATGACGGTTCTTCAGAAATCTTTTTGCCGCTATACATTTTGAAACTTTTTAGTGCGAATCAAAAGCCTCTGTTCAATCCATCCTCTGTTTCTCCTGCCGGCCTTCCAAAAATGCGGGCCGTATTTTCAAGTGTCGGATAATTTTTCTTTGTCCGTTCAATACTTTCTGTCAAAAGCGAAAAGATATTCTCCAATGGTCTGTGCTGTTAGTAAAATTTTTTCAAAATGGCTGTCCGATTCGAACGCGGCTCAAGGCCTCAATGTGTCGGCAAGTTGCAATCTCCGCTGTCTGGCCGGCTTTATTTTAAATGAAGCGAAAGCCCCCTGAGATCGGAGGAATAAATCCGATTCCAGGGGGCCGCTGCGATGCAAATCCCGGTTTTCAAGGGTTGCTTCAGTTTGTTGCGATACTCATACCTGCTTCAGAATCCGGCTGAGGAACTGGCGGACCCGCTCATGACGCGGATGACGGAAAATAGACTCGGGACCGCCTCGTTCAAGAATGACGCCGTCATCCATGAACAGCACTTCATCCGCAACTTCCGAAGCAAATTTCAGTTCGTGAGTTACAATAACCATTGTCCAGCCTTCCTGAGCCAGATCCTTCATGACTTTCAGCACGTCGGCAACCAATTCCGGATCCAGAGCGGACGTCGGTTCGTCGAAAAGAAGCAGTTTCGGTCTCAAAGCCACTGCCCGGGCGATGCCGACCCGCTGCTGCTGCCCGCCGGACAGCTGATGCGGATACTTGTCCAGATGCGCCGACAATCCGACCTTGCCGAGAATCTGCCTGGCATCGGCAGCGGCTTTTTCTTTCGGCACCTTTTGGACAAAAACCGGCCCTTCGATGACATTTTCCAGCACGGTTCTGTGCGGGAACAAATTATAGCTCTGAAAGACCATTGCTGATTTTTGACGGATTCCGCGAATGGCGCTTTGTGAAACCGGCTGTTCAAAATCAACCGTCCGGTCACCAATCTGCAGCGTTCCTTTTTCAGGAATCTCAAGCAGATTAAGGCTGCGGAGAAGGGTTGTTTTTCCTGAACCGGACGGGCCGATAATGACCAGCACTTTTCCTTCATCCAGAGTAAAATCAATACCCTTCAATATCGGATGCCCGCCAAAAGATTTGTGAATATTGCTTGCTGCAAGCAGCATCATGTTCTCCCCTTAATTTGAAGCCGTATAGCGATCCAACCGCGCTTCGACCCATCCCTGCAGAAGAGAAAGGAAAAAGCAGAAAATCCAGTAGATCAAAGCAGCTTCCGAATAGAGCAGCAGAAAATCATAACTTGTGGCCGTTATCTCCTGCGCTTTTCTGAAAAGTTCCGTTACCGTCACCGTTGAGGCCAGTGAGGTATCCTTCACCAGACTGATAAATGTGTTCGACAGCGGCGGAACCGACACGCGCGCGGCCTGCGGCAGGATAATCCGGCGCAGTGTCTGAAAATAGTTCATACCGATTGTGTAGCCGGCTTCCCACTGGCCTTTCGGTACGGATAGTATCGAAGCGCGGATTGTTTCAGCGGCATAACCGCCGACATTCAATGACAGGGCGGCGATCGCACCGAGAAACGGACTGACTTCGATGCCGAGATCGGGCAGGCCGAAGTAAATAATCGAAAGCTGCACAAGCAGAGGCGTGCCGCGAATGATCGAAATATAGACCCGGGCAATCGTCTGAAGCAGTCTGACGTGAGAAAGCCGCAAGACAGCCATAATCAGCGCAATCACAAGGCCGAAGATAAAAGAAACAACGGCCAGGGGAATCGTGTAGACCAGGCCGCCTTCTAAAATCGGCCAGAAAGACTGCGCGGCCAGCTGCCAGTCTATTGTGATCTGGCCGAGTACAAAAAATGACATTTACTTACTGATGTCCTTTCCAAAATACTTCTCCGATATTTTCTTCAGTGTACCGTCTTTCTTCAGCGCCTGCAATTCTTTTGTGAAAGCCTTATCCAGTCCGTTTCCTTTCAGGACAGGAAAAGCAACATTCGCGCTATCGGTCGGCACAACAGCGGCAATTTTCAGGTTATTATCCTTTACCGTATTGAAGTACTGCAGCACGGCACCCTGATCGTTAACGAGCGCATCCGCACGGCTCTGACTGACGAGTTTCAGCGCTTTTGACAGATCATCTTCTCCGATGATCACCGCTCCCGCTTTCTTTGTTTCTTCTCCAAAATTGCTTGTCAGACCTTGGGCTACTTTGACACCCTTCAGATCGTTCAAAGTTTTGATCTTATTATTATCTTTACGTGTCACGATCACGGACTGCGATGTCGAGTAAACACTGGAAAAATCATATTTTTTCTGACGGTCCGGCGTCACGGCCACGTCGTTGGCAATTGTATCAAACCGTTTGGCATTGAGTCCCGCAAACAGTGAATCCCAGGCCGATTCTTCGAATTGTACCTTGACGCCGAGACGCTGTCCGACCGCCCGAATAACGTCGACATCGAAGCCGACCAGCTTGTTCGTTTTGCTGTCGTGGTAAGTATAGGGCGCATAGGTGCCCTCCGTACCGACCGTGAGCACGCCCTTCTTCTTAATCTGATCCAAGGCAGTGCTCGCAGACTTCGCGGACTTCGATGAGCCGCTGCTTTGCGAGCTGCAGGCTGCCAGGGAAAATGCCAGAGCGGCAATCAATAATCCCACAATAAACTTTTTCACTTCTCTATTCCTCCCTGTTCCGTATCCCTCCGGCCGCACGCTCTGCTTCTTTATGCGTGTGCCTGAAACACCGTTACTTTTCGCCTGACTACGCAGCCCACCCTGAGAATTGTTTATGCAGAACGGATCAATCCCAAGTAAGCGCATGTCATTAAACGGCAAATGATCATGTTGATTCTATCATTATTTTGTCAATCAGGCAATCGGAGATTTTCTGCCGGCCCCTTTCAGCGGAGCCTGCTCAAGCGATAATCTTGCTGCCGTTCCTCCCCGCCGTTATCAGCGCATCACCCGGTTCTTTCATTATTATGCACCGATATCCGGCCCATAATAGAGCAGGAGGAATCTTTTCGTCAAATGAGAATCCCTTCAACTCATGTATCCGGTCGGGTCCCGGCGTGAAAGTGCCTTCGATTCTTTCAAAAAACGACCGGCTTGCACGAGCGCCGGTCTATCTCCCCGAATGTTCATGTGATCGGCGGTTTATTCCGCTGAAAAGAAAGATAACGTGCATGAACAGGCATTAAATGGCGGAAACACCCGATCTTTTTCTTCGGCCTGCCGCGTATTTCTGTGAATCGCGGCTAAAATCGCCGGGAACCGCCGGGAACCGCCGGCCTGTCATCAGTAAATCGCCGATTCTCATCGGTAACCGGCAGGATATCGGCAGAAACGTGCAGAAAATCAACAGCAACAGCCAAAGAATCGGCAGTAACCGAATCAGAATCAATAAGTGCAAATAATCAGAACAGCAAACTCGTCCCCGATTGATTTAATCAATCGTGGCTGGGAGATTTATCAATTGCTGTACCTGATTTATCTTCGATCAGCTGCTGATTGTCGGTTCCGGGCGATGGGGGCGATGGGTTCGGTTGATCCGAGCCGTTTATCGGTCGCTGTGTGCCCCGTATCGGTCGTCGCACCCCGTTTATCGGTCATTTCAGGAAGTTTATCGGTCGTCCCGGGGAGTCGATCGGTTGTGGCAGAAGTTTATCGATCGCGGCACGCTCTTCGTCTTTCGAAAGAGCGGCGGTCTCAGGAAAAGTCGATCATCAATTGGCGGCACAGCGGGACAATAAGCTAAAGAATGCTCGTATTCCATCATTCTTTCAGACAGCAGTATGGGCGTTCGAAAATTGTTTGACAGGGCTGGGGGAGGAAGGTACGTTTAAATGGAATACGTACCTATTTGGTTTAGCAAAAACACGCAATACTGCGGGAGATGATCGGGATGAGTGAAAACATGATCAAAAAAGACTGTGCGCGGGAAGCATTAAAACTGATCCGCGCCCGCATGATCATCGGTTTGGGCGGTGGAAGCACGATCGGCTACCTGATCGATTTTCTTGGGAGTGCAAAAGATCTTCGCGTTAAAATTGTGACCCCTTCCCTAGAAACCGAACTGCGATGTCTGGAAAACGGACTGAATGTGCTGCATACCGGGACGGTCGATCACATTGATCTCGCTTTTGACGGCTGCGATCAGGTGGACAGACAGCTCCATGCGCTGAAAAGCGGAGGCGGCATCCACACCAAAGAAAAATTAATTGCCTCAATGGCCGACGAGTATATTTTGCTCGTGGATGAATCGAAAGTTGCAGACAGGCTGACCTTTGAGCAGCCCGTCGTTTTGGAAATTCTGCAGGACGCGGCGGCTTACGTCAAAAGAAGAGCGGCCGAACTGGGCGGCAGGCCGGTGATGCGCAAGAGCGCGGCAAAGGACGGTTTTACGGTGAGCGATAACGGCCATCTGCTGATGGATGTCTTTTTTAAACAGGTGGACGACATCGAGACGCTTGAGCGGGATTTAAAGGCGATCAGCGGTGTGATCGATACTTCTCTTTTCACAAATGTCGTGTCCCGGGCGCTTGTTGCCGGCAGCACCGGCGTGCAATGGCTCTTGAAAAACCGGCCGGTCCGGTGAAAACACTGCTTCCGACGGCCGCTGCCGTGTCCATTACAAGTCTTGTCAGAGCGTGGGGAAACGATCCCGTTATCTCTTTGAATCCGGCCGCTGATTCGTGCAATAAGCCGTTCATTTGAAAAAATGAGCGTTTTCATTTTGTTTTTTAACCATTGTATTTATAATTAAATTGTAACAAATAATTCATTTTCCTACACAGGAAGGGAGATTGATTTATGAGCGTACCAGAATCAGTATTGAACCAATCAGTTGACTCTGAGTATAAACTTTACATTGGTGGAAAGTGGGTTGACGGTTCGCATAATAAGAAGCTGACAAGCTATAATCCAAGCAATGGAGAAAAGCTCACTGAATTTATCGATGCCAGCCATGAAGATGTCGACGCCGCTGTGAAAGCGGCTACAAAGGCATTTGAAACATGGAAAAGCGTCGGCGTTCAGGAAAGAAGCACGATCTTGCTCAAGATTGCCGATCTGATTGACGCAAATGCCGACCACCTGGCACTTGTCGAAACTCTGGATAACGGCAAGCCTTTGAGAGAAACGAAAAATATCGACGTTCCGGCAAGCTCGGACCATTTCCGTTATTTTGCCGGAGTGATTCGTTCTGAAGAGGGCACGGCCAAGGCACTCGACGAGAATACGCTGACGATTAATCTGAAAGAACCGATCGGCGTCGTCGGTCAGATTGTCCCGTGGAACTTTCCTCTGCTGATGGCTGCCTGGAAGATTGCGCCGGCAATCGCTGCGGGCAACACGGTCGTCATTCATCCCTCCTCATCGACATCGCTCAGCCTGCTGGAATTGGCCAAACTGCTTGACCAGGCTCTTCCGGCCGGCGTCGTAAATGTCGTAACAGGCAGAGGCTCCGATTCCGGCGATTACATGCTCCATCATCCGGGTTTTGCAAAGCTGGCTTTTACGGGTTCAACTGAAGTCGGCTACAAAGTCGCTGCGGCCGCAGCCGATAAATTGATTCCGGCAACTCTTGAACTCGGCGGGAAATCGGCGAACATCTTCTTTGACGACGCACCGTGGGACAAAGCGATCGAAGGCGCTCAGCTCGGTATCCTGTTCAACCAGGGCCAGGTTTGCTGCGCAGGCTCCCGCTTGTTTGTCCAGGAAGGTATCTATGACAAATTCGTCGCGGCCCTGAAAGACGCCTTTGAAAAGGTCAAAGTCGGTCTTCCATGGGAGGACGGCGTTCAGATGGGCGCTCAGGTCAACGAACGCCAGCTGGACAAGATTCTGAACTATGTCAAAATCGGCGAAGATGAAGGAGCGAAGCTGGTTACCGGCGGCAACAAGCTGACAAAGGACGGCCTCGATAAGGGCGTGTTCTTGGCTCCGACCATTCTCGCCGACGCGAAGAACGATATGCGCATTGCTCAGGAAGAAATCTTCGGACCGGTAGCAACTGTCATAAAGTTTAAAGACGCCGATGATGCAATTAAGCTGGCCAATCAATCGGAATACGGACTTGGCGGCGCCGTATGGACGAGCAACCTCAATACGGCCCTCCGCGTAGCACGCGGCGTAAGAACCGGACGCATGTGGGTTAACACATACAATCAGCTGCCGGCAGGTGCTCCGTTCGGCGGTTACAAAAAATCCGGTATCGGCCGCGAAACGTATAAGAGTATCCTTGATGCCTATACACAGACGAAGAACATCTTTATCAGCACAAAAGAAACGGTGGACGGCCTGTATTAATCTAAACATTTCGGCCAAAAGGGCAGGAATACGAAGCCCTTTGTCCGTCGGGAGACGAGCGTGTTTTACGCTCGTCTCTTTTTTAATTTTTAGTGGAAGCGCCGCGCTCTGCGCTCTGTCCGGCATGAAGCTGCCCCTTCTCCCCGCAGCGGCGGCTTCGTCGCGCGCCAGGAGCCCGGCAAAGCGGGCTTTCCAGTCATTCCTTCTCTCATTTACAATATCTTCACACGCGGAACTGAGTGGAAGTGCCCGATAAAAGCGTTAAAATGCGAATAATATACATGTTTTTGCGTGATCCGGCCGAAATTCGAACAGTTATGTTCCTTGCCGGATTCGTGAGAAAAGACCCTGTCTGCATCAACATCCCGTCGGCGGCCGGCAATGGCTTATCACCGATGCGATCTCAAAAATATCTTCGGCAATCAGCCATTCGTACCGGTATGAACCCTATCCGGTTACACGATAATATATGAGAAGAACAGCTTGCTGTCTATTTAAGAATAAACAAGAAAAGGGAGTTATTCATGGACCGCGTATCAAAATTTAATAAGCCGACTGTCATTTATTTGCTGACGATGGCAGTTCTTTTTGTGGTTGCCATTTATAACCTGTTCTATCACCTGGGCAGTTTTCCGTTCGCCAGTTACGATGAATCACGCCATGGGGCCAGCGCATATGAAATGCTGCAGAGCGGCAATTATCTTGTCAATACATATATGCACCACACGGACTATTGGAATCTGAAACCGCCGCTCAGCTTCTGGAGCATCATGCTCGGCTATAAAATCGCCGGTTTTAACGCTCTGGGGCTGCGGCTCGCCTCCGCTGTCTGCGCCCTTCTGACAATTGTTATGGTGGCCGCCTTCACATTGAAAAAGCACGGAAAACTTGCCTCGGCTATATCCGCGCTCGTTCTGATCACGTGCATCCAGTTCTTAACAAACCACAGTGCCCGAACCGGAGACCCGGATTCTCTTTACGTTTTTCTGTTCACGGCGGCGATTCTGGCTCTGCTGCTTTCAGGGAAAAACAACAGATGGATCTATGTTTCGGGACTGGGTTTTTCGCTTGCTTTTTTAACAAAAAGCTGGCATTCGTTTAACATCGCAGCCATTATCGGAATTTATCTGATTTTTTCAGGTAAATATAAATCGTTTTCATTTAAAAACTGGTTTCTGCTGGCATTGAGCATGTTTGCGCCGATCATGGTCTGGGCCGTCTTCCGATATCAATATGACGGCCTGGCTTTCTTCAAAGGGATGGTCACCTACGACTTGCTGACCCGATCCACGAGGACAATTGAAGGGCACATCGGGGGCTGGCTCTATTACGCCGGAATCATTTCCCATTTTTTTATTTATTGGCTTGCCGTCCTGTACGGACTGATCCTCGTTTTTCTAAGCAAACGATTTTCTTTTCAATCAATCAGAAAGCTGAAACCCGAAGAACGGGCCTACTGGATCGGAATGATCGCATGGATTATTGTGCCTTTAATCTTCTTCAGCCTGGTAAAAACAAAAATAAGATGGTATATTCTCCCGATTTATCCTGCGCTGTCCATCGTGATCGCCATTTTCTCCGCCCGGCTTTTGCAGAGCGGAAGATGGATGCTGAAAATCTTTCTGCTGGCTTCCGTACTGCTTGTTTCCGTTTCCTATGAACTGAAAATTAACAACTACCTAACCCATATCCATCCCAGCGTGCAGCTGGAGCTGATTCAGAAACTGCGCGGAGTGGACGGGATTAAAGGCGACAGTCTGTTTTACTACAACAGAAAAAAAGTATGGCCGCAGAATGCGGTTTTAGAGGGGGAGCTGATCCGCGACCTGCATGCAAACAAAGGAAATTTCAATGAATTTTTACGGACAGACAAGGCCTTGCTTTTAGTACAAAAAAAATATTACACGCCAAAATTGATGAAGGCTAATCGCTTAAAGATCATGGTATCCAATCCGTGGGGTTTCATCGTTTATAAATACAAAAGATTTTAGGTGCCTTTTGATTGCCGATATCCGCAGCCGGCCGGCGGAAGCAGGAATTTCATCAGCGATGTGTTTTCCGACCGGGCAATGTTAAATTCGATTAAATATATTAAAATACTTGTATTTAAATATTGACAAAAACAAATCAAGGCGTTAGAATTATCACAATTAAATAAATCTTATCAAGAGTGGCGGAGGGACTGGCCCTGCGAAGCCCGACAACCAGCACGTCTGAGTGTGTATGGTGTTAATTCCAGCAGATTAAATTCTGGCAGATAAGAAAAGAATCGGCTAAAAGGCTGCTTTCCTTTTTTTCTCCAGGAAAGCAGCCTTTTCACGTGCAGCTCTTTCCAATCTGTAACTCTTTCCGATCTAAGATTTTATTTAATTAAAAATTAAGGGTATAGGGAGAGATCGAAATGGCTGAAGAAGAAAGGCATTATGGTTTCGAAACATTGCAGGTTCACGCGGGGCAGGTTCCAGATCTAACGACACAGTCGCGCGCTGTGCCGATTTATCAGACAACCTCTTATGTTTTCAAAGACGCCGATCAGGCGGCGGATTTTTTTCAGCTGAAAAAGCCGGGCAACGTTTACGGCCGGATCATGAATCCGACTGAAGATGTCTTTGAAAAACGGGTCGCCGAACTGGAAGGCGGATCGGCAGCGCTGGCCACCTCTTCGGGGCTTGCAGCCATTCTATATTCCATTTTGAATGTCGCAAACGCCGGCGACAATATCGTTTCCGCCGAGGCGCTCTACGGCGGGACCTATGAATTGTTCAATGTGACACTCAGGAAACTGGGCATTGATGTCATTTTCGTTGATCAGGATGATCCGGAAAACTTCCGGAAGGCAATCAATGACCGTACTAAAGCACTTTACGGCGAGACGCTGGGCAATCCGAAAATCAACGTGTTTGATACCGAAGCCATTGCCAAAATCGCTCATGAAAACGGGATTCCGCTGATCATCGACAATACGTTCGGCACACCGTACCTGAACCGGCCGATCGATTGGGGCGCCGACGTGGTGGTCCATTCCGCGACAAAGTTCATCGGCGGTCACGGTACAACGATCGGCGGCGTACTGGTTGACGGAGGAAAATTCGACTGGGCGGCAAGCGGCAAATTCCCCGATTTTACGACACCTGACGAAAGCTATGGCGGCCTCGTCTACGCTGATCTGGCCCCTGCCTCCTTCGCAACAAAAGCGCGCGTTCAGCTGCTGCGCAACACGGGCGCAACCCTCGCTCCGCAAAGTGCCTTCTACTTCCTGCAGGGACTGGAATCCCTGTCCGTCCGCGTAGAACGCCACGTTGAGAACGCACGCAAAGTCGTCAAGTTCCTGAAAAACCATCCGAAGGTCACATGGGTCAATTATCCGGAACTCGAAGACAGCCCATATCGTGAGCTTTCGAAAAAATATTTTCCGAAGGGTCCCGGCTCCATCTTCACGTTCGGCGTCAAGGGCGGCCTGGAAGCCGGCAAAACACTGATCAATAACGTGAAACTGTTCTCCCTCCTCGCCAATGTCGGCGATGCAAAATCGCTGATTATCCACCCGGCCAGCACGACACATGCCGAACTGAATGAAGAGGCACAGGCTAAAGCGGGAATTACGCCGGATCTGATTCGTCTTTCCATCGGCATTGAAACGATTGACGACATTATTTACGATCTCGACCAGGCGCTGGCTAAAATCCCTGCAACGGTAGGCAGCAAGTAATCAAAGAGAATAAAGCCGTCTCAAAAACATGGGGGATTGTTCAGAATAAGAGAGCCCTCCGGAACCGCCAAAGTTCCGGAGGGCTTTTTTTATCAGGCAGCCGATCGCGTCTGCTTTATTTGCTGAGGCCGAACCTGCCTTTTTTCAGCATGGTTTCCAGGCCGCCGATTTTGACAAGCGACCGATTTTCAATGATTTTCTTCATGAAAAAGGCCGGATACCCCTTAAGATTCTGGCCCATCACTTGACCGACCGCGTCTTTTCTGCCAAGCGAGCAGACCGTTCCTTTGGATTTATAGATGAAGTTTTTCAATGTGTGCCCTTCGGCCAGTGCCTTCAGGTTATAAGCAGCGTAATCCGCCTGCATTATGGCAATCTGCGCCGTCGTCGGGTAAGGCCGGCCGCTGTCCGGATCAATGACCGCGGAACAGTCGCCGATGATTAGAATATCCGGGTAGCCGGGGACCGTCAGATCTCCATTGACCTGGACCCGGCCCCGCCGCTGTCTGAATCCGGAAGCCGCGATGATGGAACTGCCGCGGACTCCGCCGCCCCAGACAAATGTTCCGGCATGAATCGCATGCAGTTCATCGCCGTTTTTATAATAAACCTGATCCGGCAGCACCCGAACGACACGGCCGGTAACAAATTCTACGCCGCGGGCGCTGAGCTTGCTTGTTCCGTAACCGGCCAGTTTACGATCAAACATCGGCAGCACGGTCGATTCGATACAGACAACACGCACCTTGCTCCCGTCCACATGATAGCGCCGGATCAGTTTCGGCAGACGCTCTGTCAGCTCACCGAGAAATTCGAAGCTGGTAAATCCGGCTCCGCCGACAGCAATGGTCAGCCGTTCGTCCTTATGATCTTCCGCCCATTTGGAAAATTGTTCTTCTATGTGGCGGCGAATGCTCTGCACGGAGGGAATATCGGAAATCGCCAAAGCATATTCTTCAATACCCTGAATGCCGAACGTCTCCGATTCAAATCCAAGGCTGATTAAAAGAAAGTCATAGGAAAGCGGCCCGCCTTGTTTCAAAATCACCTTTTTCCCTTCCCGATCAACCCGAAGCACTGTGTCTTGGACGAACGTTGCCTGTTCTCTGTCGATAACGAAGGAAATCGGATAGCAGATTTTCTCCGCATTGGTCGTCCCCGCGGCCACTTCATGCAGCGATGTTACTTCACAATGGTAGTCATTTTTATTAATGATAACAATATCTGCATTCGGATGAAATTCCTGCAGCCTTTTCAAAGTTCTCAAACCGCCGTAACCTGCCCCAAGAATAACAATTCTTTTTTTTCTCAAAACGGTTCATCCCCTTCATTAATTAAAAATGTGATCATTAATGATTGCTCATTGAAACCATAACAATCCCTTGTCACAAAATGTTCACACTATCTCTACCTTTATTTTAGCCTTGTGTGGAAGCGTTTTCAACTCAATTTATAAAAAAATGTGATTTATATCATATCATTTTCGATTCCATGTAAAAAAGCCTCTCTGCATGATTTTTCCATCACACAAAGAGACCTTAAACTGAAAATAAATAACGATCCGCAGCAGAACGTTTCCAATCGTTTAATAAAAGGTTCCGATACGATAGCTAAGAGGGCGTACGGGAATTGAACCCGCGATCATGGAATGAGAATCCATTGGCTTAACCACTTGCCCAACGCCCTATAAAAACATGCCTGTCCACAAATTTCTTCGCGACATGAACCGTTCAACACGAAGAATATTGTACCATATTAAAAAGAATCATTTCAAGTGTTTTTTTCGAAACGGGGCCTTTTCTGCACCATTAAGGTCAGTATGTTTTTGTGAACCTGAATATTTCTCCCGCCTATCTGAACGATGATCATGGAATCCAGATGCCCATTCTTCGATTGCCCCTTCTGGACCGCAAAGCCCTGCTACTGCGGATACTCCGGTAATTCCGCCTGCAGCTTTTTCAATTCCCGACGGTCAAGCAGACGCTTCGCCGACAGCTTATGATCGCTTGTAATCGGCACCACGCCTAAATGCATATGCGGCGGCGATCCATATGTACCTGCGCATAGGACGCATTGTCCGCCCCATAACGCGCTTTAAAGGAATCCGTCACTGTCCTGAAATAATCCCGTTTGCCATCCGCAGGAACGGGAAAGGCCTCAGCCCCTTCGTCCAAATACGCCTTCTGTTCCTTCAATTCCGGCCTGTCGAATAATTCCGTACTGGCACTGATGAACTGTAGATTCGTACCGCATCTTTCCGAATGGCCCGGTTTGTCTCCACCCCTTCAGCAACCTGAGCATTGATTTTCTCCGGATACGAGATCTTCTCCGCGTTCGCCAAGTCATAGTTCAAATAGGACCACTCCGGATGAATATCCTTGTTTGCATGATTTCTCGTTGATTATGTCATTGCAGTCCTCTGAGATTTCCGAACGTGTACTTTTCCATATGACAGATCACAAAAGCCATGAGCGAGCACCTCTTTTTCGGCCAAGCTTTCATGTAAAGTATAGGTACAATATACTTCACTACGTGAAGCTTGCGTTCTGGCGAGGCTTTCGCGGCTTTGCCGCGCTTATCTTCGGCAAGAAAAAAGAAGCCAGCCCAATGCTGCTACAAAGAACATTTTTTCAAAATACCCAATCTATTAGGTCCGAATAACATTTGAAAAAAATAAAAACTATGTAACAGGATTCGACCATTTTTTAAATGACAAAGGTGTTTTATGGGCATAATTATTTTACATATTCTCAATGCAAACGTATTGTAAGAAATAGTGATGAGATCAAAAATTTTACGGAATTAATTGCTGCAGCCGGAGGGCTAACGAAATCACGTGCTGGTGGTATAGCTGGTTTTGTAGCATATGTGTATGGCTGGTCAACTATACAAAAATCCCAGCCTTTTAGAACAGCAGTAAGAAAACATAAGGGACTGTATATAAAATACACTATGTACTTACCACCATGGGGATATGCGTATTATCATAGTTATACTATTAGCTACAGATAAATATTATCTTAATTAGGCAGGTGGATCCGATGAAAATAATTTTTTCAAATACTTTTTATTATATAGTTATTGGTACTTTAGCTGCCGTATGGGCACTCTCTAAATTTGTGTTTAAATTTGATTCATCAATTACTGATAAGGTCCTTTTCGTTGAGGTTGTGCTTGCTTTAATACTAGTATTTTGTGGAGATTATTGGAAAAGGGAAAATGCTAAAAAAAGAGAAAACTGAAACATTCTCGATGAAAATTTTTAACTTTATTTTAAAAATTGTACTATCCCTCGTTATCGTAGCAACACTTATATTTCCATCCTTTTATGCGCTCGTTTCAAAATCACACATATATCCAGTAATTCTGCTTGCATGCCTACTGTACGTAGCTTTTTCAAAAAGATGATATTTTAACAAGCATCCTAAAAAAGGATGCTTGTTAGCATATCACGCGGCATGGGCTATAACTTGGCGGCGAAAGTCCCCCGCAGGCCGTAGCAGTCGGAACTACTAGTTGAGGACAAGGGTATCCTGTGAGAGAGAATCTGAAGAAAGCTCAAAGCAAAGTACTGGGCTGATGTACAAGAGCCAGCTATAAGGCTGACCGTCATGGATAAGGCTGCTGTACAAACCAAAGTCCGATACCACTCGAAATATCCGCAGTAAAGCTGATCGCCAGAAAAGGAGAGGCCTGGAAGGCCAAAAGCAATCCGGAGCGCGCAGTACCGCTTCTGGCGAAAGTACGGTTGAGAGTAGCCCCTTCTAGTCCTGTCCCGAAATAACCCTGAATAAAGCCTACCTTCGGGTCAGGCGTAATAAAGATGCGGCAGGAATTGACGGGATGACTATAGAAGGAATTACTGTCCTATCTAAAGGAACATCGGGAAGAATTATTAGCATCGCTGCGCAACGGAACCTATAAACCAGCCCCGGTAAAGCGCGTAGAAATAAGAAATACTCAAACCGGATGGTTCCAAACGCAGACTTGACATACCAACAGTTGTCGATCGGATGATCCAACAGGGCTGCGGCCCAAGCCATGATGCCAACGTTTGAAAGGGTGTTCTCAGATCACAGCTTTGGCTTCAGGCCGACCGCATCGCCCATGATGCGATTCGTCAAGTGGTGACGCTCTGCAACCGGGGATGCAGTCTTGAGGCTCTTTTAGGAGAAATCCGGCTGAAAATGAGGGGTTGGCTCCAGTACTACGGCATCGGACAGATGAGGACCTTCATCCAGCGCTTGGATGAAGGTCTCCGTTCGAGAATTCGTCAATAAATCTGGAAATCGTGGAAGAAAATAAAAACCCGGCTTAAGCAACTCCGGAAATTAGGAATATCTAAAACACATACGGTATCCGCTTCGGCCATTCTCGTTCTCAGGTTAGTTGGTTAAGAAAACTTATCCCCGTTTTCGGCATATCGACACCGAAATTATCTGCAACCGTGGCGCCGATATCGGCGAACGTCTGCCGAACCGGCAAGGGCCGGCCGTCCCCCGCAAACTTCGGAGAATAGACAAGCAGCGGAACATATTCCCGGGTATGGTCCGTTCCCCGAAACCCCGGATCATTGCCGTGATCGGCCGTAATCATCAAGAGATCCTCCATCCTTAGTTTCGGCAGCGCCTGCCCCAGCCGGCGGTCAAACGCTTCGAGCGCCCGGCCGAAAAGCACCGGTTCGCGCCGGTGTCCGTATTTTGCATCGAAATCGACCAGATTGGTGAAAGAAAGTCCGTGAAAATCGCGATCGAGCACCTGATTAAACTTATCCATGCCGTCATCGTTGCTGACTGTATGCCATCCTTGCGAAATGCCGTGGCCGCTGAAAATATCGTTGATTTTTCCAATCGCCAGTGAATCGAAGCCGGCTTTTTTCAGATGATCCATCACCGTTTCTTCAGGAGGTTCGAGCGTCAGGTCGCGGCGGTCCGCCGTCCGTTCGAAATTGTCGGCGCGATCGCCGATGTACGGCCGCGCGATGACGCGTCCGAGGCGGTATGGTTCGGCGATCGTCAGTCTGCGGCTGTATTCGCAGATATCATAGAGTTCCCGGAGAGGAATGACCTTCTCGTGCGCGGCAATCTGCAGAACCGAGTCGCCCGATGTATACACAATCAATTCTCCGGTTTTCATCTGCCGCTCGCCGAACTTTCTGATGATCTCCGTTCCGCTTGCCGGTTTGTTCCAGAGCACTTTACGCCCGCTGTACGATTCAATTTTTTTGATCAGCTCGTCGGGGAATCCATTCGGAAAGGTGTGCAGGGGAGTCATCACCGGCAGGCCCATCATCTCCCAGTGCCCGTCCATACTGTCCTTTCCGGCAGATATTTCGTGCATTTTCGTATAATAAGCGGCAGGATGCTCCTGAACCGCCACCCCTTGCAGCGGTTGGTCCGGCCGGATATTCGAAAGTCCCAGCTTCTCCAGATGCGGCACATGCAGCCCGCCGATCGCTTCCGCAGTATGCCCGAGTGTGTCGCATCCTTCGTCGCCGTATTTTCCCGCATCGGATGCCTCGCCGATCCCTACCGAATCCAGCACAATGATGTGAATCCGCTTAAATTTTTCAGACATACCCCCGCCTCCTGTTTGATAACAACAAAATTCCGGTTCCGCCGCCTGTATGTATTGATGCAGCAGCAGTTTAATCAATGTTATTTTACCACATTCGGCGGAAAAGCTATCCCTCCTTTGAAATCGGGAACATGCACCGGAATTCAAAAATCATTTAACACCCTTTTAACTCAATGAAAAGGCGCAAAAAAGCTCCGGAACTTCAGCGGCGAAATATCGCCGCAAAGACTCCGGAGCTCTCTGAACCGGCTGTACCTTTACTCATTCTGGTATTGTCTTGAAGCTTCCTTGAGATGGACCAGATCGACAAGCAGCGAATGATAGGGAGCCTGCAGCCCGTGTTTTTCAGCGAGCCGGACAACGGCGCCGTTGATATAGTCGACTTCTGTCGGCCGGTTCGTGGTCATGTCCTGATGCATGGACGGGTAGTGAAGCGGGTTGGCCACCTTTGATACATACATGACCTGCTCGACCAGTTCATCGCGGCCCATTTCCATTTGAATGCCTTCGGCGTCCAGGGCATCATACGCTTCGTAGATCAGTCTTTGCGACATCACTTCCGCATTTTTGTACGCAGCGAACTGCCCCATCTTGATATTCATTAATGTACACAGCGTATTGACGACGGAGTTAAAAACGAGTTTGGTCCAGACGGTTCCTTTATAATCCGTCCGGACAGCCGGGTGCATGAGCGCCTTTTCCATTTCATCGGCAACTTTATAGATGAAAGCGTCCGGCTCGCCTTCCATTTTTACAATATTTACATGTCCCGTACCGCGTTTCCCGATAAAATCCACCTTCCCGGGGCCTTTCATAACGGTTGCAATCATCGCCGTCCCGGCTATAATTCTCTTTTTGTCGACAAATTGAGCAATGTCTTCGGCACCCCCATAGCCGTTCTGGTTCGTCAGAACATACGTATTCTTGCCGATAAAATGTTTGCAACGTTCCATGATCTCAATCGTGTGCATGTCTTTAATAAAAAAGATGACAAGTTCCGGCTGATCGTGGTACTCTTCCGGATAACAGACTTTGATCTCAACCCTGTGCGGATCCTCTCCGTCCCGGGTGACCTCCACGCCGTGATTTTTCCGAATCGCTTCCACGTTCGGCTCCCATGTATCGACAAACTGCACGTCGTTCCCCGCTTCCTGCAACAGAACGCCGTACCTCAATCCCATTGCACCGGCACCAATGACTACGATCTTCATCCTTTTTCGTCTCCTTTTTGTTCTATATATAGCATAATCTGTAAAACCGAAGGAACACAGGAGCGGCAAGCAAAAGCCTCATCCAGATCATACTGAATGGGGCTTTCCCGCAAAGTCCCGCAGCGAAACGGAAGGCTCAGACAAACATTGATTCGGCCAACGTCTGCCGGGCCCTAATGAAGCAGAATACTGAATCCCTTTTCGTTTCTCCGCACACGGAACATATTTAAGATCCTTTCAATAAAAACAAAAGATTTTGACAAGTGTCATTATTTTACTTGATTAAGTTATTAAAGTCAATGTGAAATAATAACGTTCAGCCGGCAAAAATGAGCAATAAAAAACGGCCATGCCAGTATCCCCGGCAAGACCGTTTTTTCATTCCGAATCAAACGAATCGTTTTATTTTACGGCCACTTCAGGCAGCTTGACTTCCGCTCTGCCCAAATCTTTACCGTTAATTGCTGCATCGAAATTGTCAAAACTTGTCGAAATCATGTTGGAAACCGCTTCGTCCGTCATCGCCGCAACATGAGGCGTAATCAGTACTTTCGGATAAAGCTCGACGAGTTCCTTGATCGTTGCATCAGGGAACGCACTGCCGTCCGAGAAGTCCTTGCCGAAGAAGCGCGCTTCATCGGTCAGCACGTCTGCGCCGAAACCGTCCAGCTTGCCGCTTTTAATAGCCTTAATGACAGCCGCTTCATCAACCAATTCGCCGCGGGCGGTGTTGATCAGGATCGCGCCGTCCTTCATTTTACCGATAAAATCTTCACTGACAAAATTTTCGTTCTTGCCGGGGAAGTAAGGAAGGTGCAGGCTGACAATATCGGATTCGGCAAGCAGTGCATCCAGTTCTTTGAATTCTACCAGTTTCTTGGCGAAGTCGCTCTGGAAAATATCATAGCCGAGCAGCTTGGCGCCGAGGCCTTTATAAAGTTCGGCTTCCACACAGCCGATATGGCCTGTGCCGACGATGCCGACCGTGCTTTTACGAATTTCATGGCTGAACATCGTTTCCGTCACCTGAAAATTCAGCTTTGCCGTTCTGCCCGTCGTATAAACTGTGTGGCGGGACAGGGACAGGCCGAGCGAAACCGCCAGTTCCGCAATCGCATTCGGCGAATAAGCAGGAACACGGGCCACTTTCATACCAAAATCAGCAGCAGCCTGCAGATCGATATGGTTGAAGCCCGCCGTACGCGTAAATACATATTTAATGTCGAATTCTTTAAATTTTTTCAGATTTGCACGATCAGCCAGGCAGTTAACAAACAGAAGCACACCATCATGACCCTTTGCCAGATCGCCGTTATCCGCCGTGAGCAGGTCATTGACCAGAGTCAGCTCGTAGCCGTACTTGTTTAATTCACCATACAAGTGTTCTTCATAAGGTTCAACGCCATATGCAATGATTTTAAAAGCCATGCTGAAACATCCTCCTAAAAATGATTTTTGCTTCCTCATTCCGGTCATGAGACTACCAACCTGTTTCTCTCGTCTGTGAAAAAATAAATTTCGTGATAACTTTCACAAGAAAAGTAAAATCAAGTATCAGATGCCTTGCCATTGATCCGCTTTTCTTACTTTTCCCTTGCCGGAGAAAAATATCATGAAATCTTTTTTCATGTCAAAATTATATCATTGCTTTAATTGAACTACAATCAACTTGAGTGCCGAAAAAATGATTTTTTTGTGAATATCTTCGCAATATCATTTCACACCTCCTTTGCCCATCTCCGGCCCGATCGGATAATATATGAATACCCGGCGGACGGCTTCACCAAACCTGACCGGCGGCCGGACCTGCATTTCAGATTATTCCGTAACCCTCTATCATACGTCCATACCATCCGTTTTCTCCTTCATATCCTATTTTACGTAAGCATAAAGGAGGAACAGAGATGCAAAAGAGAGAGCAGCGATCAATCGCTGTCATCGGTCTGGGATTCGTCGGGTTACCCTTATGCCAGCTGTTTCTGCAAAACGGGTACACTGTCCACGGGATCGATGTGGACGAGGCGAAATTGAAGAGTATCCACACGGGTAACAGCAACAATCCGGACGTCGACGGCCATTTTATACAGCAAACCATCCGGGAAAACCGTTTTTTCCTTCATCATACAGGTAAGGGCATTGCCGGGGCCGAAGCCGTCTTTATCTGCGTACCGACACCGCTGACCGGCAGCGGTAATCCGGACCTGATCTTTGTCAAAAAAGCAGTTGAAAACATTTTGCCGCATCTGGAAGCCGGGCAGCTCATCTGTCTGGAAAGCACAACCTATCCCGGAACCACGGACGAATTAATCCTGCCCCGGCTTGAAGAAAAAGGATTGACAGTCGGCAAAGACATTTTTCTCGCCTATTCCCCGGAACGGATCAACCCCGGCAGCCATATTCGCTGAAGAAAATTCCAAAAGTTGTCGGCGGAACCACTCCGCAATGCCTCGGCCGAATCAGTGCCATCTACCGCAGCGTTTTTGACGAAGTATTCGAGGTTTCCTCAACACGTGCGGCAGAGATGACAAAAATTCTGGAAAATACGCAGCGTTTTATCAATATTTCTTTCATCAACGACTTTGCCATTCTTTGTGAAAAAATGAATATTAATGTATACGAAGTGATCGAAGCGGCAAGCACCAAGCCGTACGGATTTTCCCGCTACACACCTTCGGCAGGAATCGGCGGCCATTGCATTCCGGTCGACCCGCTCTATCTGTCCTGGAAGGCGAAAGAATACAACCATGAGACGCCTTTCATCCATACGGCAGACGCGGTCAACAAAAAGATGCCGCAGTACGTCACTGCTAAAATCAAGAACTTTCTTAAAGGCAGAAAAACCGTTTCGCCGCCGTCGATTCTGCTGGTCGGCGTCGCCTATAAAAAAGATATCGGCGACGTCCGGGAGTCTCCCGCGATTCCGATCATTCGATTATTAGTGAAGGACGGTTTCCGTGTCGACTATTATGATCCCTTTGTGCCCTCCCTGACCGTCGATTCCACAGAATATGTTTCGATCGATCAATCCGCGCTCGCCACCGCGCATTACGATCTGGCGGCTGTCATCACGGATCACAGCACAACCCCTTATGAAACCATTAAGTCGCATATTCCGGTTGTCATCGACACAAAACAGTTTTTTCTCCCCGCTTCAGGCACAAGGTCATGAAAAAAGGAGCGACAAATGGATGAAGAAGATACTCATTACGGGAGGCGCCGGTTTCATCGGTTCCCATCTCGCTGAATATTTGCTTAAAAGAGGTTATTCTGTAACCGTCGTCGATAATTTATCCAATGGAACGACGGCCTATTTAAAAGACGTGCTCGGCCATCCGTCTTTCGCCTATCATCAGGGATCCGTCCTTGACCGGGAACTGATGGACCGGCTGATCAAAGATCATGATGCGGTCTACCACATGGCGGCCGTCCTCGGTGTGAAAAACACGGTGGACGATCCGCTCAAAGTGATCGAAGGAAACATTGACGGCACGCGGATGATTCTGGAGCTGGCCGATCATTATCAAAAAAAAGTCATCTTCGCTTCGACATCGGAAATATACGGGAAAAATCCCCGGCTTCCCTACGCGGAGGATTCGGACCGTCTGCTCGGCGATCCGTCGATTCATCGCTGGTGCTACGCGACGGCGAAAGCACTGGATGAGCACCTCTGCTTCGGCTACGCCAAAAAAGGCCTTCCGGTAACCGTGGTCCGGTTCTTTAATGTTTACGGGCCGCGTCAGACCTATTCGGCATACGGCGGCGTCATCCCGATTTTTATCACAAAGGCGCTGAGCGGAAAACCGATCCCGATCTTTGGAGACGGCCGCCAGGTTCGCAGCTTCGGCTACGTCGGCGATGTTGTTAAGGGACTGGAAGCCGCGCTGAGCCCCGCAGCCGATCATCAGGCGATTAATCTCGGTGCACGTGAGCCGATGACGATCAGCGAACTGGCAAAAAAAATTGCTGCGCTGACCGGCAGTGAAGCCGGTTTTGAATATATCCCCTATCAAAAAGCGTACGGCGATGGATTTGAGGAAATTCCTGCCCGGATTCCTTCGCTGGATAAGGCCGGGAAACTGCTTAACTACACGCCGGCCACTCCATTTGCGACAGGACTGAAGGAGACCATCGACTGGTACCGTATGCAGATCGCAAAGGCCCATCATGACGAGCCCGCGGAGCATTGATCCGGAACAACCGTCGGCCAATCAAAATGCCGGAACCGATGAGGCGCTTATCCGATCGGACAGAGAACGGCTGCAGTCACTGCTCGTACTGTCATTTTGCCTTGGAGAACAGTGTTCAGGCATCCGGTTGAAAGACTTTGTCAAACTGCTCATTATTTTATTCTATCTGTATGCTTTCGCCGGCATTGAAAATGCCGGTGAAAGCGACAGGCCCGGGCCGGATTGTTAAATCCTTCCCGGGTTTTTCATTGTTCCGCACCGGCCGGAAAGAGCCGGGCCTGTCCATCTGCCCGAAACGCTTTATTCCCGGATGCACGATAAAGGTTATCCATAGCTGCCGCTATGGATAACCCTTCTCTTTTCAAAAGCACTTTCCAGCAGTGAAAGCCTGCCGATCAGCAGACTTCCGGGCGAAGCCGGCGACTGGGTCGCGGCGGCCGGGACGGCTCCCCGCAGGATGACGCGGCGCTTATGTCCGGCCGCTTATATGATTGATATATATCCGCTTAATTCCATGCTTTCCCTCATGTCAATAAATGCCGGCCTTGCCTTGTGATTTCCTCGCTCTTCCCCGTTCCATATCCGTTCCGCACGGCAGGACTATTGATCCGAGCCGGATTTAAAAACGGGATCGTAGTTGATGACTTCTGCAATAATCGGCGTGCCCTTAGCAATATCCGAACCGCCGGGAACGGTGATCATCAAGTTGCCGACACCCGTTTCACCCGCTGTATAGGCAAAATTATCGTCCATCTGTATCACGCCGTTAATATAGACGTTCAGATAACTGTTATTCAGATTTAACGGCGGAAGGGATTCTACGGTTTCACCCGAGTCATCGAAAAATTTAGCCGTGTCGATTTTTACAATCGTCCGTTCGGCAATCGGCTCTTCCAGTTCATAGAAAAAACGGGTAATGGTCGGAGAGAGCACGATCTCCGGAGCTGAAGAAAATACAGGTTTGATAATTTTGAGGCCCACCACATTTCCCCCTTTTTTAATGTTCCATACAACATATGCAGAAATGAAGGAACGGTCATTGGCAAACAAACGCCTGACAAAAGATAAGAAATGAACCCAGCGGCAACTCACGTTATCCCGGATTCCTTATATATTATTAACGACGATACAATGATTTCAGGGAGCGTATGCAAATGAGACACAACGATTATGAAACGGGGGCTCGTACATCCTCTATTCCCCGTCCCTTCCTTTCCTATCCGCGGACCGGGCAGGGGCAGGCCCGTTTATTTATCACCCCCCTGAAAGCCGTGACGACCGAATTTTACACCGTGTCCGATGGCCGGAAAAGGGTGTACACGGAAAAAGATGCCATGGAGGGTTACGGAATTCAGCGAATTTTAAGTTCCGATGAGGTGTCCTACACGAATCTTTTCATCAACGGCATTCTGCAATCCAGGCTGAGTTACACTGTTGAAACCGGAAAACTGAAATTAAAAACGGAGGATGTGCCCGAGAAGGGGACGCCTATTATTCTGCAGATGATAACACTTTAACCGCCCGGAGAAGCTGCGGCGCCGGCCGGTCCAGTCAGCGTTTTCATCAATGATGGCAACAATTCCGCCTGATCTCAGATAGCCGCCTACACGATTATTGCCGCCTGATAATACAGTTAGAGTACAGACCTTCATGGGAGAGATGCAGACTATGAAAATATTGCTGGCTACCTACTGGCCGATTCCGCACGTAGGCGGCGTTTGGACCTACATGTCCCAATTAAAAACAAAACTGGAATCATACGGACATGAAGTCGATTTACTTGGCTATGACGAAGCAAACATCAACGTTACGATGCTCAGCAAAGGGCAGGTGATCGGAAGAGACAAAATAATTCCGCTGATCACCGCCAATCTGACTCCGGAAAACTACCCGGCCATGTATGTCAATTTTCTTGTCAAATGGACTGAATTTCAACGGTATGTCTATGAATTGAGCGCGGCCTATTTCGGCATAAACGATTACGACATCATTCATACGCAGGATATTTTATCGACGATCGGGATCAGCCGGATAAAGAATAAGGAGATTCCGCTCGTGGCAACACTTCACGGCTCCGTTGCCCACGAAATCAGGCGCCAGCTGCTGACCATCCACAAGTCGGACACCTCGTACATGGCCCGGGCCTATTACGATGATCTGGAGCGCGCCGGGGCTGTTGCCGCCGACACGACCATTGTCTGCAACCAGTGGCTGCGGAATGTCCTGACCGGGGAATTCAATGTTCCCGATCAGCAGCTTAAGGTGCTGCACTACGGATTCGACACCGAAAATTTTCTGCGCAGGATGAAGGAAAAGACATCGGTGGAACGTCCCAAAGATAAAAAAGTGATCATCTACACCGGGAGGCTGGTGGAGCTTAAAGGGCTCAATTATCTTCTGTCCGCGCTCGGTGAATTAAAGAAAGTAAGAAACGACTGGGAATGCTGGATAGTCGGCAGTGGTGAAAAAGAAGCAGAATTGCAGAACCAGTCTTTTTCTCTCGGTCTGACTGATTCTGTGCGCTTTCTCGGAAAAAGAAACGACGTTCCGGCTCTGCTCGCTCATTCCGATATACTCGTTCTCCCGACACTGATTGAAAATCAGCCGCTTTCGGTCATTGAAGCACAGATAGCCGGTAAAGCGATTATCGCCAGCGATGTCGGCGGTGTGCCGGAAATCATCAAACACGGAGTGACAGGGCTGCTTACTCCGCCCAAAGACATTCAAATGCTTAGCAGCCAGATCAACCTCCTGCTTTCAGACGATCGCTTCCGGAAAAAGCTGGGCTCCAATGCCAAAAGATGGGGCATGACCCACTGGTCGATGGATAAAGGCGTCAAAAAACTGATAGATGTTTACCAGCATGCCATCTATCGTAAGAAAATGGGGTGAGGAAATGAGTCATTTCATCGATTCGATTAAATATCTGATCTTTCTCTTCTGCTGGAAAATCGCCGGTTTCTGGAAAAAATTATGGTTCCGGAAAAAAAGCGAAACGGACGCAGTCCTGCCCGATCAGCAAGCTGAAATTGTTTTAATAAATATAGATCAATATCGTTCTTTATTCGCGGCCCCTACCGCTCATCCCGAAATCTTCATGCCGAAACCCGTCTTTGAAAAAATCATCCGCACACTGCCCGCTAACTATGTGATCCCCGACCTGGCCGCCCTGAAAAAAGTGATCGAAGCGTATCATCGGCCGCCCGCACCTGAAATACAGCGGTTTTCAGAAGGCCTGGCCGCCGATTACCGGGTACTGGAAAAAATCAAGTCGTCTCTGCCTGCCGACTACATTTTTCCATTACCTGTGAACTTAAAAACGAATCAGCCCGCCCAGCCGACGATCAGCGCCATCAGCACGATTCCCGCCGGTGCTTTCCCTGCAGCCGACCCGGATCAGGCGGTCCATACCGACACCGGAATTCCCGGCCTGATAACGCTGACGATCCCTGCAGCTCCTGCCGAAGCGCTTTCAAATCAGAAAATCATGAAGCCCGTGTCCGGCCAGGAGAACGCCGGTTCCGCCGACGACTACAAATTTGTCTTTCTGAAATAAAGGGAGGACGATCCGGGACCGGCAAAGTATCTCTTTGATTTTTAATGACGGACCCTCAT
This sequence comes from Sporolactobacillus sp. KGMB 08714, assembly GCF_036598985.1. NCBI lineage: Bacteria > Bacillati > Bacillota > Bacilli > Caryophanales > Sporolactobacillaceae > Sporolactobacillus > Sporolactobacillus sp. KGMB 08714. The sequence continues at coordinate 34,191 of NZ_JAUUBW010000021.1, forward strand.
ACCATGAAATAAAGCGGGCGATACCGGGGTAAATTCAAACAGGATTCTGATTATTCACACTTATTGGCAGAAAATCATTTACTGATAATTCTCTGCCGATTACTATTGAATCACAGGCTATTTACTGTCGATTGTTCCGGATATTCTGCGCAGGTTTTTTAATATAGAGTGAATAGAAAATGAGGAGGGAAACCGTGAAAGCTGTCGTAACCGGCGGAGCCGGATTTATAGGTTCTCATCTTGTCGACGGTTTGATTGCCAGAGGCGATGAGGTGCATATTATTGATAATTTAAGATCGGGACGGCTGGAAAATGTTCATCCGCAAGCGGTTATTCATATCGAGGACGTTACCGGCGCAAAAGCCGGAGCGCTTATTTTACAGATCAGGCCCGATGTTGTCTTTCACTTGGCCGCCCAGGCCGATGTCACGACATCGGTTCTGGATCCTGGGCTTGACGAGACGATCAATATCAGCGGAACCATCCATGTACTGGAAGCCTGCCGTCTCGCCCGCGTAAAAAAGATTATTTTCGCTTCCACCTCTGCCGTATACGGCGACATCCGAAAAAGCCCGGTCTCAGAAACAGACCGGACCGCACCGATTTCTTATTACGGCCTGTCCAAACAGACGGCTGAATCTTACATCCGTCTCTACCGGCGATTTTATCGGCTTCCCTACACAATCCTCAGATACGGCAATGTCTACGGACCGAGACAGGTTGCTAAGGGCGAAGGCGGAGTCGTAGCCGTTTTCCTGAATAAGCTTCGAAAGAACGAACCTTTGAAAATTTTCGGAGACGGTGAACAGACACGCGATTTCGTTTATGTCAGAGACATCGTCCGCGCCAATATCGCGGCAATCGATAAAGGGGATGGCGAAACTATTCATGTCAGTACCGCGCAAAGCACATCCCTTAATCAGCTCATCGAAATCCTGCGCCGCTTACACGGTTCTCCGATTAAAACAGAGTATGGCGATGCCAAACCGGGAGACATCAGGCACAGCTGTCTGGATAACCGCAAGGCCGGACAGCTTCTCGGCTTTGCCCCGTCCTTCAGCGTCCCGGAAGGGCTGCGCGAGACTTATACAGCCGAGACGGCGCACGGTGCCTCCGGTCGCGGCAGACAGCCGTAACCCATTTCCCGCCCCCATAGGACGGCCGATGATCATCCGAAAAAAAGAATGACGGGCCGTGAATTAAAAGGCTGTCCGTACTTGTTAAAATGGGAACATACAAAACCGCGCCCTGCACAGACTTTGCCGATCCGTTTAATTCACATATTTATACGTATTGCTGATCATATCCAGCTTCGCGATTTTACCGCTCGCTTTGTAATAGCGGAAAAATCCGATCGCAGGAGCCGTGTTGGGATCCGCTGCGCTGTCGTTTTGGTGATTTTCCCGCAGCTCAATCGAGTAGTAGGCACCATCATTCGTCGTATCGATATAAACCTGATCGGGCGAATATCCGGCGGCTTTGATCACTGCCGCTTCCGCCTCTGCCTGAGTGACCGTGTGAACACTGCTGCCCGGCTGAGACGAACCGGAAACCGCGCTGCTTCCGCCTGAATCCGCCGACTGTGCGGCAGACGCCCCGGCCTGTCCGCCCGCGGATGTGCCGGAGCTGCCTGAAACGGATTCGGCGGCCGGCTGCAGTTTGATTGCCGCAGTCGAGCCCGTCTCTTTCTGCCCATTTTTAAGTGCCCTATCCCTGATTTCCTGAGCTTGAGTCAGCACTGCGTGATCGACGGCCGGCCGATTGATTAACCGGCCGGCTGAATCAATGGCTCCGCTCAAATCTCCCTTTTTCAGCGATGCTTCGGCAGACTTAAGAGCCTGCGTCTCCGCAAGCAGAGCCGTTGCCTGCTTGTCAGCCTTTTTATCCGCCAAAGCTGTTTCAAAAGCCGTCGCCGCGTGATCATAATTGCCGGCAGTCACTGCGTTTAAACCTTCTTTCATCGCCTGATTGTAAGCTGTATCTGCCCCGCTCCCGCATGCAGCAAGCATAAGCATCGCGGTCAAAATGACAGCTGTCATAATTTTTTTCATAGCGGCCTCCCAATCTGCTGCGTCGTGACTGTACCTTTCGGTCGTCTTACCGTACCCGATATAAAATACAGGCTGCCTCCCTAAGTATCACCGGCTCAGATCCGTCTTTTTCGAATAAAACCGATTCGGGCAGCAATCATGGGTAAGGAAAATGTATGATTCTTATCTATCGAATAACCGCTTCATCATTGGTAATCCTGTGCCAACTGCCTGAATGCTTCCAGTGAGCGTTCAACCTTTTCCGTAGGGATGCAATAGGCAATTCTGAAATAGCCGGGACATCCGAAACTATCGGCCGGAACGAGAATGAGATCATACTTTAACGCCCGGCTGCAGAACCGGCCCGCGTCTTCTTCCATTGCCTTCGGGAACATATAAAATGTTCCTCCCGGCTTGACGCAGGAGAATCCGAAACCGGTCAGTGCCCCGTACAGAATATTCATGTTTGTTTCATACACGGACAGATCCGCAGTCAGATCGACCACTTCCGCCACGGCAAGCTGAATGATCGAGGGCGGGCAATTATGGCCGATGCCTCTTGAGATCTGCCCGCACATCTCCACAATCAGCTCCGCATCTTTGCACGCGGGATTGACCGCAAGATAACCGATGCGTTCGCCGGGAAGCGACATCGACTTGCTGAAAGAGTAACAGGTGATGGTGTTATGATAATACTTGGCGGTATAGGGCGCATCCACATGCTTGAAGACGATTTCCCTGTAAGGTTCGTCCGAGATCAGGAAGATATCATGTCCGAATTCGCGTTCTTTCTCTGTCAGAAACGCCGCCAGCTTCTCAATTGTTTCCGTCGAGTATACAATTCCGGACGGATTGTTCGGCGTATTGATTAATACAGCCATGACTTTGGATGAAAACATTTTTTCAAATTCGGGAAAATTGATTTGAAAACCGACGGTATCCGCCGGAACAATCTTCAGAACAGCACCCGTTTTATTGACATAAGGATTATACTCCGGAAAATACGGGGCGAAGGTCATCACTTCGTCCCCTTTTTTCGTCACGGACCGAAGCGCATGGGCGATCGCACCTGCAGCTCCCGACGTCATAAAAATATGTTCTTTTTCATAGTCCATTCCGAAACGTCTGTTTAGAGATGCCGCAATTTTTTCACGGACCGAAGAGATACCCAAACTCGGGCTGTATCCGTGGACCGCTGCCGAATTTTTGCTTGCCGCCAGTTCAATCAGTTTATCGGTAAAGGCCTGCGGCACCTGAACAGACGGGTTGCCCAGACTGTAATCAAAAACTTTTTCATAGCCGATTTCTTTGGCCCTTTCCGTACCATATTCGGAAAGTTCCCTGATAACCGACTTCTTGCCCAGCATCTGTTTATATTCCTCAGCGATCATGTCCGTCTTCCTCTCCTGTCCCCCGGTGATCCGGTTGTTCAGTCTTTTTTTACGCCTGTCCCTGCAGAGCGGCCGTACAGCACCGGCACCGGCCGGGACAACGTGTCTACCTTTTATTATAACGTCCTTTCTGCGGCTGAAAAAGCCTGTTTTTTTACGCTGCGGCTTCGATGACCCGGCAAGGCGAAAATGTTCCGCCGCCGGCCGGCCTTCCCATTCAAATGGACTCATTGCCGAACCGGCGCGACTGCCGATAAACAAAATCCAGCCAGTGTTCCCTTTTCCCGGCGCTGCTCCCTTTCATCCCCGTCAGCATCATTCTTTTCACCGGACGAATGCCGCAGAACTGAAGGATATCTTTGCTGATGACCTTCCATTCGACATCCCCGCGCATCAGCCGGTCGTACCAGGCCGGAGCGTCCATCGAATAAATCACCTAGGCCGTCTTCCCTTTCAGGAGCCCCTTCGGCAGGAGTCCTTCGTAGACATAGGCAAAACCGGCGACAAATACTCTGTCAAAAAAACCTTTCAAGACGGCCGGAAAACCGTTCCACCAGACCGGATAGATAAAAATATAGTGGTCCGCCTCCTTTAACAATGTACGATAGCGTTCCGTCCCAGGATCGTCTTTCAAGTCCCTTCTTCGGTGTTTTACGTCAAAAGTTAATACGGGATTAAAGCGTTCCTGGTATAAGTCGATCGTTGTCACATCGTGACCGGATTCCCGAAACCCTTTTTGAACCTGTTCCAGCACCGCGTGATTAAAGCTGTTCGGATTGGGATGTGCGTAAATAATGAGAACATTCATCTGCGTATCTCCTTCGGTGAAATTATTTACTCTCGAAGCCGCGATCTTTCAAAGTTTCCGAGATCGGCTGACCTTGCATAAACCGGGACAGCAGCGTGCACATAAGCTCAAGTTCATCTTCCGAATAGATATGATTCAACTGATTGTACATTTGCCGTTCTATGTTTTCTACAGACCGTTCTTTTTCTTCACCGGCCGCCGTGAGCCGAAGCGTCACATACCTGAAATCCTTCGCATGGACGATTTTTCTGGCCAGGCCGTCCCGGACCATACGCTCGACAAGCCGTGACGGACTGCCCGATTCGCAAATCAGCAGTCTTCCGAGTTCTTTAAGGGAGATCCCCCTCCTTTCGTGCAAAACGCGTAGCACCTCGGCCTGCGCTGCGGTCAGGCCGAGCTCCTTCAGCATCTCGTTAAGCTGCCTGTTCCCCTGGCGCTGCGCCGCCAGAATAAGATAACGCAGTGTTTCGGCTTTATCATTCGTTTTCATTTAAATCCCTTCACACGCAAAGATTTCATTTCATGAAGATCGGCTGCAAGATAGATGACCAATCATTTATTATATAATAGGTGACCAATCATTTACTGTCAACCCTTACTCCTGTGGGACATGCCCGGGCACCTGAACAGAAAACGATGATTAAAAACCGATTGAAACGCAGCCTGTAATGAATAGGCTGCCGTCAGTTCCGCTGCACAATGGGACGGAAGCAGCCGGGAGGCTGTCCTGAAAACTGCCTGATATTCTGCAGGCATAATCGACAGTTTTTGCGTTTTTGTCGTATAATATATGACGATACATGGAGCGAATGAAAAAAGCTCGTATATTTACTTGCTGGAAAGCGCTGTCAAAGTCCGGCAGAATCGGACTGTTTCCGCCTGACGCCCGAAGGCCATTGCCATTTGTGCAGGCAATCTCTCCGATCTATTCCCGTAAATATACATTTTCGTCGAAAATTGACAATAATCGGCGCGTCTATTTATTTTTTATTATACAGATATGGACGGACATGCCATATAAAATGGATATTTCCTCAGCTCATGTATCCAGCCGACTGCGGCGCGAAACACCATCGATTCTTCCGAAAAGCGATCGCTTGCACGAGAGCCGGCCTATTCCGCCGAATGTTCATGTGATCGGCGGTTTATTTCTCCGGAAAAGAGGGATATCCTGCACAGACAGGCGTTACATGGCATAAACATCTGATCTTTTTCCTCGGCCCGCCGTGTATTTCTGTGAATCGCGACTAAAATCGCCGGGAAACACTGAGACATCATCGGCAGGAAGCAAAATATCAACTGTCACCGGCAGAATATCGGCAGTAAACGGACTGGAATCAATAAGTGCAAATGATCAGAACAGTACGGCCGGCCCTGATTGATGGATCAGCTGAGGCCGGGGGTTGACCCACTGGTGTGCCCGGTTTATCGATCAGGACCGGGAATTTATCGGCCAGCGCAGAAAGTTTATCGGTCGTCACGCTTGGTTTATCGACCGGAAGGCGCGGTTTATCGGCTGTCACCGGAAGTTTTTCGGCCTTTACATCCGCTTTATCGACCGCTGCGGAAGTTTACGGTCGCGGAAACGCCCTCTGTCTTTCAGCGGTCTCAGGAAAAGTTGATGATCATCTGACGGCATAGCAGGAAAATGAGCTTAAGAGATACTCATATAATATAAATAAAAGAGTGATTCATTGTGCATCGGTTCTCAACTTTCATCATGAAGGGCTGCGTCCGCGCTTTTCTTTTGTCGCTGATAACGGCGGCCCTGTTTATCGTTCCTTTCATTGTCCGCGGCCATGGCATCTTATACGTCGTCGATGATTTTAATCTTCAGCAGATTCCTTTTAATATTCTTTCTAATGAAGCGATAAAATCCGGAAATGTTTTCTGGAATTGGAACACGGATCTCGGCAGTCAATTTATTGGCGCGTATAGTTTCTATACACTGGGCAGTCCGTTTTTCTGGTTATCGTGCCTGTTCCCCGCAAAATTTTTCCCTTATATGGTCGGTCCGCTGCTTATCTTAAAGTTCGCCGTCGCCGGGGCAGCTTCCTACGCCTATTTCCGTCGTTTTATAAAACGTGACGGTGCAGCGCTGATTGGTTCACTGCTGTATGCGTTTTCCAGCTTTCAGCTCAGCGCGATTACTTTTAATCATTTTATTGATGTAACGGCCCTGTTTCCGCTGCTCCTTTTAGCGTTTGAAAAGCGGCTCCATGGCGAAGGGAAGGGACTGCTCGCTTTAATGGTTGCCCTGTCGGCGTTTCTTAATTACTTTTTCTTCGTCGGTGAAGTTGTTTTTCTGATCTTGTACTTTATTGTCAGACTGCTCTCTAAAAAGATAGTATTAACGTGGAAGCGTTTTTTGCCGCTGATCTTTGAAAGTGCTGTCGGCGTTGGCCTATCCTCTATCCTTCTGCTTCCCTCTGTCTTATTTGTGGCTCAGAATCCGCGTGTCAGCCAGAACGTTCATTTAGCAGGTTTATCGAATGCTGTTTACGATTGGGCTACCTATTTGAAAATACTGGCCGGACTGTTCATGCCCGCCCAAGTGGAGCATAAGTGGTCAATTTTAACACCGTCTGATTTTTCGTCCGTCCATGCCTTTTTGCCGCTGTTTGGATTTGTGTTAATCGTTATCTTTGTGCAATTAAACCGCAAGAGCTGGATGCTTAATTTGATGGCTGTGTGTCTGACATTCGCCTTAGTCCCCGTGCTGAATACACTGTTTTATGCAGGCAACACCAATTATTGGTACTGCCGTTGGTATTATATGCCGATTCTGATTATGGCGCTGGCCTCGGCAAAAGTTCTGGACGAGAAAGCGTCCATTGTGTCTATCCGATCAGCCTTTAAGTTTACCATTTTTCTCTATAGTGCCTTTTTGCTGAGTCTTATTCTGTATGCCGCGGATAAACATCAGGAAATTGTTGAAAACGAACAGATGATGCTGTATCAAATACTGCTGCTGATTTTCGGGCTTATAGCTTCCTGGGGATTGCTGCGTAACCGCAATCAGTCAAATTTTTATAAAAAAACTGCTGTATGGACGATCATTTTTGCCGCTCTTTCAGGAGCCTATGTCCTTTACGGCAATGAAACGCTCTATCCGCCCGCTAAGGATTTTACCAGAGTCTATACAAAATCTTCTCAATCGATCCATCTGCCGACGAAAGGAACCTATCGGACAGATACGTTACACGCTTATCGCAATGTCAGCATACTGCTGAATCAGCCGGCAATACAATCCTTTAATAGTACAGTAAACGGCTCGATTTTTTCATTTTATGCTTCTGCCGTCGGTGCAGGAAGAGGTTATCAGTCACAGATAAGCGATCAATTTTTCGCGCTGCGTCCTTTTTTATCGGTCAAATATATTCTTGTTATGAACGCCTCTGCACTGACCCCTCCGTTCGGGAATTTCGGTCAAACAGCACTTCCCGATTTGGTGAAAGTTAACCGGGCGGGAGCTTACACAATATATCGTTCCAAAGATTACATCCCGTTCGGATTCACTTTCGATCATGCCATTTCAATGGCGGCGTTCATGAAAACAAATCCTGTTCAGAGACACTTGCTGTTATTAAAAGGCCTTGTGCTCAACGATCAACAAATGAAAACTTACGCCTCCGTTCTGCCGCCCTTGCCGAATGCGGCACTGAACGATCTGTCGATGAGGACATATCGGCGCGACGTGGCCGACCGAAAGCAGGAAGCGGGGCAGTCGTTTACGCGCGACAATCACGGTTTTACCTCACATATTAAACTTTTTCGGAATAATCTCGTATTTTTCAGCGTACCGTACGACCCGGGCTGGACAGCGACCGTCAACGGGAGGCCGGCAAAAATTGAAAATGTTGATTCCGGTCTGATGGCGGTTCAAGGCAGCCGCGGCAATGATACGATTCGGTTTAATTTTGTTCCGCAGGGCCTGATACTGGGAATAAAAATTTCCATATTTTCCATGGCCGTGCTCATCCTTTATTTATTTTCTAAGACTGTTTCCCGCAAATTTCTGCGCAGGCTGCCTGCAGCCAAAAAAGAATCTTTCTAATTGGGGTATGAATAGGCCCTTTCTGCTATAGAGCATCTGTCTAAAAGGCTGCTTTTCCTCTTCAATTTACCGCAGCCGGTGGACTGCCGCCTGCCCGTACAGTCGATTCTTTATAAATAAAAGGCCCGCTGACAACGTTAAGTGATAACATGTCAACGGGCTGTGTGTTTAGCCAGGCTGCAGCCGATCTCTATTCGATTTTAAGTTTCTTTCTTTAAATCAGGCTTTTATTAAAATTGTTTAATCCGCTTTTCGCCCTTCTCCGTCAGCAGGCCGATTTCCGTGCTTATAACGGTATTCCAGCAAGTGATTTAAAACGGATATTTGCTGCAATAATTTCTTGCCGATGTTCGTTTCCAGCACTTTCTTCCTTTTCAGCTCACGGTCGACCAGCCGCTTGACAGATAAAACATCCGTGCCGTGCAAAAGCACATCCTCTTTTGAAGTAAAACGTTTGTGGGCGACCAGCTGCATGCCGTAGGAATTATATAACAAAGTATAGCCCGCAATTCCCGTCTTTGGTTGGTAGGCCTTGGAGAATCCGCCGTCAATAACGATCATTTTGCCATGTGCTTTGATCGGATTTTCTCCGTTAATCTCTTCAACCGGTGTATGTCCGTTAATGATATGACCCTGATCGGCGTTCAGATGGAATTCCTTCAGGATTTTCCGGCAGATTTCTTCTTCTTCGCGCAGCTTGTAATAAGGGTTCTTTTGTTCAATATGCGACGTCTTATCTGCGATAAAATATCGCTCAAAAGTGGTCATCTCTTTTTTCCCGAAGAGCGAGGAGTTTTCCCCGGTCCATAAATACCACATCATATCCGTCGCCAGATCGTCCGTCACTTCAGGATGCGCGAAGCCGTATCGTATATAGTGTTCAAAAACGTCGAGCAGGCCTCTTCCGGCATACGCCTTTCCGCTGATCACCATTTTCTTCATCGACCCGTCTTCATTCAGGGGAATGCACCCGTGAATTAATAGGTTGCCGTTGTATTTTAAATAGAGACTACCCTTCCTCATCAGAAAATTCATATGCCTGGCCAGTTTTTCGGAATGCTGAAAAGAAAACAATAGTTTATCAATGACTTGTTCTTCTTCTTCAAGCAGCCGATCCGGGTGTTTCGGATCAACGGTTGCAAAACAGGTGTCCTGCAGCGCATACGTTTTTCCGTTGACTGTCAGTGTCTCACGGTCATAATCGACGTTCTCGAGCAGCAGCCGGCCGGACATATTGAAATCCGGGCGTCTTTTGATGATCGGTATCTCAAGTTTAAACTGAATCATCGCGATCGCCTGATGGATTTTGGTAATCTGCAGCTGCTCATCATCAAAAATTTCTTGCTTGCCGGCATCATGTTTCGGCCGGAAAGCACGATTATCATCGTAGTATCTTTCCGCCAGATTCAGAAGCGGCCGCAGATTGATTCCGTATACATCTTCAATAATATCGAGATTGTCGTATCTGGCGCAGATCCGAACCAGATTGGCCAGACATACCTTTGACCCGGCAAAGGCGCCGAGCCACAGCACATCGTGATTTCCCCACTGAATATCGACGGAATGGTAATTGATAAGGGTGTCCATAATCTTGTCCGGTTCAGGCCCGCGGTCATAAATATCCCCGACGACATGAAGATGGTCGACAACCAGCCTCTGAATAGTATAGGCCAGACCGGTGATCAGCTTATCGGCCTGGCCGAGGGAAATGATCCGCTGGATAATTTTCGTATAGTATTCTTTCTTATTGGTCAGTTCATCCGTCTTATACAGCAACTCTTCAACGATGTAAACAAACTGTCCCGGCAAGGCCTTGCGCACCTTCGAACGTGTATATTTGGACGAGGCGAAAGCAACGAGCCTGATCAGCCGTTTAATAGTCTCCGCATACCATCCGTACAGGCTTTGGCTGTCTGCCGCCGCTTCCTTTATCAGCTGCAGCTTATCCTCCGGATAATAAACCAGCGTCGCGAATTCATTCATTTCCTGATCGGATAATTCGCCTTCGAAAAGATCGCGGATTTTTACTTTGACATTTCCGGAGCCGTTCCTCAGAACATGTTGAAACGCCTGATACTCTCCGTGCAGGTCGCTGACAAAATGCTCCGTCCCTTTCGGCAGATTGAGAATAGCTTCAAGATTAATGATTTCGGTTACCACTTTTTCCTCACTGTCATATTTCTCGGCCAGCAAATCTAAATATTTCGTATCCACGGTCCCGTGCATCTCCTGTACGCTTCATTCGATTCTGTGATTGCGGAGAAGAGGCTGCCATCGGCGGAAAGCAGCGAAGGAAGATCCGCCGGCGTCCTTAAGAAAGCGCTGTCATTGGCGAAAAACAACGCATGCACCAGCCTCTTCAAATGGTCTAACGGACGGATTCCTATTTGCAAATGTGTTCCTGCAAAAATTGAAGCATCTGTTGTAACTATACCACGTTTTCCACTGCATGTTTCCATTTGTGTGAATAAAAGCGATCATGAAGGCGCGGATTCTCAGACACTTTGCTTTTCCATTTGCTGATTCATTTTTTCTATTAAAAGGTCCGTTTTTTCTATCCAGGCTTCAAGCCGGAAGACACAGAAAACAGGAGGCCGGCCGAAGTCAGTGAAAGACTGTTCAGGAAGGGGAAGCTCGGTTTCTCTAGCAGAACAGCCGAACGGATCCATTTTTTCCTATAAATACTCGCTCACTATTGACAAAGGGCCAAATACATATATACTTGTTCATGCTGCACAAACAGTGAATAGGGCACAAGCTGTTTAAAATTAGCTGAAGGAGTTTTTGCACCGCATCCACTTTATTGATTTAAAGCATTTGCGTAAAAAACAGAGAAAAAGAGGAAGAATCATGGTTAACGCAACAGAGAAGAACAAGAAATTGCAGCGCGGTCTGCAGCCCCGCCATGTTATGCTGATGGCTATGGCCGGCATGATCGGTACCGGCATCTTCAAGGGGAGCGGCGATACCCTGAACATTGCCGGTCCGAGTGTGATTATCACCTACCTGTTCAGCGGACTGATTCTGTTTATCGTCATGGTCGCGCTGACTGAACTTGCTATTGCTTATCCCGGATTGAATATCCAGCATATCATCCACAAAGCCTTCGGATTCCGGGCCTCGATCATTGTCGGCTGGCTTTACTGGATTAACTGGATGATTGTCACTGTTGTTGAAGTTCTGGCCGCAGGCAGTTTTCTGGAATATTGGTTCCCGCACGCGCCTCTTTGGTTTTTATCCGCGCTTTGCGGCCTGTTTATTATCGGAATTAACCTGTTCCAGGTTAAATATTACGGAGAATTTGAATTCTGGTTCGGCGGGATTAAAATTACGGCAATCATTATTTTCATCATCATCGGCCTGCTGATTTTATTCGGGGTCATTCCGAGCCATGTCCAGCCTGTGAAGAACTTTTTCGGGTTCGGCGGCTTTTTCCCGCATGGCCTGTCCGGCATCATTCAGGCTTTCCTCGTCGTCATTTTTTCTTACGGCGGTTCTGAACTGATCGGGCTGACTGTGACGGAAACAAGAGATGTCGAGAAAACACTGCCGAAGATTATTAAGAGCGTCGTTTTCCGCGTCATCCTTTTCTACATTCTGCCGATTACGATCATTTGCGGCATGATGCCTTGGAACAGTGTTTCTGCGACTCAAAGCAGCCCTTTCGTTCAAGTCTTTGAAGCCGTCGGAATACCCGGTGCTTCTCAGCTGATGAATTTTGTGCTGCTGACGGCGGTTCTGTCTGCAGCCAATTCAGGTATTTATGCGACCACCCGTACGCTCTACTCAATGGCCGAACGCGGCGAAGCGCCGCAATTTACCCGCAGGCTCTCGCAGCGCGGAGTACCGGTCGGCGGTCTCGCACTTACCGGCAGCTTTCTTGTCATCGGAGTATTTCTTGCCTTTCTTGTTAAAGATCAGATCATCGTTCAACTGATGAGCATTCCCGGTTTCACCATTATCCTTGTCTGGATCGCCATTTGTGCGGCCGAACTGAAACTGCGGCCGACCTATGGCAAAATCCCGTTTTTCAGGATCATCGGCTTCCCCTATATGACAATAGCCGGAATTGCTGCACTCTCGGCCATTTTTGTTTCGTTTGTGCTGAATAAGGCAAACATGGTCGGATCGATCACCTGCTTCAGCATTATGGCCGTATTGGTTATTATCTCTTATTTTATCAACAATGAACGGACTGGGAAAAAAGATTCCGAAACAGAAACCGATTAGATGAAACAGCTGAATGATCGTTTTGCGGCCGTTTTAAACAGCAATCATTTCCCGATTCAACCGGTCATAGCCTGACGATCACCGGTGAACGATCGCCTTCATAAAGATCATCAATGAATCCCCCGTGTCAGTCCGCGGGGGATTTGAATTGATTGCTTTTTTTAGCTGAAAAAAGCGGCTGCGGTCCGTTTTGACACCCGGAACCCGCAGAACAGCGGTCCTGCCGGCCAAAAATGTTTCATCGGCCGGTCAGATGCTCATTATGAATGGTGCAGAAAATATCGGCCCGATTTGACAGAATGGATTTTCAAATAACCTTGCATACGGCCGATCATTTAGTCATGATTCAATACGATTCGGATCCCCATGGACTTTGTTCCATTATTACTTATATTACTTATACGGAATGTACTTATAAATTATCTTTAATGATCCTTATAAGGCCTGTACCTTCGGCCGTTTCAGGTCCGGCGCATATAGGCACGGACCGTGATCGGAGCGAAAACGGCAACAATCACAGCGGCTCCGATGAGCGATATGACAAGATCATGGCCAAACGTTCCATTGTTGGCCAGATAACGGACAGCAGAAACAAGATGTGAGATCGGATTGACATTGACAAACCACTGGAGCCAGTCGGGCATCGTTTTGACCGGTACGAAAGCATTGGAGAGAAATGTAAGCGGGAACAGAATAATCATTGAGATTCCCTGTACGCTGGAAGCCGTCCGCGCGATCACGCCGAAAAAGGCAAAGATCCAGCTGATCGCCCAGGAACATACAACGACAAGCAGGCCGGCGATCACGACGTATCCAAGCCCTCCGTCAGGACGATAGCCCATGATATAGCCCATGGCAAAGGTGAGCACCGTCGCGATGGTATAGCGGATCGTATCCGCCAGCAGAGCTCCCGCCAGCGGGGCAATGCGGGCAATCGGCAGTGACTTGAACCGGTCGAATACGCCTTTGTCCATGTCTTCACGCAGCTGGACACCGGTGACGATTGAGGTTGTGATCACGGTCTGAACGAGAATACCGGGAATGATGACCGGTAAATAGCTTTGTATATTTCCGGAGATCGCTCCGCCGAAAATATAGGTAAACATCAGAGTGAAGAGAATCGGCTGCAGAGTCACGTCGAACAATTGCTCCGGCGTACGCCGGAGCTTCAGCAAACCTCTGTAAGCCATTGTAAACGAATGGCGTACCGACTGGCCGAGACTTACATGGTTACTCAGCCGGCGGCCGGCCATCTGCTCGATCGAAGTGTTTTTCATATTTTCACCTTCCCCGCTTCATCCGTTTCGTCCGGTACTTTTAACGTGTTTTCTTTCGTATCATGGCCGGTGATGGTCAGAAAGACTTCATCAAGGGTCGGTTTCTGCACACTCAGTTCGTCCAGCCGGATGCCCTTCTCACGAAAGGCGGTCAGCAGATCGGCAACCCGGTCGGCGTCCACCATCGGTGCAGTAATTTGCCCGCCTTCCGGCGAAACAGTTGACCGGACTTCAAGCACCCGTTCAACGATTTGGCGGGCAATTCCGGCGTCCTGTTGATTTTGAATCCTTAATTGCAGCGATGCGCTCCCGACCGACGCCTTCAGTTCATCGGCGGTGCCTTCCGCGACCACCCGGCCGCGATCGATGACCGCAATCCGATCGGCCAGTTCATCGGCTTCATTAAGGTACTGCGTCGTTAAAAGTACGGTCGAGCCTGTTTGGACCAATCGGCGGATCGTATCCCACATTTGATTGCGTGTACGCGGATCCAGCCCCGTCGTCGGTTCATCCAGAAAAATCAGCGGCGGCTGTGCAATGAGACTGGCTGCCAGATCCAGCCGCCGGCGCATGCCGCCCGAAAAATTTTTCAACGGACGTTTTGCGGCGTCCGTCAGTCCGAATTCCTCCAGCAATTCCGCAGCTTTGTGCCGTGCCTCTGCACGCCCCAGCCCGAGCAGCCGCGAAAAAATGACCAGATTCTCGGTCGCGCTGAGTGATTCGTCAACCGAAGCGTATTGACCGGTTACCCCAATCAGCTGCCGCACGATCTGCGGTTCTTTAATTACATCATATCCGAAAATTTTTGCCGAGCCCGCATCCGGCCGCAGTAAAGTCGCCAGCATTCTGATCGTCGTCGTCTTGCCCGCTCCGTTCGGACCGAGCACGCCATAAACCGTCCCGGCACGCACATTTAGATTTACGCCGTCAACCGCGCGATTGTCGCCAAACGTTTTAACCAGTCCGCGCGCCACGACAGCCCAATCCCCGCTGCTCTGTGCCGCAGCTCCGCCGTGTATATGTTCCATTATCATTCCTCCTCCGTATCATTACTATAACTTGCATCGGCTTTCTTTAGAATGAACTCACGTCGGGGAATCTTCTCGTTCTCAAGACGGATTTTTCTGCTGTCCTTTCAGGAAGAACATGAATAAACAGCGGCCTCCGGTCCATTGTTCAGATAATGAAAGAGAAAATCTCCAAAAAATGTGCCGGGCAGTTTAAAAAAGAGTGCATCTTTGCACTGCCTCAGTGAAGTGGTAAATGTTCACAATAATTTAACAGTATTGTCTCCCAGTTCGTGGTACTATAAAGATACGCTACATTGTGAACATTTTCACAATGTAGCTTTCTTTGGAGGGATGCAAACGACGATCAGCAAAATAATAAATTATATTGGGTAACAATCCGTCATTTTACAATTTTAATTATTTAGTACTTGCGATAATGACTGCGTTTGAATACTTTATGGGGGAAATGATTATGGAAAACAAAAACATCGTGATTATCGGTGCCGGATACGCCGGTGTGCATGCCGCCAAAAAATTAGCAAAAAAGTATGGCCAGGATGATTCTGTTTCAATAACACTGATCGATCGGCATCCCTATCACACAATGATGACTCAGTTACATGAAGTGGCCGCGCAGCGGGCCGAGCCGGAAGACATCCAGTTTGACCTGCACAGGCTTTTTAAGAATTCAAAGGTCAGACCGGTCACGGATGAGGTCAAACATGTAGATCTTAAAAACAAAGTGGTAACAACGGCACAGGGAACCTATCAATATGACTATTTAATGCTGGGCATGGGCGGTGAACCCAACGACTTCGGTACGCCGGGTGTCCATGAAAACGGGTTCACATTACTGTCCTCTGAAGACGCCGTCAAGCTGCACAAACATATTGAAGAGATCGTTCACCGTGCAGCAGCTGTCCATGATCAGAAAAAGCGCCGGGCCATGCTGACGTTCACAGTCTGCGGGGGAGGCCTCACGGGAGTGGAAATGATCGGAGAACTGCTGGGACAAAGAGCCCGGCTGGCAAAAATCAACAAATTGGACGAAAAGGAGATTTCCCTGTATTTGGTAGAAGCCGTCCCAAACATCCTGAATGTACTTGACCGGAAAGATGCGGGCAAGGCGGAAAAATATATGACGGAGAATGGGATTCAGATTTTAGAAAATTCACCCATTGTTGATGTGAAACCGGACCGTATTATTTTAAAGTCGGGTGATGAAATTGCTTCCCACACGTTAATTTGGACAGCGGGGATCAGAGCCAACTCCGATACAAAAAATTATGGAATGGAATCGGCCCGGGCCGGCCGTTTGAAGGTGAATGAATATATGGAGGCTTCCGGACTTGACAATGTCTATGTCGTCGGCGACCTTGCTTATTTTGAAGAAAACGGAAAGCCGATGCCGCAAATGGTCGAAGCGGCCGAACAGACAGGCGGTACCGCTGCCAAAAATATTATTGCATCGATCAGCGGCGGAGAAAAGACGGCTTTCAAGGGAAACTACCACGGAATCATGGTTTCTATCGGGGCAAAATACGGCGTCGCTAATTTAAACGGCATTCACTTAAGCGGTTTCTGGGCTATATTTATGAAACATATGGTTAACTTATATTACTTTTTTTGTATTCGAAGCGGCTATTATATGATCCAATATATTAAGCATGAATTTTTCCATGTTAAATCACAATCGTCGGCTCAGGGACCTAAATCTGTTATTTCCTGATTGAATCTGCCGGCTTCCCCGGGGATGTCCCCAGAGAGATGAAATGACTTCTGCCCGCTTTTCCGGCTGATCCTCCGTGCGAACGGCCCGGGTGGTTTGGCTCTGACACTGATGATTAGTTTGGGTGTGCTGATGCTGTCAGACAGAAAAAAGAAATGATCTGCTTCATATGCCCCCATTCGCACTGGCTATGATTGAAGCAGACCATTTCCACTGAATGCAGTTTTAATTGAAACGCTTTCCGCTCTGTGCGGATATTGCCATTCCGTCGGTGTTCGAGTACCGGCGGTCTTATTTTATGTTCCCTGCGCCTTTATTATACCCGCATGTAGTGGGAGGCCGGCTCAGAGATTTGATCTGGTCACGAAAGATTTTGACGGTAACGCCGGTTTTTCCGGCAAGCCATCAACTCAAAATATATTATCTTTGGAGTTTTCCATATTACATCTCTTTACAGCGCAGGATCGGTCCCCCTTTTTATTTCCTAATCACTTCTTTACTGATTGGCTTTATCAACGAATGCGTTCGTATAGGTTTTGCTTAAATCAACCTTTTTCACAGCCGGCTTGAAAGAGGAAAGTATTTTCTGCACGTTTTCCGGAACACCGGCGGGCATCTTACCATCGGCTGTAAACATTGGAAGCTGGCCTTTCAACGCCTGAACGTATAGTTTTTCGTCGCCGCTATAATAATCAGGCGGCATTTTTGCTGCAATTTCTTCAGGCGTATGGGTACTCATCCATTTTAAAGTAGCGACATAGGCATCTACCAGTTTCTGAACGGTATCTTTGTGAGTGTTGACATAATCGTTCCTCATATAAAGGCTCGTCGAAGCATAGCCGCCGCCTAAAGCCTGGTGAGCCGCATTTTTATGGTTCATGTCGACCAATGTGTATGCCAGGTTCTGGTTCTGCAGTATAGAAGCAGTGGGTTCACTTGTCACAGCCGCATCGATTTTGCCGTTTTTTATAGCAGCGACTAACGTACTGCCGGCGCCTACCGGAATGGGTGAATAATCACTTTCTTTTCCGCCGCCTTTGACAACGTTATACGTTGCCAGCATGTTCGTTGAAGAACCAAGGCCGGTGATGCCGATTTTCAATCCTTTTAAGTCGGAAACGGTTTTGACTTTGTCTTTCAGACGATTGGATACCATCAACGTTTCCCCTGGAACGTCTGCCATCGTAATGACCGCTTCCACTTGTTTGCCTTTGGTCGCAAGATCCAGAGTATGGTCATAGAAACCGCCGGCACCGTCCGTTTGACCGGCCAGCATGGCTACTTCAGCGTCCTGTCCGGCACTTTCTTCTACAAGGCTGACGTTGACTCCGTATTTATCATAATAGCCAAGCTGCTGGGCAAGCATAAACGGCATGTAAATAATTTTCTCCAGTCCGCCGACCATGATGACGACTCTGGGCTTCGCAGCAGAACCGTTTGTACTTGAAGACCCCGGCGCGGCCGATGAACAACCTGCCAATAGCATTGCGGAAACGACAAGGCCCGACAGAGCAGCTGTTATATTTTTCATTGTCCTTTTTTTCATGCAGACCCCTCCAAGCTGTTATTTGCGAACATACCGCCAGGCAATAAAACGTTTTTCAAGCTTTGAAACACCCCAGTCGGCAATCAGCGCCGTAACTGAAAGGATCAGCATTCCGGCAAATACTCCCGTTGTATCGAATGCTCCTTGCGATTGGGCAATTAAATAGCCTAATCCATGGGTAGCCCCAATAAATTCTCCGACAACCGCTCCGATTAACGCGAATCCAAAGCTGGAATGAAGGCTGGAAAGGATCCAGGTCAGCGCAGACGGTATAATGACATGCCGGGCCAATTGGCCTTTGCTTGCGCCAAGAAGGCGTGCATTGTTGACCAAATTCCGGTCCACTTCACGTACCCCTTGAAAAGCATTGAAAAATACGATAAAGAATGTTAACACGAGACCGGAGGCAACTTTTGACGGCATGCCCAGTCCAAACCACAGAATGAAAATAGGAACTAAAACAACACGCGGAATGGCGTTGATCATTTTAATATACGGTCCTAAGACAACGGACAGCAACTCATTGACACCCAGTACATAGCCAAAGAGAATCCCAAAAACACCGCCGAGGATGAAGGAGAGAACCGTTTCTTCGAAGGTCACCCAAAATTGAAGCCACAGGGGGCCTGCTGTCGTCCCGTTTACGGCCCATGTCCAAATATGTTTCACGATGTCAAAAGGACTGGAGAAAAAGAACGGATCAATTATTCTATGACTTGATAGAAATTGCCAGGATCCCGTCAATACAACAAATACCGCGAGCTGCAAACTTAAATTCCGGGCTCTGATCTTTAATGCTTCTCTCTTTAACTCGGCCTTTCGTGAAATCACTGCCTTATTTGCGGGACTAGCTGCTGAATTTGTTTGCGCTTTCATAGCTGATGATCACCTCGTCCCTCAGATCTTCCCATATTTGCTGGTGAATCCTCATAAAAGCGGCGTCAAAACTGATTTCCGCAACATTGCGGGGCCTCGGCAGATCAATCCGATAATCCCCTTTGACCGTCGCTTCCGGTCCTGCTGTAAGAACAATGACGCGATCGCTGAGCGCAATCGCTTCTTCTAAATCATGAGTGATAAAAAAAACAGAGGCAGAGGTTTCCTCCCAGATTTTAAGTAATTCATCTTCCATTAAATGCCTCGTGTGAACATCGAGCGCTGAAAAAGGCTCATCCATGAGAAGAATTTCAGGTTGAACAATTAAGCATTGGGCCAAAGCCACACGTTTCCTCATCCCTCCGGAAAGCTGAGCGGGATAATGTCCCTCAAAGCCTTTAAGGCCGACCCGCGCAATCCACTTCCTTGCTTCATCGTAGGCCTCTGCCTTTCTGTTGCCTCGCAGCCTGAGTCCCAGCGAAACATTGTCAATAACGGTCTTCCACGGAAAAGCATTTTCTGTTTGGAAAACACATGCAGCCCGCCGGTTCGTCCCTTCCAGTCTTTGACCGGAGATAGACACCTCACCTGTTGTGGGAGGCTCGAATCCCGCAATAAGGCTTAACGTGGTTGATTTCCCGCAGCCTGTCGGTCCGACAATCGATACGAATTCTCCCTTTGGAATTTGCAAATGAATATCCCGCAGCACAGAATGAACGTCACCCGAGGGCTTGACGAATTCTTTCGATATCCCTTTGAGTTCGATCATAGCCGGTTCGGCCCGAGTATTAGCCTGATATACAGTCTCCAAAGCACTCATTGATTTTCCTCCATTCCTTTTCGATCTGACAGCGCTTACATTTCCGATTATATATTTTTCTGATTTTATATAAATATTTTGCCAATATA
This sequence comes from Sporolactobacillus sp. KGMB 08714, assembly GCF_036598985.1. Taxonomy (NCBI): domain Bacteria; kingdom Bacillati; phylum Bacillota; class Bacilli; order Caryophanales; family Sporolactobacillaceae; genus Sporolactobacillus; species Sporolactobacillus sp. KGMB 08714. The sequence goes on from NZ_JAUUBW010000021.1 coordinate 54,054, forward strand.
AGTGATAAACGTAATAAAGACAATTAAAACGATTTCCGCAACGGGAATAACAGTACGTTTGTCTCTATAAACGTTACTAAAAACTTCCGGCCAAAGAGGAAATCACACGATAAATGTCTGAATTATTTTCTAATCGATCTGTTTGAAAATGAGTATGGTCCGGGATTATCAGGCGATTGCAGGCACTTGTTTCCCAAAGGCCGAAAAAAATGATACGGATGACGGAAAACAAGGGTGCCGAACTTGCGGCGGCCGTCGATTACGTACGTATCGGGAGACATCTATTGAGAAGAAGACACGTAAAAGACGGATCTTTTTAGCAATGTTCCAATCCTCCGCTGCTGTTCAACCGAGACAGTACGGGGACAGAAACATCTGAGTCAGACAATTACCATACAAAAAAGATGAATGAATTTGGCGAGGCGCATTCGATTCAGGCAGCCCAGAACGATTTTTCATTGGGTTAGTTGGCGGTTGCTTGCTTCAGAAAGTTCGGAAAGATTCAAGCCCCATAGGCTTTACGCTCTTCTCAGAACGATCGTTCAGGCATTCATGGGGGAACCCGATAAAAAACCGGTGGCGTTTCATTGATCGACTGTGCATTCATATTTAGGATTATTTAGTGCCGCTTATACAGACGCATCAGGAACTTTTTAAAAATCGTTCAAGCATTTTACTGGGAGTTGATTAGGTATGGAACGCAAAGAAAACCGGGTAAAGCTGCGCACCAAAATCAACCTTCTTGTCTTATTGAATCTTCTTTTTGTCCTTTTGCTTTTTATCGTTTCTCTTTCTTGGATCATGGTCCGTCGCGAGTTTGATGAAACGGGCCAAAACGCTTTAGCAACCGCAAAAACGGTTGCCGCATTGCCGGAAATCAAACAGGCCTTTAAAGAACCGGACCCTTCTTTGCAGATTCAACCCATCGCCGAAAATATTCGAAAAAAAATCGGAGCCCAATTTATTGTCGTTTCAAACATGCACTTAATTCGTTACAGCCATCCTGACCCAAAAATGATCGGACAGCGCATGGCGGGAAATGATGATACTTTACTCCTGGGCGGTCAGGGGCGCGTTACCGAGGCTGCCGGAACTCTCGGCCTTTCCATACGCGGGAAGTACCCGATTTTTGATCTTGATCATCATCAGATTGGGGTTGTGTCCGTCGGTTTTCTTACCCGGAATATCTGGAAGAAGCTGACTTCATTAATTTTTGAAATCATCGGCCTTGGTGCCGTTGCCGCAGCTTTCGGACTCGTCGGCGCATTTATTCTCTCCGGCCATATTAAAAAACAGATTTTTAACATGGAGCCGAATGAAATCGCTTTCTTAGCAAATCAGCAGGCCGCGATACTTGAATCCATTCGCGAAGGAATCATCGCTATTGATACAACCGGAAAAATAACGACATTAAACCGGGAAGCAAAAAATATGCTGGAAGACAAAAACGGTGATTTAATCGGCAGAGAGATCACCCGTATTTTACCGAACTCCCGGCTCACCGAAGTCATGGAAAAGGGAGCTCCGCAATATGATCATCAGATGATTATGGGAAATTTTCTGGTTGTCGTTAACAGAATCCCTGTGATGTTTAACGGAGAGGTAATCGGAGCGGTGGCGAGTTTTCGCGATAAGCTTCAACTGGACCAATTGGAAAACCGGCTTGCCGATATCGGCAAATACGTCGATACATTACGCAGCCAGCGCCATGAATTTATGAACAAGCTTCATCTTATTTCCGGGCTGATCCAAATGCAGGAATATGACCTTGTCCGGAAACTCATTACCCAGGTAAATGGCGAACAGCAAAATATACTTAATTTCTTTCTGGCTCATATCCGGGATCCGGCAATTGTCGGCGTTCTTATCGGAAAAATGCATCGGGCGAAAGAACTTGGCATTCAACTGACGATTACACCGGAGTCCTATGTTCGGGATCGCTGCCCGCATCGGGACATTGTACTGACGATTCTTGGGAATGCCATTGAAAATGCTATGGAGGCCATTCAATCGGCCGCAAGGGATAAGCGGCCGGCTGTGATTTCCGTTCATATGAAAACTGAAATGGCGGGCCTTTATATGGAAGTCAAAGATAATGGCCCGGGCATTGATCCCGATCTGGGCAAAAAACTGTTTGATGACGGGAGCACGACGAAGGGTACCGGCAGAGGTTTTGGATTAGCACTGGCATCCCGTTTAGTTTCACGAATAAACGGGCGCATTCAAATGGTTTCTTCCTCTGAGGGAGCAGCATTGCAGGTTGACTTGCCTATAATGGAGGGACAAAGATGAGTGATCGTGTGTTAAGTGTATTGGTCGTAGACGACGATTTTATGATCGCAAAGCTTCATGGAAAATTTATCGATTCTCAGAAAGGCTATAAATTAGCGGGAACAGCACATAGTTTTTATGAAGCTATAGAATGTATCGACAGATTGCAGCCCGATCTGATTCTTTTAGACATTTACTTGCCCGACCGCTCCGGAATCGAGCTATTACAAGCCATCAGGACTCAAAACAGACGATGTGACGTGATCGTCATCACTGCCGCAAAAGAGCTGGAAATAGTTGAAAACGGTTTTCGTTTTGGCATCATTGATTTCCTGATTAAGCCATTTGATCTGACCCAGCTGCAGACACCCCTAAATAAATATATTCAGTTTAAATCCCGTCTCTCGCTGTCATCCCGGATTGACCAGGAAACAGTGAATGATTTTAAAAAACTGCGGCTATCTGAATCAGGCAGCGCAGCCAGCCCAAAGGGGATCGATACCCGTACGTTGGAAAAAATAAAAAATTGTATGGTGAACGGCAAAGATTCCTTAAGCGCAGACCGGATTGCCGAATTGGCCGGGGTCAGCCTTTCAACGACAAGAACCTATCTTTCTCATTTAGTTAAAGAACGCGTATTGATAGAAGAACAGAAATACGGGACAGTCGGCCGGCCCTTGCGTCTATACCGAATCGCCGATTAATTTCATTGCAACAAAAAACGAAAAGCTTTAATAGGGAAGGCTTTTCGTTTTTTTCAGTTCTAAAGTAAGCCGTCAACCGCGTAACGAAATTGATTTTTACCGTAAAAAAACCTCACTTACTTTGGTGCGATTCTCCGTAATGGGTGTAAGTGAGATTTTCAGAATAAATTCGAATGGGCTTTTCGCTTATTCAAAATAATTCCTCTTTGCTGCGTACATGTTGTTTACTTTTAATTCTTAGATTCCCTTGATTTTTAGTTTATTGCTCTATTAAGCTTGCCAGTCCAGATTGAGAAAAACCTTCCGTAAATAGCGGTAGCAGTATAAAACAATTCCATTACTAACATTGTCAAAGATGCTGGAGAATATCCGTCTTTAAGCGCGTAAAACCAAAGCGCAACATTAACAAAATCTGAAATCAGCCATAATGTATAGGTTTGTGTGTATCTCCTGAAGCATAAAAAGGATGCTGTTCCGCCAATGGCCAACGCCAGCGAATCCCAAACCGGATTGTTATCCGCAGTGATTAATCCGAGATGATATAATCCAAACCAGGCAGCCAGTATTACAACAACCGTAACCGTCCACTGTTTAATACTCAGGCTCTTAATATTGTAATTCTTGCCCCTGCCCCAGGTACGCCAAGTCATTAGGAGCTCTAAATCAATAAGAAAGAAAAAACATAGTTGATCAATGATACTAAACCAATGGTGTGCCTGAAGATTAACAATTACATAGGCTACAACACTAATTGCCCCAAGAAGCCCATTAATTGTGTGGCCTGAAGACATCGAACAAACACAGCCCATACCGAAAAATACACCTACGAATGACAAAAACGTCAGCCAATTAATGGTGCCGGTTAAAAATACTACTGTTTCTGCTCCTACACCAAACCCAAACATCGTCCAGGGAACTGTCGGAATGGAAGTCAGCTGCTGTTTCAGCCATTGCCCGTAGCTTCCCTCAAAACGTTCTTTTTCGATTGCACTTTCCATGATTTTCTCTCCCTCCTAGCTGCTCATTTGATGATTTTGTAAATCATTTTTGGAATTTTTGCTTCTGCAGAGATTTCAATGTTTTGGTAGATAAGCTGTTTCACTTCTTCAATATGCTCATTATTGCTATGAATGGTCATTAAAGATTCGCCTTTTTGAACCGTATCGCCCATTTTTTTATGGAGTTCAATGCCGACCCCGTAATCCAGAGAATCTCCGGCTTTTTGGCGCCCTCCGCCCAGCATCATACTTGCAATGCCAATTTCATCCGCTGATAGTTTGGATATTTTTCCACTCTTTTTGGCAGGTAATTCAAGCCTGAATGGTGCATGGGGCATTAACCGATAGTTGTCGATTACACGAGCATCCCCACCCTGGGAGTCAACCATTGCACGAAAACGGTCTAAAGCTTCCGAAGACTCAATAGTCTTTTCCAGCATTCTTTTTGCATCTTCAAAGTTATTAGCTTTCCCTCCAAGAAGAACCATATAGCTTCCCAAGGTTAATATGAGCGCCTTTAAATCTTCAGGACCTTTGCCTTTTAAAAGGTCAATCGATTCTTCGATCTCTAAAGTATTGCCGATTTTATTTCCTAATGGCTGATTCATATCAGAAATCACTGCCATGCATTGCATTCCGGCACCTTTACCTATTGCTACCAGTGCTTTAGCCAGATTTGTAGAATCCTCAAGCGTTTTCATAAAAGCACCTGCGCCTGTTTTAACATCAATCACTAATGCATCTGTTCCAGATGCAATTTTTTTACTCATGATCGAACTTGCAATTAACGGAATGGAATCTACCGTATCAGTCACATCACGTAATGCATATATCTTTTTATCAGCGGGGGCAATATCCCCCGTTGCGCCAATAATAGCCAGTTTCTCTTTTGCTACCTGTTTGATGAACGCATCTTTGCTGATTTCAACCTTGAATCCCGGAATAGATTCCAATTTATCCAGTGTTCCGCCTGTATGCCCCAGGCCGCGGCCTGATATCATGGGTACTGGGATCCCAACGGCCGCGACCATAGCCGCTAGTGGGATGCTGACTTTGTCCCCCACGCCGCCCGTAGAATGCTTATCAACTTTAATTCCCGGAATATCAGATAAATCTAAACGTTCCCCGGATTGCATCATCTTCATCGTTAAAGCAGTCCGTTCATGATCACTCATATCTCTAAAATAGATTGACATGAGTAAAGCACTGGTTTGATAATCCGGGATGCTACCGTTTACAACACCATCAATAAAAAAATTTATTTCATCATCTGTTAATTCTTTTCCATTCCTTTTTTTATCAATAATGTCTACCATTCTCATTTGTTATCCCTCCCATCATTAAATAATTACTTCAAGATACTCAAAAAGCTGCTGCCTGCGCCGTTACCTTTAATATTAAAATTATCTAGTATAGTTGCTCCGAAATCTGCGAATGTCGGACGTGTACCTAAAGAACCATTGCTTTTCATACTTGGTGAATAAACCATTAACGGCACCTGCTCTCTAGTATGATCCGTGCCTTTATAACAAGGGTCATTCCCATGGTCAGCCGTAATCATCAGTAAATCGCTGTCTTTCATGCTGTTTAGAACTTTTCCTAGGCATTTATCGAATTCCATCAGTGCTTTTCCAAAACCAATCGGATTACGACGATGACCATACATGGCATCAAAATCAACCAGATTAACAAAGCAAAAACCTGTAAAATCTTTTGCCATAACATGGTTTACATGATTCATTCCATCGAGATTGCTCTCATTATGGTAGACTTCATCGAGCCCCTGCCCTGAAAAAATATCGTTAATCTTGCCAATGCCAATCGTATGAACGCCATCAGCTTGTAAATAATCTAAATCGGTTTTTCCAGATGGCTTTAAAGAGAAATCATGTCTATTCGCCGTTCTTACAAAATGATCCTTATCGGTACCTACAAAGGGCCTTGCGATAACTCTTCCAACGATATAATTTGGCCCATTAACAAGACTGCGTGTATAGTCGCAGATACGGTAAAGTTCTTTAATGGGGATGACATCCTCATGAGCCGCAATTTGCAGAACTGAGTCGCCCGACGTATAAATGATTAAATCACCTGTTTTTATTTGATGCTCTCCAAGCTCTTTAATAATTTTCGTTCCTGACTCCGGCCGGTTGCCAACAATTTTTCTTCCGGAAAAGTCGGAAATCTTTTTCAATAAATCATCCGGAAAGCCTTGCGGGAAATAATCCAACGGACGTCTGACAGGCAAACCCATCATTTCCCAATGGCCATCCATACTATCTTTTCCCGCAGAAATCTCTTGCATTTTTCCAAAATATCCCGATGGTCGACTAATAGACGGGATGCCTTTAATTGGCCGATCCCTTAAATTTGAAATCCCCAGCTTTTGTAAATTCGGCAAATTTAACTTGCCGTCATAAGCCTCTCCGACATGCCCTAAAGTATCAGACCCGAAACTATCAAATTTATCAGCATCTGCCGCCGCTCCTGTTCCAACGGAATCTAATACAATTCCAAATATACGTTGATAGTTAGTCAATAGAATCACTCCCTTCCGGAAATCCGGCTGCTGCGCCATTTCTAGTATTGGCCCCTCATAAAAAATTACATATTATCCTCTCCCAATATCTTAACCGTTGCACTGACACCCAGTCGGCTTGCACCGGCTGCAATCATAGCCTCGGCTTCCTGACGGCTATGAATGCCCCCGGAAGCTTTTACACCCAGACGGTTGCCCACTGTTTGACGCATCAAAGCTACGTTTTCAGTTGCAGCTCCCGCAGAGCTAAAACCGGTTGAAGTCTTGACATAATCTGCTGTTCCACTTTCGGCCAGTTTACAGGCCTGAACAATTTGATCTTCCTTTAGAAAAGATGTTTCTATGATAACCTTCAGTAACTTATTTTTGGCATGTACGACAGATGCAACAGACTCGATATCTGCTTTTACGGCTACATCATTTTTACCGATCAGTTCACCAATGTTAATGACCATATCAATTTCTTCAGCTCCGGCTTCAAGTGCAGTTTCCGCTTCGAACACCTTCGCGGCTGTAGGGATTGCTCCCAGCGGGAAACCGATAACGGTAATGGGTTTAACATGAGAGTTTGCCAGCTGATTTTTTACAAAGGGAACCCAATATGGATTAACGCAAACTGATGCAGTACCATATTTAATTGCTTCTTTACAGGTTCTCGCAATATCTTCTTTTGTGGCGTCAGGCTTTAAATTAGTGTGGTCCAAATACTTTGCTAACTCTTTATTAGATAGTCCCACTTTTTTGAACCCCTTTCTATATCTTTACCACCACAATAGCTCTTTTCTTTACTTTTGTAAATATATTAATTGAAATTAATTTCATTCTGAGCCATAATCCAATTTATAAGTTATAATTTTAATCAATAAAGACTTATAGGAGAATGTAAATGGAACTTCCAAAAAATAAAATCAAGCAGGTTTTAGAGGTCAGCCGTCTTTACTACATTGATAATATGAGCCAGGTGGATATTTCTAAGAAATTGAATTTATCGCGTCCCACAATTTCCAGACTTCTTCAAGCTGCTAAAGAGCAAAATATAGTCGAAATCAAAATTAATGACCCATTCCAGAATATGGATTCTTTAAAACAGCAATTAAAACAAAAATTTAATTTAAAGGATGTCATCATTGCCCTGCAAACTAATGATGATAAAGATACGATCTTAGATAAATTAGGTGAAGAAACGGCAAAATATCTGGAACATATTATTCGAAACAATGATGTCATTGGAATTTCCTGGGGGAAAACAATGGATGCTGTTGCCAATCATCTAAAGGAAAGCGATCGCTCTAACATTAATGTTGTGCAATTAAAGGGAAGTGTCACTAATTCAAGGGAAAATAACTTTTCAATTGATATAACCAGAAAATTTAATGCTGCCTATCATACTCAAACTCAAATACTGCCTTTACCGGTTATTTTCGATAATGCACGTACCAAAGATTTAGTTGTAAAGGATCGCTTTATAAAGAATGTCATAGAACAGGGGTATCAAGCCAACATTGCTCTATTCACTGTGGGCACCACCCTGTCCAGTGCGATGCTTTTCCGGTTGGGGTATTTGGACGATATCCAAATAGATCACCTAAAAAGAGTCTCTGTTGGTGATGTTCTATCAAGATTCATCACAGCAGAAGGCAGAATCGCTGACAGTGAACTCAATAATCGGACAGTCAGTATCGCATTAGATGCTTTAAAAGACAAGGAGTATTCTGTACTGATTGCCGGAGGCCGGACTAAATTAAAACCTATCCATGCTGCTCTCCTTGGCGGATATCCCAATGTATTGATTACAGACCAAAATACAGCTAAAAAACTTTTAGAACTATGAGATTGATTCAAATAAGCAACAAAAAATATTGGGGGCTTCGCTTCGCTGGAAGGTCAAAGCTTCATCAAGTCGATCATTGACAAAGATATGCACAACTTTAGCGGCAGTTGATATTTTCAGATTTCATCACTACCCTTGCTGAAAAAGTAATACATAAAGGAAGTGGACATCCACATCCTCTTTTTATAATAATATAAATTTATACAGTGGTTTTATTACAGAGAATCTTGCAGCATCTGCCCTAAAAAACATGCTTTCCATCGTTGATAGTGCGCAGTAAGGTCGAACGGTGCAACATCAATAGGAATGAAGTGAAGATTTGTTAAAAATATGGAACAAATGAATTTTTTGCCATGCTGATTCGCCGGATTCAGGTGAGTCCGGCGCCATTTGGACACACCGACCGAAAAACGAGGTACATTGGAGTTCTGTCAAGAAAGTGGACACAAAAAATTGAAACTGAGTTTATCTAAAAGCTTACCGCGCTTCGCTTGGTTT
>NZ_JAUUBW010000022.1:0-62561 GCF_036598985.1 Sporolactobacillus sp. KGMB 08714
AGAAGAACCGGAGAGAAATTTTTTTACAAATTTTCTCTCCGGTTCTTGAGTTTTAACAGGGCTTTTGAGACAGCCTCGTGTTTCACTCATATCAAATAAATTTGTCAAAATGAACGCGCCGGTTCACTGTATACATAATCACTGCACCGGCCAGCATGACGGTAAATTCGCCCGCTGCCACGGTCAGCCAGGTCCAGAAAAACGGGAGATGGGAAACAAGGTTCAGTTCCCAGTCAATGATGCACATTGTCAGCGTAAAAACGATCGTATTGATCGACAACCGCGCCCATGTATTTTTCACATATTTTGAACAGATGATCGTTGTCAGAAGAGCGATTACCGATTGTCCCGTGCCGAAAACAAGATCATAAGGCAATAATGGCGAAAAAAACAGATTGCCGATAAAAACGCCGCAGACAATACCGAAGAAATATTTTTTGTCAAAGACGACGAGGTGATTCAGCATTTCTGAAATCCGGAACTGGACGGCTGAAAAACTGATCGGCTGAAGAAAAAAGGTCAGGACGATATAAAGGGCCGCCACAATTGCATTCACCGCCAGTGTTCTTAGTTTCATTAGAGAACTTTTCCTCCTTAGTTTTTTGATAGACGTGGGATGATTTCGAACCACGTAAATTCGCTGTATCTGTTTTTAATTAACAATCTTTATTTCAGATAAAATAAAAACTGCCCGGCCTTCTCGAAAGGGCAGGCAGATAATTGTCACAGCTGATTTTCTTATGCGGGTATCAGTTTTCCCTGTTGTTTGAAAGGGCAATCATTAAGATAAAGCGCACCAGTTCCATTGCGGATACGAGCGCCGCAGCAACGTAGGTCATGGCAGCGGCAGACAGTACTTTTCTTGCCTGCTTCTGTTCGCCTTCCTGTACGATGCCGAGATTGACGATTTGTTTCAGAGCGCGTCCGGATGCGTCGAATTCGACAGGCAGCGTCACGATCTGGAACAGAACCGCGGCGGCGAAAAACAGGACACCGAGCGCCGCCAGCTGCATAGCCCCGAAAAGAAAGCCGGCCAGAATCAGAAAATAAGACAGATTCGACCCGATATTGGCTACCGGGACGAGAGCGCTCCTAATGCGCATAAACGTATAATCACTGGCATCCTGAATTGCGTGCCCCACTTCGTGTGCGGCGACGGCCGTTCCGGAAATCGTCGCACTGTTGTAAATACCCGTCGACAGGTTGACCGATTTGTCACGCGGATCATAATGATCGGTGAGCGTCCCTTCCACCTCGCGAATCGAAACATCGTAAAGCCCGTTGTCGTCCAGAATCTTTCTCGCCGTCTGGGCGCCGGTCATTCCGGTTGAATTCTCAACCTGAGCATATTTTCCGTACGTTGATTTAACGCGCATCTGCGCCCAGAGCGGAATCAGCATCAGAATGGCCATGTAAATCAAGAACTGTATCATCCGCATTCCTCCATATCATCTATATAGTCAATTTTAGTCAAATATTGAGCCTTTGTCAAAACCGAAAAATGAAAGAGTCACCTTGTTCCCTTTCTTCGTCTGAAGCGTTCTCCGAAATATTTTCGCAGCGAAACATAAAACAGTGCCAGCAGCACGAAACCGCCGACTGCCGCTATCAAAGGAGACAGGCTGTCAACTGTCGAAGCAGGCGATCTATCGAAAACATCCGTCAGTTCTTTTTCAATGACGGTCAGCTGCTGCAAGCGTGTCTTGTCCTGGACCGTGCTCATGCGATGGTCGGCAAAAGCATTGATACTATTATTCGCAACCCGGACGCCTTCCGGGCTGCCGTCGATCATCAGGGAAGGATAAATGAGCGCGTAACTGTCGAGAAACTGATTCAGATCCGCCTGAAAGGTTGTGTAATCCTGCCTTTTTAAGGCTGTCTGCATGCCCTTTATCGGATCCAGAACCCGGGGCCGCAGTTCTTTCCAGAGCGGGCTGCCGCTGCCGGTCATTGCATCGACGCACAGGCGCAGGGCAATGGCCGCATGGCGGATCTCGCCGGAGTCGCCGCCTGAATTCAATAAAATTTTCAAACGCAGCACAGCCGTGTCGATGATCCGTCCGTCCTCGTCGGAATAGCCCGATTCCGATTGGCTCCAGACGCGGTCAAATTCATTCAGCAGACTTTTCGCAGCATCGGCCCGATCGGCGTCCGCATACTGGAAAATGTGATCAGACAGACTGTTCAACATCTGCTGCTGACTGTCTTTTTCGGATGCCTGGGCATATCCGCCATGAGGAGCTATAAAAAAGAACATGAGGCAGAGTAGAATAGCCGCAAATTCGATTTTCATTGCTTGCCCTCCCTTTCATTCTCAGGGCATTATATGAAAAAAAGGACAAGAATAGACCGGTGTTCGATGAAACACCGGCCGCTATCGACTGCATTCAACTATCCGGAAACTTTTACAACGCACCGTCCTCCGTCTCAAGCATCGAAAGGCCGACACAGGGCACAGAAGGTTCAGCTTTTCAGCGATTTCAACTGCTCGGTCAGTTGATAAAATCGTTCGGCATCGCCTCTGTCGAGCGCGTCATTGATCGCCTCATACAGTTTTTTTTCTGTATACGCTCTTTCGGCAGCTCCTGCGGCATCTTCAGCCGCCCGGCCGTATTTTTTATGCACCGTTTCCTCTATATTCGGGTTTTCCTCGAGAACTGAAAAATACTCGGGATAATAGTGCGCCGATGATAGGGCAACTTTTACATAAACGGCTTCTTCCTGGTTCAGCCTGAGATCGTGAAAGGCTTTTTCCGGATCATTTGTCCGAACCGTCGCCTTTGCATATTCAAAATTTTCCGCACTGTTTTTTCTCTCACAAATCGTCATCGCACGATTACACCCTGCAATGTTATCCACAAAATGGATCAGACCGAGCAGCTTTTCATTGCCCATCATATAATTCAGCAACCAAACCGTTTCGCGATTTCTCAATTCGCGCCGCTCCAACAGCCACTTTAAGAAGGCTTTCTTTTCCACGTTCGACACTATCTGCTCCATTCTATCATCCCCTCTCCGGAATTCAAGAAACGTGTGTCTTTACTCTATATTATCATATTCGCCGCTTAATTTTGATCATCCTGCTTCAATCGTTCAACAAATAAAACTAAATCCTGATTTTCCGGACTGAGACGTGCCGCCTTCTCCAGCACGCTGAGAGCGTCTTTCCTTTTTCCCGTCTCTATCAAATATTCCCCGTATTCCTGAAGAAATTCAGGGTTGTCCTGGAAAGCGGGCCGGCAGGAATCATAATAAGTTCCCGCCTGATCGAGTTGATCCGTACGAAAGTAAGCGGTTGCCAGGAACCAGATCAGCATCGGATCATCCGGTTTGACGGGAGCAAGCAGATCAATGATCGCTTCGTAGTCTTCGTTCTGCGCGTCAAGCTCGGCCATGCGTGTCACAGCTTCTACATTTTCCGGATCATGCTCGTGCCATTTTTTAAAATAATAGGCCGCTTTTTCGGAATGATGAATTTTCAATGCGAGTTTCCCCGCTTCTTCATAAAGCCGGTCATTGTATTCATCAGCTTCCAGTCCCTCTTCAACCGTCTTCAGTGCAAGATCCAGGCTGCCTTCATGCTCGTAGGCATGGGCAAGGACCGGATAGAGGGTGCTGTACCCGGGGTCGAGATCCCGCAGTTCTTCCAGTGCTTTGATGGCTGTCTTAAAATATCCGATCCGCGTCGCCGTCACGGCATAGCCGAATAGTCCATCCAATGTTTTCTCTTTCTTCAGGCCGATCCTGTACGCCTTGACGGACCGTTCAAATTCTCCGCAAAGGCTCAGTGCTTCAGCCAGCTTCAGCTCGACATTCTGATCGGCCAGTTCGCTTTTTCCCTTGGCTGCCTCCAAAAAATCGACCGCTTTTCTTGCCTGCCCGGTTGAAAGATAAAATTCACCAAGCGATAAAAGCAGAACAGGCTCATGGGGAGCTATCTTCAGTGCCCCGAGAAGCTTTTTCTCGGCGACTTCATCAAGCCCCTCCATTTGGTACAAATCTGCCAGCGATACTTGCGCACTCAGGTAGTTCTCATCCAGAGGATGGATCTTTAAAAGATACTCAATCGCGCGATTTTCCTCATTCTTATCAATTAAAAGATCGGAAATCTGGAGTAGAAGCCCGCTGTCGTTCGGGTATCTCCGCAGCAATGTCTCGTAAGCGTGCTCGGCTTCTTCGAGAAAACCGAATTGCTGATAGATTGAAGCCGCCCCGTAAATGGTCTCGTCATCTGCGTCTCTGAGCGTATCCTCAAGCAGCCTCAGCCCTTCGTCCGTTTGTCCGCTCGCCAAAAGCGCATTTGCCGTCTCTAAATGATTCATGATTATTCCCTCCCGGGGCCATGCCGTCCGTCTCATTTTTCTCTTCTACACTCATCTTAGTAAAATTGGAACACCCCTTCAAGAATTAAATCCCGGATACGCAAAAAACCCTGAATGTAACAGACAGGGCCGATGCGCTCTATGCTTAATATAATGACGATTCCTGAATCCGGGCAAGCTGTTCACGGAATGCCGGAAAAGAAACGGCGATGGATTCTGCCCGACGGACAATGACTGCTTCTTTCGATTTCTGGGAGGCAACGGCCAGCATCATACCGATGCGATGATCGCCCGAACTGTCGGCGACGCCTCCTGTAAACAGGCGTTGCGGATGTCCGTGAACAATCATGCCGTCTTCTGTTTCTTCGATATCCGCCCCGATCCGGCTCAGCTCGTTCACCGTGGTCCGTATTCTGTTCGTTTCTTTGACTTTCAGCTCCGAAGCATCGCTGATTACGGTTGTTCCTTCTGCCTCCGTTGCAATAAGCGCCAGTATCGGAATCTCGTCGATCAGTTTCGGGATCAGTCCGCCTCCGACGGCAGCGGCATGGAGCGGCGCGTAATCAACAACGATATCGCAGACCGGCTCGCCGTTCCAAACCCTTTTATTGGTAAAAGCGACTTTGGCTCCCATTTTCTCGAGAACCGGCGCCATTCCCGTTCGCGTCGGATTGACTCCCACGGAATGCAGCACCAGGTGACTGCCCGGCGTCAGCAGAGCCGCGGCAATAAAAAAAGCGGCTGAAGAAAAATCTCCCGGAACGCGTATGTCGGTTCCGGTCAGGACCTGGGGACCGACCAGTTGATGAGTCAGTCCCTCTGTCTGAATCCTGCCTCCGAAGGCTCGGAGCATACGCTCGGTGTGGTCGCGCGAAGCACCGGGCTCCGTCAGCGTCGTTTTTCCTTCTGTCTGCAATCCGGCCAGGATCAAAGCGCTTTTCACCTGAGCGCTGGCCATAGGAAGATGATAGTCAATCGCATGGAGCTTTCTTCCTCGTATGGAGATCGGCGCATACCTGTCTCCGTCCCGTCCCCACAAATCGGCGCCCATTTTCTTTAAAGGACGGATCACCCGGTCCATCGGACGTCCCTGGACGGACGCATCGCCGGCAAGCACCGAGTAAAAAGGCAGAGCGCTCAATAATCCGGAGAGCAGACGGATCGTTGTGCCGGAATTGCCGACATCCAGCACAGTGCCCGGTTCGCTCAGGCCCTCAAAGCCTGTTCCTGTTATAATCAGGCGATCGCCCGATTCATCAATCTTTGCCCCGAGCGCACGCATGCATTGAAGCGTGCTGATGCAGTCGTTGCCGCGCAGGAACCCTTCTACAGTGGTCACTCCATGAGCGATGGCCCCGAAAATGACGGCCCGGTGCGAAATTGATTTATCACCCGGCATTTTCAGTTCCCCTCTCAGAGATCTTCCCCCGCCGTTAAATTGTAAGTCGGTCACCTCTATCACCTGCTAATCGTTCAGATATGTATGGTAGCCCTTCTGCCGCAGAATGGCATGGGCCCTGTCCCGCTGAGACGCTTCCTGGAATGTGAGCCTCATGATGCCCTGATTGTTTTCCCTTGCCTCAATGATCTCGATGTTCGTCAGATTAATTCCGGCACGGCCGATATAACCGGTCACCGTCGATATGGTGTCCGGCCTGTCAGGAATATCGATGAACAGATCATAGTAAGCAGGTATCGCTCCCTTCTCTTTTTTAGGAAAGCCGTCACGGAAAACCTTGGCTTTTCGGAAAAATTCATAGATGGACGGGCCGTTTCCTTTTGCCAGTAAATTTTTCAATTGTTCCATGCTTTGCGTCCACTCTTCCAGCAGTTTGAGCAGGTCGTCGCGGTTGCTCATGACCGTATCCGTCCACATCGTCGGATCCGAGGACGCAATGCGCGTAATGTCGCGGAACCCCCCGGCAGCCAGAAGACGGAGATTAATCCCTTCGATCGGATGGTTCTCCAGATGATGGACGAGCGCAGAAGCAATCAAATGAGGAAAGTGGCTGATCAATCCAACGATCTGATCATGAGTTTCCGGAGTTACGCGAAAAAATTTTGCATGGGTCCCGGACAGCAGATGCTCCAGTTTCTCTATAGGCGCCGGCTCCTGATTTTCCTCGGCGATTAAAAAGTAATAGGCATTTTCAAATAAATTGGCGCGTGCCGCAGACACACCGCTCTTGTGAGAACCGGCCATCGGATGCCCGCCGATGAAATGGCAGCGCCCTTTTAAAGAGTTATCCGCCTGGAGCTCAATCAGCCGTTTTGTACTCCCGACATCCGTCACAATTGCACCGGGCCTCAGTTCTGTTTTCTCCAGTTCCTTAATCATTGAAAGGATTACAGACACCGGGGCGGCGAGTATGATAACATCGGCTGCGGACGCGCCCTTTCCGAAGTTCTCGGCGGATTCGTCAATGATTTGCCGGCGGAGGCCCTCCTCTGTTGCTTTTCTATTTTGATCAAAACCGATGATTTTTACGTTGGGGTGAGCGGAACGTATCGATGCGGCGATCGATCCGCCGATCAGGCCCAGCCCGGCAATCAGAACACTTGTTTGCATGAGACGCGATCCTTCGTTTTATAATAGCGGCATTCTGCTCTTTCGTGCCGCTTATGCTTCGTATCGAGCCGTTTCCAGAGATCAGGCAGTCGGCCAGGCCAAGTCGGCGGTTCAGAAAACGGCTGGTTCTCCCGCCGGATCGGCGGCAGTCCGCCCGGATAGACCGTTCATTCGCCGGGAATATTTGCGGCTGCCCTTGCTTCGGGGACTGCCCCCGAAGAGGTTTCATCCGGCGCCGGTTTATCTGTTTTATTCGGTCCGTTTTCTCTCCTCCGTACTTTGTCAGCCCGTTTTCCCGCTTGATAGGCCTTCAGCCTGCTGAGCGGCGCCTTCATGATCCTTAATTGCCTGATGCTTGCCGAGCAATGTATCCAGCAAGTAACGGCGTATCTCTTCCACAGCGGACGGGCGGCAATCCGGCTGCTGAAGCCGATCCGCTCTCTTTTCAACTTGCGAAACAATGGCGCTTCCGACAATAAAACCGTCCGCATATCCGCGCAGTGCATCCACCTGCTCGCTCGACGAAATGCCGAATCCCACGGCAATCGGCAGCTCGCACGCCTCCCGGACACGTTTGAGAAAAGGAAAAACGTCCGGATGGAACTGCTTGCGGACGCCGGTCACGCCAAGCGAGGAGACGCAGTACAGGAAACCTTGCGCCGAAGCTCCGATTGCCTTCAGCCTGGAGTCCGATGTAGTCGGTGCGACAAGTGAAATCAGACTGATCTCCTGCCCGGAACACCGTGCTGCAAGATCCCTGCTCTCTTCGAACGGCAGATCGGGAACGAGCAGTCCGTCGGCCCCGTTGTCTTTTGCTTCCCGGAAAAATGTATCTTCACCTAATTGTAACAGAAGGTTGCAGTATGTAAATATGATAATCGGGATTTTCACCCCTCTCAACCTTATTTTTTTTACGAGCCGCAGAGCACCGAGCAGCGACATGCCCTTAGAAAGCGCCCGTTTGGAAGCTCTCTGAATGACCGGCCCGTCGGCGAGCGGATCAGAATAGGGAATGCCCAGTTCAAGTGCGCTGGCCCCGGCGGATTGCAGCATAAAAGCCAGTTCTACCGTTGCTTCCTCAGACGGATCCCCCGCTGTTATGAATGGAATAAACATCATCGGCCGTTTCTTATTGACAAAATCACTCATGCGGCTCATCTCTTTTTGCCTCCTTCATCTGTTTTTGCTTTGTCCAGAACGTGCAGGATCGTATGGACATCCTTGTCTCCGCGGCCGGAAAGACAAACGAGTATCGATTGATCCGGCCGCATTGTTTTTGCTTTTTTCATGGCAAGCGCAAGACCGTGCGCGCTCTCAAGCGCCGGCAGGATGCCTTCCGTTTTACACAGTACCATTAATGCATCGACGGCCTCCCGGTCTGTGATCGCTTCATAACGGGCCCGGCCCGATTCGGCGAGATAGGCGTGTTCGGGTCCGATTCCCGGATAGTCCAGCCCGGCGGAAATCGAATAGGGTTCAATGATCTGTCCGTTCGGATCCTGAAGCAGATAAGTCATCGCGCCGTGGATGACGCCCGGACGCCCCTTAGTCAGCGTTGCGGCATGCTCCGCCGTTTCTGTCCCTTTTCCTCCGGCTTCGGCTCCGTAGAGAGCGACCGGGTCCTTAAGAAAAGCGGTAAACAGTCCCATCGCGTTGCTTCCGCCGCCGACGCAGGCGCAAGCGGCGTCCGGCAGTTTTCCTGTCTTCTCGATCATCTGTCTGCGTCCTTCATCGCCGATGATCCGCTGAAAATCACGGACAATCATCGGATAGGGATGCGGCCCGACAACGGATCCGTTCACATACGCCGTGTCTCCGACATTCGCCGCCCAGTATCGCAGCGCTTCGTTGATCGCGTCTTTCAAAGTTCCGTTTCCGGCTGAAACCGGAACAACTTCCGCTCCGAGAAGCCGCATCCGGAACACATTGAGCGCCTGCCGTTCAACGTCCGTCGCCCCCATGAACACTTTGCAAGGCATGCCGAAGTAAGCCGCCACCGTTGCCGTCGCGACGCCGTGCTGGCCGGCGCCTGTTTCGGCGATCATCCGCTTCTTCCCCATTCGCCGTGCAAGCAGTGCCTGACCGACCGCATTATTTATTTTGTGAGCGCCGGTATGATTCAGATCTTCGCGTTTCAGATAGATCTGAGCCCCGCCGACCATTTGGCTGAGCCTTTTGCAATGTGTTACCGGAGTCGGCCGGCCGGAATATTCCCGGAGGATCTGATGGTATTCATCGAGAAACGAGGAATCATGAATTGCCTCATTAAACCCCTCCTCAAGTTCAAGCAGGGCATGCATCAGCGTTTCGGGCACATATTGCCCTCCGAACGGGCCGTAGCGCCCTTTTCTTTTTGTGTTTATATTTTCAGTCTGCGGTTGTCTGATCATTTTGCCTCTCCACCCTTTCTTCAATTTTCCGGATCAGTCTGCCGTCTTTTTGAAAGTTCGTTTCTATACCCGATGCAATATCGATACCGATCGGGTGACGGCTCAGCAGTTTGTCTATATTATCAGGCGATATGCCGCCGGCAATCAGACACGGCGTGTGCAGGCGGGCAGATTCCGCCATGTAGCCGGGTACGCTGTCCCAGTCGAACGAGACGCCTGTCCCGCCGATAGCGCCTTTAACTTTCGTATCGATGATATATCCATCGACAATGCCTGCATAGCGGCGCATCGCTTCAAGGGTATTCTTTCCATGGCGAAGCGCCTTCCAAACCGTTCTTCCCGTCTTCGACCTGACCCTCTCCACATAGGGCGGCTGTTCCGCACCATGAAGCTGTATCACCTGAAGAGGAACCGTCTGCAGCACTTTTTCGATCCGTTCGACGGAATCATCCGCAAAGACGCCGACCAGCTTTTTCCCCTTTACTTCGGTCCTTTTCAGCCATTCCGCGACCTGATCGGCTCTCACGGTCCGTTTGCTTTTCCGCGTAAAAATAAAACCGAGATAATCGGCACGGCTGGCCGCCGTTATTTTAACGTCGGAAAGCGAATGATTGCCGCAGTATTTAAGCACGGGGCGCATGCGCGTTCACTTCCTCGCCGAACAAGGCGCGCACTTTGTCTTTCGGCGAATGGGCGCGGATCAATGCTTCGCCGACGAGTGCGGCATCCGCACCGTGATTTTTCAGATACATCACATCTGCTGCCGACTGAACACCCGACTCACTGACTAAAAGTGCATTGCCGGGGATGATCCTTTCGAGTTCCGCAGTCACTTCCAGTTTCGTTTCAAATGTTTTCAGATTACGATTGTTCACACCGATTATTTCAGGTGTAAATTTAGAAAGAACCGCTTCGGCCTCCTCGGCCCGGTGCACTTCCACGAGTGATTCCAGCCCTCTCTCCTGTGCCGCCAAATAAAGCTCATGCAATTGGTCGGGATCCAGCGCGGCGGCGATCAGCAGGACCGCATCCGCTCCGATTCGGAAAGCCTCTTCAATCTGCCGTTCTTCAATGATAAAATCTTTTCGAAGCACAGGGAGGCCGACAGATTTTTTGACCTTGATCAGGTTCCCGGCCGATCCGTGAAAATAAGTCCGGTCCGTCAGGACGCTGATTGCATCGGCACCGCCGTCTTCATAGGCTTCGGCAATAGCCGCCGCATTGATCTTTTCGCGAAACAGGCCTTTTGACGGAGAAGCCTGCTTGATTTCAGCAATCAGACCGAGTGCATGATGCGGCCGGGCGAGCGCCTTTTTGAGCGAGCGGCGCTCGATGGCCGGGATCGGCTCCGGCATCCGGAAATGCTCCAGTTCCTCTTTTTTCGTCTGTAAAATGCGATCAAGAATCGTCTTATACATGAGAAACTTCCTCCGTCTGTGTCCGGAGTAGGTTCAGCTGTTCCAGTGCCTTTCCGTTTTCAATGGCCCGATTCGCCTCGTGGATGCCTTCAGCAATGGAATCCATCCTTCCGGCAACGTACAACCCTGCGCCGGCATTCAGAAGCACCGCATTCATAGCGCTGCGGTTTTGCGTTTTTCCGGAGAATATCGCTTCGATCAAGGCGGCGCTCTCGGCAGGGGTTTTCACCTGAATGTCTTCCAGCCTGCCGGCGCTCAGCCCGACGTCTTCAGGCATGAGCGAAAAAGAATGGATTCTTTGATCTTCAATGAGATACGCCCGGGTCCGGCCGGTAATGGTCAGTTCATCCATTCCGTCATCGCCGGTGACGACAAGCGCCCTGCGCGTACCCAGTTTCACAATGGCATTCGCATAGGCTTCCGCGGCTTTTCTGCTATAAACGCCCAGAAGCTGACGCTCTGCACCCGCCGGATTGGTCAGAGGGCCGAGCATATTGAAAATTGTCCTGAACCCGAGTGCTTTGCGCGGTTCAATTGCATATTTCATTGAAGCGTGATACAGCGGAGCGAATAAAAAGCACATGTGTGTCTGTTCGAGGAGGGACGCCGCCTGTTCCGGAGTCGTCCGGATCGAAATTCCGAGCGCTTCGAGCACATCGGCGGCACCGCTGGTCGATGAAACCGAGCGATTGCCGTGTTTGGCAACGTTGACACCGAGGCCCGACAGCAGAATGGCGCTGGCGGTTGAGATGTTGAACGTTGCCGTGCCGTCGCCGCCCGTTCCGACGATATCCAGCAGCTCTTTATCATAGTGGACCGGCTTCGCGTGCGCTCTCATGCTGCGGACGCATCCCGCCAGTTCATCGGCCGTTTCCCCCCTCATACTGAGAAGCGACAGGAAACCGGCAATCTGGCACGGGTCTGCCCGTCCCTCCATAATTTCATCCATCAATTCTGCGGCTTCCTGTTCCGTTAAAGTCTTGCCTTTGACCAATTCTTTCAACTTTTTCTGAAACATTTTTCCCCACTCCTCTTTTCTGAGGAATGAGCACAGCGAGGTTAAGAGAGGGAAGCGACGCTCCGTGCTGCGCAGGGAGTCCGTCCGAAGTTAGCAAAAACCCGCGGGCGAAGTGCGGCCAGCGGGTTTATTCTCAGTTTTAATCTTTCAACCCTCAGCTCTTCTCAACTCGGCTCATTCTGTTTTCTCAGCTCTCAGTCTCTGCCGATCCCGTCCTCCGACACGATCCGGCTGAATCTCCGGCAGTAAATTTCTGCGAAGATGTAGTTTAATCATAGCCAACTCATTTAAATCTGTCAATCATTCATGAACGAAAGCAGCGTCTCCCTGACCAGTTTTTCCGGAACCGGCTTTGTCTCCGGCTTTCCGATCGATTTCAAGAGAACGAAATGATAATGTCCGTTTCTGTTCTTCTTGTCATACTTCATTTGTTCGATCAGTCCGTCTGCCGTCGGACCACAGGGCACTTTTGTCGGCAGCCCAAGCTCCGTGTACCAATCCGTTATGTCCTTAACCGGCAATGAGCAGCCGTAATAGGCTTCGCTCAGCTTCAGCGCAAACAGCGACCCGACGGCAACGCCTTCTCCGTGAGTCAGTACGCCGAAGCCGAGTTCCTTCTCGAGTGCATGGCCGAGCGTGTGGCCGAAATTAAGGAATTGGCGCGGCCCGCTTTCATGCTCGTCAAGCTCGACAATTCCCGCCTTCACGGATATGCCGCGTATAAGAAACGCACCTGCTGACGCCGGTGTCAGTTCTGAACGGCCGGGTATCGCTTCTTTCAGTTCCTGATAAAAATCGGGAGAACTGATCAGGCTGTGTTTGATCAGTTCGGCAAAACCGGACTGCAGTTCCCTGAACGGCAATGTTTCAAGGGTTGCCGTATCGTAAATAACCGCTGCCGGCGGATAGAAAGCACCGATCAGATTCTTTCCCAGAGCGTGGTCAATGCCCACTTTTCCTCCGACGCTGCTGTCATGGGCGAGCAGCGTTGTCGGCATCTGCAGGAAAGCGACGCCTCTCAGATAAGTCGCAGCCACGAAACCGGCAAGATCACCGACGACTCCGCCGCCGAGAGCGATGACGCCGGCGTTTCTGTCCAGTTTTTTCTCGAGCATGTCGGTAATAATCCGATGGTACTCACTAAGATTTTTAGACTGCTCCCCGGCTTCGACAATATAATGGAAAACCTTTCTGTTCCGCAGCGTCTGCTCCAGTTTGTTGAGGTACATCGGCGCGACATGGCTGTCGGTAACAATATAACAGGCTGAATAGACGTCTTTTATCAGTTCATCCGCCTTCGTCAAAAGTCCTCTTCCGACAAAAATCGGATAACGGCCTGTCTTCGTCCCGATCATCAGCTTTTCCATCAGAAAGACCTCACACGTTTTTGATAGGCGGCCCACGCGGCCGTCATATCGGTCAGGCAATCTCCGCCGAATTTTTCACTAACTGCCTTTGCCAGTTCCCAGGCAACGACGGCTTCACAGACAACACTCGCGGCCGGCACCGCACAATTATCCGATCGTTCGATGCTGGCGCTGAACGGCTCCTTCGTGTTGATGTCGATGCTCTGAAGCGGTTTATACAGTGTAGGAATCGGCTTCATGACGCCGCGCACGATGATCGGCATACCGTTCGTCATACCGCCTTCGAATCCGCCGAGCCGATTGGTCCGCCGCGTATAACCCTGCTCTTCCGACCAAAGGATCTCGTCCTGAACCTGACTGCCGGGACGGTGCGCCATGTCGAAACCGATGCCGAATTCGACTCCCTTAAAGGCATTAATGCTGAGCACCGCTCCTGCAATCCGCGCGTCAAGCTTCCGGTCGTAGTGGACATGGCTTCCAAGTCCGATCGGCGCTCCTGTTGCCACGACTTCAACGATTCCTCCCAGCGAATCGCCGTTTTCCTTCGCACGGTCGATTGCCTCAATCATTTTGCGGGCTGCTTCCGGATCAAGACAGCGCACCGGTGAATTCTCCGATGCCTTTTTCATTTCTTCAATGGTGTCCGGCAGCGGCGTTCCGTCGGCGACGCCGCCGATTTCCGTGACCCGGCCGGCGATATCGATGCCGAATGGTTTCAGAAACTGCTTTGCCACAGCGCCGATTGCCACACGAATCGCTGTTTCGCGGGCCGATGAACGTTCAAGAACATTGCGCATATCCCTGTGATTGTACTTAATGCCCCCGTTCAGATCGGCATGGCCCGGCCGCGGCCTGGTTACCTGTTTTTTTATTCTTTCCGGATCGTCCGGGACCTGGACGCCCATGATATCCTTCCAGTGCGTCCAGTCGCGGTTTTCAATGACCAGGGCCATCGGCGCTCCCGTCGTTTTTCCGTGGCGCACGCCGGAAAGAATCTGCACCTGATCCGATTCGATGGTCATACGGCGGCCGCGGCCGTAGCCGCCCTGCCGCCTTTTCAGTTCACGGTCGATTTCGGAAATGTCGATGTCCACCTCTGAAGGAAGTCCCTCGATAATGGCCGTCAATTGCGGGCCATGTGATTCTCCAGCAGTCAAAAATCTCATGTGATTACCCCTCAATACCCGATTTTTCATAGAAAAAAGTTTCCGCCGATCGCAATTGGTACGTTTCCGGATGAAAGATTTGTTCTGTGCTTCCTACAAACAGAATTCCATCTTCTCTTAATGAATCGCTTAATTTATGATAAATCTTTTTCTTGCCTTCCTCAGTAAAATAGATAAGAACGTTTCTGCAGACAACCACGTCAAATTTTCCCGGTGCAGGATCATGAAGCAAATCATGGCGGATAAAGCGGATGGATTGTTTCAGTTTGTCATCCATGCAGTAGAAAAGTCCGTCTCTGCTAAAATAGCGGATTCGCTCCTCAGAAGTGAGCGATTCGACAGCACTTTCAAGGTAACGGCCTTCCCTGGCCTTCTCCAGAACCGTTTGATCGATGTCACTCGCAATTATAGAAAAGCGGCCGGCCGGCAGAATCCGGTCGAGGATCATGGCCAGCGAATAGGGCTCCTCGCCTGTCGAACAGGCGGCGCTCCAGACCGACAGAGACCTTCCGCCGCCGCTGCAATAGTGCTGAATCTTCTTTTCAAGAACATTCCATCTTTGCCGATTGCGAAAAAATTCCGTCACATTAATGGTCATCCTGTCGAGAAATTCCTTGAGCAACGGTTCGGACTTCTTCATCTCGTAAAAAAAAGAGACAAAGGAGGGCATCCCCCTGCGGATTCTCAGCGTGTTGAGACGGCGCTTCATCTGTTCTTCTTTATAAAGAGACAGATTAATGCCTGTGAACTGAAAGAGCAGATTTTTAAACTGTTCGTAATCCTGATCCGCCAGCTTAAGGTTTTCTCCCTGTTCCAAAGCGATCAGCCCTTGACAAATTCATTTTCATTGAAAAAAAGATGAATTTCCCGTTCCGCACTTTCAGGGGAATCGGATCCATGGATAACATTACGGTTGACAAGCGTCGCAAAATCGCCGCGGATTGTACCCGGCAGCGCTTTTTTAGGGTCGGTTGATCCCATCATCATTCGTGACAGCTCAATAATGTCATTGCCCTCCCAGACCATGGCAAAGACAGGTCCCGATGTCATAAAAGAAATCAGATCCGGATAAAAGGGCTTTCCTTCATGTTCACTGTAATGTTTCCCGGCCAGTTCTTCGGGAATGACCATCAGCTTGCCCGCAATCATACGGAATCCCTTTTCTTCAAATCGCGACACAATCCGGCCGATCAGGCCCCTCCTAACGGCATCCGGTTTAACCATCAAAAATGTTTGCTGCATCACTTTACCTCCTCAGAACTAAATCTGTATATCCTGTTTTTCTGAAACAATCAAACTTTCTACGGCCTGTCCAGCTATGTATGCAACCGGCTCTGTACCGCTTCATTCATTCCCGCTGCCGCGGGAAAATAATCATTGCGGCGTCCTGTCTCAGTACCGCCTCTTTCCGATATATTCGGCAATTTCCCTGAGTGAATGTGTGGCCTTGGCAGCGGGCAGTTGATCCAATATGTCTTTTGCTTTCTGAAGATAGCGGTCGCTCAGTCTCTCCGATGCCTCAATGGCGCCGGAATCCCTGATCAGGTCGATGACTGCATTCCAGTCATTTTCGGATGGATTCTCAGATTCCAGTATAGCGACAATCCGATTGTGAAGATCCTGTTTCTGCAATGCGTAATAAGTAGGCAACGTTATGTTTCCATTTCTCAGATCGCTGCCTGCAGGCTTTCCCAACTGCTTGTCGGTGCCGACAAAATCCAGAATATCATCGGTAATCTGATAACTCATGCCGAGAAAATAGCCATAATAATAGAGCCTGCGCGCGACAGCCGCGTCGCTCCCCGAAGAAAGCGCGCCCAGCTGGCAGCTGAGCGCCATTAGAATGGCCGTTTTACGTTTGATTCTCAATAAATAACAGCGCAGATTTTGTTTCCAATTGTAAAGATCTTTAATCTGATCGATTTCTCCGAGACTGAGATCGCGGATCACTCGGGAAAGGAGCCGATGGGCTTCCGGGCTTTTGAAACCGGAAATAATTTCAATGGCTCTGGCAAAAATAAAATCACCGGTGTACATGGCTACCCGATTGTCCCATTGAGCCTTGACGGTGGGTTTGCCGCGGCGCAGATCGGAATCATCAATGACATCGTCATGAACGAGGGACGCCATATGGATCAGTTCGAGAGTCGCCGCCGAATCAATAATCTCCGGCCGCGTCGGATCGCCGTACTGAGCTGAAATGAGCGCAAGCAACGGACGGATCCTTTTTCCCCCCGCTCTGAGCAGATTCATGGAAGCTTCGCTAAGAATCGGATGCGGCGCTTCCAGAGCTTTTTCAAGCCTGTTCTCAATCGCTTTCATATTATTTTTCTGTTCTGCATAAATACTCGCCAGTGCCATTCAATTCACCCTTCATTGCAGTCCTGTGCATTCATTTCATGACTTATGGATGTCTCTGCCGGTCTGCACATCCGCGCATCGCCCGCCTGAGGTACGGGGCGGAAGATACCCGTTCCGGCCGTTTTCAGTCCGCTGCTTCTTCAAGAGGTTTGTCCGCCTGATGAATGGCTGCGATGCCCCCCATAAATGAATGAACCGCTACTTTTTCGAAGCCGGCCGCTTGAAAAAGCCGGACCAGTTTTTTCCGGTTGGGGAACTTGCGCGTAGATTCGTTCAGCCAGGCATACTCTCTGTAACTTCCGGCAAACAGTTTCCCCAGCAGCGGCATGATAAAACGGAAATAAAAGAAATAAAGCTGTTTGTAGACGGGAATCTCGGGCTGGGATGTTTCGAGACAGACGATTCTGCCGCCCGGCTTGAGCACGCGGAACATTTCTTTCAGGACTGTCAAATAGTCGGGCACATTGCGCAGGCCGAATCCGATCGTCACCCGGTCAAATGTTGCCTCGCCGAACGGAATGTTCATCGCATCATCGTTAACCAATACGACATTTTTCAGCGGCGTCATCTCGAGCTTGGCCCTGGCGACTTTCAGCATATTCTCGCTGAAATCCAGTCCGACGACTTTGCCGGAGGGCCCGGCAGCCCCGGCAAGGGACAGCGTCCAGTCCCCCGTTCCGCAGCAAACGTCAAGTATCTGCTCGCCCTCCCTGGCATCGACCATTTCGTCGGCCTTTCGACGCCAGGCTTTATGGCGATTAAAGCTAATCAGCGAGTTCATTGCATCGTATTTTTTATAGATCGACTGAAAAACCTGATGCACTTTCTCGTGTTTCTCTTCCAGTTCGTTCATTTCCAATTTATCCTTCCTCCACTGTGAAGCGGCAGAAAGCGTTCATTTTTTCAGTCAGATAAGGGAGAAGACGGGAAAGCACACCGGAGTTCTTCTCAACTTTCTTTATACTGTCAAAAAAGCGCTCTTTTGCATGCTTTATTTCTTCTTCCAGGCGTTCTCTGAACGGAACCGAAGCATGGGGCAGACTGTCGATCAGATAATTGCACAGAAAAGAATGTGAACCGCCGTTTGTCTGCAATTCATATTCATAAACCAGTTTCTTCGTTAAAAAAAAGGCATTAAGTGAGGGCACCCAGTCTTCAAATCCGAGCTTGGCGGCAATTTTGGCCACAAGGGCACTTTCAATCGACTCCAGCGCCGTTACTGCCTGAGTCCAGTTTAATGTATGATTCGGATAGAACAGCAGACATTTGTTCACGTTAAAGGTCTGAATGGCTTCGGCAATCCATTTTACCACTTCAATATCCGGTTTTCGGGAAAGGTAGTAATAGTACAGCGCGCTGTAAAAATCTCCGGATAAGGCGGTCAGCTGCCTTATCTTAATCTCATTTTTTCCGTTAAGCCGTTCCGTTGTCATGGATTCATGTGCGGTAAGCCCGATTTCGGCAGCCATCAGACTTTCCACGTAAACGCCCGTTCCGCCATCTTCCGATCTCTTCTGAAATAAATAATAATAGACGAGCAGTTTATCTTTATCGATTTCAGGAAACGGCAAATATTTATTAACGTACGGATGACTCAGGTCGTGCCTGATCTTCGCGTAAATATTTTCGATCTCTTCTCTTACTGTCATGGCAGCGCTCCTAAACATTGCTATTTTTCTTAATTCCGGAGCTGAAGGCAAAAATGATCAGTGAACCGCAGAAATTCCTGCTCGGATCGCCTCCCGGGATTTTGTTCTATTATATCACACCGGCCATGCCGGCAGGCGGTCCCACTCCCTTATCCGGATACGATTGTTCCGTGTTTCGTCTGAATGGTCGCCTTGCCGTGTACCTTGATTGCTGAAGTATGTTCTGTAAACTGAGCAATCATCACTTCGCCCTTATCGAGCTTCTCCGTATGAAAAAAACGTGTTTCCGCGCCGCGCGTCAGGCCGATGACGTTCACCCCGTCCTCTTCGGCTCTGACGACAAAATAGTCGCCCAGCACTTCTTCGTTTTTCGGTTCCACTTTAACCAACCTGCTTTCCAAGCCTAAAATTATTGACGATTGATCAGCGAGAGCGCTTCTGCCCTTGCCGCCCGATCCGTCTGAAAAATTCCGCGCACGGCGGATGTCAGCGTCTTCGCTCCCGGTTTCTTGATACCGCGCATGGTCATGCACATGTGTTCCGCTTCAATAACAACAATGACTCCGTAAGGACGAAGGGTCTCGACGATGCTGTCAGCAACCGTGGTTGTCAGACGTTCCTGAAGCTGCGGCCGCCTGGCCACGGCTTCCACTGCCCGGGCCAGTTTGCTGAGTCCGGTCACCCGTCCCCCTCTCGGTATGTAGCCGACGTGTGCTTTTCCAAAAAAAGGAATTAAATGATGTTCGCACATAGAATAAAAGGGAATATCCTTGACGAGAACCAATTCTTCATGAGCCTCGTCAAATGTTTTCGACAAAAACGTCTTCGGATCCTGCCTCATTCCCTGGAAAATCTCTTCATACATTCTAGCGACTCTTGCCGGTGTTTCTACCAATCCCCGGCGTTCCGGATCTTCGCCGATCGCTTCCAGAATCATCCGGACCGCCCGTTCTATTTTCTCATGATCCACGTTCAAAGCCGAGCCTCCAATTTAAGCAAGCCGGAGAAAAAAACTTGTTTCGCTGTAAGAATTCTAGCATAGAAAAACACTGAAAGTAAAGAAAACAAAGAAGAGAGACCTCTTTGATGATTGAAAAGGATTCATTTCTACCAAAAAAGAGCCATCGCATGGATGGCTCTCACTTTCATACGTCCTATGTATCCATTGATCATTGGACGGCTTCTTTTAATGCTTTACCGGGCTTGAAAGCCGGAACTTTGCTTGCCTGGATTTCAATTTCCTCGCCGGTTTGCGGATTGCGGCCCTTGCGAGCAGAGCGCTCACGCACCTCAAAATTTCCGAAACCGATTAATTGGACTTTGCTTCCGCTTTTCAACGCGTCAGCAATCGTTGAAAGGACGGAATCAACCGCCTTTGTAGCATCCTTTTTTGACAGTTCAGCAGATTCTGCAACTGCAGTAATCAATTCAGTCTTATTCAACACTTTCACCTCCTTAAAAAGGAATTCCTCCTTTTTGCGCTGGAAGAAACATTAACAACGCTTATAATATACGATGTGATGGAAGAATTCAACAGCTTTGATAAAAATATTGCCAATTTCGCTCTTTTTAAACCCTGTTATTCCAAAAAAAACACTTAAAAATTTGATTCCATAAAAAAAGACCCCGGCGGAGTCCTTTCGGAGTGCCTGAAGCCTCTAGAGAATGATTGCAATTAAGCCGCCGGAACCTTCGTTAATAATCCGTTCAAGCGTTTCTTTAAGCTTGTAACGGGCATTCTCGGGCATGAGCGCCAGTTTTGCGGAAATGCCTTCTCTGACAATTGAATTGAGCGAACGGCCGAAAATATCGGAATTCCAGATCGACAGCGGGTCGTCTTCGAAATCCTGCATCAGATAGCGGACCAGTTCCTCACTCTGTTTTTCTGTTCCGATAATCGGCGCGAATTCCGATTCGACATCGACTTTGATCATGTGTATGGACGGAGCAACCGCTTTAAGCCGGACACCGAATCGCGATCCCTGGCGGATAATTTCCGGTTCGTCAAGACTCATGTCGTTGATGGTCGGCGCAGCAATGCCGTAACCGGTCTGTTTGACCATTTTCAATGCTTCTTCGACCTGATCATATTCTCTTTTCGCATGAGCAAAATCCTGCATCAGCTGCAGAAGATGATCCTTGCCTCTGATTTCAACGCCGACCACTTCCTTCAGGATCTGATCGTACAGGTTATCCGGCGCATGCAGATCGATTTCCGCTGTGCCTTTTCCCATTTCGATCCCTGAAAGCTGTGCGTTCTCAATAAAATCATATTCGCCGAATGTGCCGACCACACGGTCTACGTCCCGCAGCCGTTTGATGTCTTTCACCGTCTCCTTAACCGCTTCTTCATAGCTTTTTCTCAGCCAGTGATCTTCCTTCAGGACCATCACCCAGCTCGGCAGATTGACGTTGACTTCCAGCACGGGAAATTCATACAGCGTTTCACGCAGAATATTATTAATGTCATGCTCTGTCATATTCTCAACGCTCTGCGTCAAAACGGGAATGTCGTATTTATCCGCGAGTTCTTTTCTGAGTGCTTCTGTTTCCGGATGATACGGATGCGATGAATTAATGATCAGAATAAAAGGCTTGCCGACCTCTTTCAATTCGTCGACAATCCGTTCCTCCGCTTCTACATAGTCTTCCCGGCCGATTTCGCCGATCGACCCGTCGGTCGTGATGACGACGCCCAGAGTAGAATGCTCCTGAATCACTTTGCGCGTCCCGATCTCCGCAGCTTCCTGAAACGGAATCGGCTCGTCGTACCAGGGAGTATGAACCATCCGCGGGCCGTTCTCATCCTCGAAGCCCTTGGCCCCCTTGACGGCGTAGCCGACGCAATCCACGACGCGGATATTGACTTCCAGCCCTTCCTCTACGGTCACCGTGACTGCGTGATTCGGAACGAACTTTGGTTCTGTGGTCATAATCTGTCTGCCGGCGGCACTCTGAGGAAGCTCATCCTGGGCCCGGGCCCGATCGGCTTCGTTATCGATATTGGGCAAGACGATCAATTCCATGAATTTTTTTATAAACGTCGATTTTCCGGTACGAACGGCCCCGACCACACCCAGATAAATATCCCCGCCTGTTCTTTCCGCAATGTCTTTAAAAATGTCCACTCGCTCAAGTTTTTCCAAAGTTTGCACCCTCCCGCTCCTCCATTCTATCGATGACGCTCGGTGAT
The DNA here is from genome assembly GCF_036598985.1 of Sporolactobacillus sp. KGMB 08714. Taxonomy (NCBI): domain Bacteria; kingdom Bacillati; phylum Bacillota; class Bacilli; order Caryophanales; family Sporolactobacillaceae; genus Sporolactobacillus; species Sporolactobacillus sp. KGMB 08714. Next base: position 21,454 of record NZ_JAUUBW010000022.1, read on the forward strand.
ATTTCTATGCATATGACTTTGTCCATTGAATATGCCAATGAATTGGCGCTTTCCGGCATATCGTCCGACGGCTTGAGACGCGGCAGCCGGAAATTGGCCGGCCCTTCCTATTTAAAAATATTGTCCGAATTTTGTTTTATGCCTGTTTGCAGATAAAAAAAAGCGGGAGAAAACGATTTGTTTTCTCCCGGCATGACTAAATCCTTCCACGCCATTCAGCTCTTGCAGAATGATTGACGCACGCTATAACGTATGCTATTCCCATCCGTTTTGCCGCTGACGCCGGCCCATTGTTACTTCTTTGGGCCGAACATTTTCGAAAGAGAGGAAAAATTACTGGGCACATTGCCGGACGTGATGGCTTTGACAATAGCCTCTTCCTTCTCTCTAGACACCGGAACGCCGGCTGTCCTTCCAATTCGGGCGACGAGTTTCCTGACTACTTCGGGATTGCTGAAATCAGCATGCGACACAGACTCAGCAATGGCAAAAATGTCCTCTTTCTTCACATTCGTCTTCTTCTCGATGTTATCAAAAAAAGGATTTCTTGAATCCAATGAACGTCCTCCTTTTCCCTGCATTCCTTACATCCTATGCGGGAAAAAGATCGGCGTGCTAATGGATCAGTCACGAGAAAAAGGATTAGAAAGGTTTTCCGATAATGCGGCGATTTCATCCTTTTTGTCCCGCCCCATCAATTCATCAACCGCTTCTTTTGGGTTTTTATTTTCAAACAGCACCTGATAGATCGCGGCCGTAATCGGCATCTCGACTTTTTCACGCTTCGCCAGAGCATAGGCCGCCTCAGCCGTCCGCACGCCTTCAACGACCATCCCCATTTCACCGAGGACTTCGCTGAGTTTCCGGCCTTTGCCGAGAAGATTTCCCGCCCGCCAGTTCCGGCTGTGGACGCTCGTGCACGTGACAATCAAATCGCCTACGCCGGTGAGCCCGATGAACGTCAGCGGGCGGGCGCCCAGTTTTGTCCCGAACCGTGAGATTTCCGCCAGCCCGCGCGTAATCAGAGCGGCCTTGGCATTATCGCCGTATCCGAGGCCGTCGGAAATGCCGGCTCCCAGTGCGATAATGTTTTTCAAGGCGCCGCCGATTTCGACGCCGACGATATCTTCATTGGTATAGACACGAAAGTAGTGATTAAAGAATAGATCCTGCACTTTTTTTGCAGCCGCTGCCTGAACGGACGCGACGGCCACCGTCGTCGGATGGCGCAGGGAAACCTCTTCCGCGTGGCTCGGGCCCGACAGAACAACCACGGCTTTTCTGAATTTCTTTGGAATTTCTTCTTCGATGACTTCCGACATCCGTTTAAATGTTCCCGGTTCGATACCTTTCACTCCGTGAATAAAAAGGAGCGGGACGGTCAAATGTCTGCGGATCCTGCCCAGCACGTCTCTCATTGCCTTTGCAGGAACGACAAGAAGTACAGCGTCTGTCCCTTCAAGTGCCGCCGCAAGGTCATGAGTTCCTGCCACCTCTTCGGGAAGCTTTATACCCGGAAGATACTTCTCGTTTGTATGTTTCTCGTTTATCTCGCTGGCCTGTTCCTGACGATGGCTCCACAGGCGGACCGAACAGCCGTTATCCGCCAGAACCATTGAAAGGGCCGTACCCCAGCTCCCGGCACCGATTACAGTCATTTTTTTCATTTCAGTTTGCCTCCCTGTTTCAACTCCGATCCGTTCACTCCGTTCCGCTGTTTTCAATCATTTTCTCTGCACAAAGCCGCTAGGCCTGCGATTTTTTCCCGCCGATCTTATTTTCTTTACCGTGCAGAAGACGGATGATATTTTCTCTGTGCTGGTAATATCCGAGCAAAGTAATCAGAAAGACCGCGACCAGAACAGCGGGTGAATAACCGGCAAGGATGTATCCGAGTACAGGCGTAACAAGCAGGAAGAAAAGCGAACCGACGGACACGAAACGGCTGATCGCGATAATCACAATCGCAAGAATCCCGGCGATCAGTGCCTCAAGCGGCATCATCATAAAAAATACGCCGATGGTCGTGGCAACGCCCTTGCCCCCTTTAAATCCGAAGTATACGGGAAAGTCGTGGCCGACAATAGCCAACAGCCCTGAGAGAGCCACTGCCCAGTCGGCAAGGCCGAATGATCTCGCTATCAGGACCGCGGCAACCCCTTTCAATACGTCCAGAACAAGAACGCCGATCGCGGGTCCCACACCGAGAACGCGCAATGTATTGGTCGCCCCCGCATTGCCGCTTCCCGTCTTCCTAATATCGATTTTTTTAATCTTCTTTGTAATTAAATAACTGAAACTGATGGATCCGATGAGATAAGAAACGATAAACGACACGGCCGTTAACACTGGATGCATCCCTCTCTATTGTTCGTTTTTTTTGCGCGGCAGAATCTTAATCGGCGTCCCAGCGAAACCGAATGTTTCTCTGATCTGATTTTCGATATGACGGGCATATGAAAAATGAAGCAGATCCGGGTCGTTCACAAACAAAACGAAGACCGGAGGCTTGACGGCCACCTGGGCGCCATAATAAATTTTCAGGCGCCTGCCCTTGTCGGAAGGCGGCGGCGTCATCGCAACTGTATCCATGATGCAGTCATTCAGAAGACTGGTCTGTACGCGAAGGCTATGATTTTCGGCCACCTGCTGAATCATCGGCAAAAGCTGCGGAAGACGCTGCCTGGTCAATGCGGACAGGAAGACGACAGGTGCGTAGTTTATAAATTGGAATTCATCGCGGATTTTTTTCCGGAACCTGTCCATTGTTTTATCCTCTTTATCCACAGCGTCCCATTTATTGACGACGATAATCGCCGCACGTCCTGCGTCGTGCGCCATGCCCGCTATTTTTTTATCCTGTTCGATAATGCCTTCTTTCCCGTCGATCAGGATCAGAACGACATCCGATTCTTCAATCGCATGCAGTGCCCGCAGCACGCTGTATTTTTCCGTCTTTTCATAAATCTTTCCGCGACGGCGGATACCTGCCGTGTCGACAATGACATAAGTCTGACCGTCCCGGGAAAAAGGGGTGTCGATCGCATCGCGCGTCGTCCCGGCAAGATCGCTGACAATCACGCGTTCCCTGCCGAGAATCGCGTTGACAAGAGAGGATTTTCCGACATTCGGACGGCCGATCAGCGTAAAGCGGATGGCGTTTTCGTCTTCCTTTTCTTCTCCGTCGCCGGGAAAATTCTTGACAACCTGATCGAGCAGATCGCCGATTCCGAGCCCGTGTGCTCCGGAAATGCTGTAAGGGTCGCCCAGTCCGAGCGAATAAAATTCGTACTTTTGATCCCTTTGCCGGATATTGTCCAGTTTATTGACAGCGAGTACAACAGGCTTTCGGGATCGTCTTAAGAGACGGGCTACTTCTTCATCGGCTTCGTTCAGGCCCGACTGGCCGTCCACGATAAAAAGAATGACATCCGACTCCTCAATAGCGATTTCAGCCTGTGCCCGCATTTGCGTGAGCAAAGGTTCATCACTGATATCTATACCGCCCGTATCGATCACATGAAATTCGTAATTCAGCCACGTTCCGTTGCCGTATAGCCGGTCACGTGTCACGCCGGGCCTGTCTTCAACAATAGCCGTCCGTCCGCCGACGATGCGGTTGAATATCGTTGATTTTCCGACATTCGGGCGTCCGACTATGGCCACAGTTGGTTTTGACATGAATTTTCTCCTTCCGAAATACACTTTACTTTTTCATCATGGGCCCTTTTCTCTTAAAGTTAAAGAGGAGGGCTCTGTTTTGTCCGTACGGTCCGCCGCCGAAAAGGCGGGGACAGGCGGGCGCCTCGCCCGGATAACCGAAAAGCCGCACGTTCATCCAGGCTGTCCGTGTCTCATTCGCTCATTTATCTTATCAAAAAAAAAGACGGCACTCAATGTGAACCGTTTGAAATTGTGAGACATTGCAGCGGGTCCGGCCATCAAAAATGCCGCAAAAAAGCGGAAAAAGAAGGAAAGATGCCGGCTCCCTCTTTTTCCGCTTTTTATTTTTCGGGATATTATTTATATTTCTTAAGCTGATCGCCGATCATATCGCCGAGCGAAAAACCGGACGTCGATTCTTCAATATCTTTCGAGCCTTCCTGACGCGTCTCATGATGCTCCGCAACCGCTTCGTTTTCAAGAGCCTTGATACTGAGCGACACACGCTGGTCGGCAAAATTAACATCAAGCACCTTGACTTTGATGGTCTCACCTTCGGACAATACCTCATCCGGCGTCCCGATATGGGTATGCGAAATTTCGGAAATATGCACAAGGCCTTCCACTCCCGGAATGAGTTCAACAAAAGCGCCGAACGGAACAAGACGTTTCACCTTGCCTTCCAGCACATCGCCCGTATGGATTTTATCTTTCGCCGTCTCCCACGGTCCCGGCTGAGTCGCCTTGATGGATAAGGAAATACGCTCGTTTTCAGGATCTACCGAAAGTACTTTAACCTTGACTTTGTCCCCTTCGGAAACAACCTCGGACGGCGTTTCGACCCGATGGTGTGCCAGCTGCGAGATATGAACCAGCCCATCGACGCCGCCTATATCGACAAACGCGCCGAAATCCGTTAAACGTTGAACGGTTCCTTCAATGACATCGCCTTCTTTAATGCTTGCAAGCGTCTCTTCCTTTTTTTTATCCGCTTCTTCGTCGAGAACGGCACGGTGCGATAAAATAACCTTTCTTTTTTCGCGGTCAAGTTCAACGATCTTTACATCGAGCGGCTTGCCCTTATAATCGCTGAAGTCCTCAACAAAGTGGCGCTCAACGAGTGAAGCGGGAATAAAACCGCGCACACCCAGATCTACGACAAGCCCGCCCTTAACAACATCCGCGATCTCAACGGAAAAAGTTGTCTTGTCCTGATATTTTTGTTCAAGATCGCCCCAGGCGTTGTCGGCATCGACTTCCCGCTTTGAAAGAACGAGTTCGTCATCTTCAAGCTTTGTTACTTTAACGGTCACTTCATCCCCTTCATGAAGCAGATCCGTCACTTTTTCCACATGCAGGCTGGACAACTCACTGATTGGCAAAATGCCGTCGACTTTATATCCAACATCTATTAATGCATGTTTTTCTTCTACTTTTGTAACTTTACCGCTTACTACGTCTCCGACTTTCAATGCGTCAAAAGACGCCATTTCATTATTAACTTCCTCGACCATCCTCAGGGACCTCCTTTAATCCTTTAATTAACAAAACGCGATATCCTACTCTTAACTTCTTACAAATAGACTGTTTTGTCAAGCAGATGTACTTGCGGAAACCGTCACTTTCCGTATTGATCCAGCAGCCTCCGGATATGTTCCATAATGACGGCGGTGACCTCCGACGATTTCGGTTTCCCGGATTTTATGGAAGCCGTATCGATCGGAGGGCCGAATACGACTTTCAGCTGATGCCGAAACTTATACTCGCCGATGATCGCACAAGGGACAACGACCGCATCGGTTTTAAGAGTGAAAAAACCCGCACCGGACATCCCCTTTAGCAAACGGCTGCTGCTTCTGTTTCGCTTCCCTTCAGGAAAAACGAGAAGCACATGCCCTTCTTCGAGCAGCCGGATCGCAAGGCGAAGCGCGCCGCGGTCGCCCTTCCCCCGCCGAATCGGAAAAGCATGGAGCCTCCTGAGCAGCCTGCCGAATAAAGGAATTTTGAACAGCTCTTCCTTTGCAAGAAAACTTAATTCACGGGCCATTGAAGTGCCGATGAGCGGAGGATCCAAGTCGGACCTGTGATTACAGCAGATCAGCACGCCGCCGCTCTGGGGAACATGATTCTGCCCTTCTACGGAGATTCGAAAAAAAAGATGATAAAAAAACTTGACAAGTGGCTTGCCGAATGAATAAGTGCTCAATGCCGAATCTTCTCCTCTGCAATCTTGAGAATCTGATCAACAACCTCATCAATGGAAAGGGACGTTGTATCCAGTTCAATGGCATCCGCAGATTTGACAAGCGGAGAAACCGCGCGTTCCATATCTTTCTTGTCTCTGAGCGCAATGGCTTCTCTCAGAGCCTGAATCGACGGGTGCAGGCCCTTCTGCTCCTCTTCTTTGAAACGGCGGTTCGCCCGCTCTTCTACGGAAGCCTTCAGAAATATTTTGACCTGGGCGCCGGGAAGGACATGTGTCCCGATATCCCGGCCGTCCATCACGACATTGCTGTGCTCCGCCAGTTTTCTTTGGCGCCGGACCATCTCTGTACGGACTTCCCCGAACGAAGAAACGAGCGAAACCTGTGCCGTCACATCGGGATAGCGAATCCTTTCGCTGACATCTTCTCCGTCAACGAAAACTCTCTGCCCGTCCTCGTTATGCTTCAGAACGATCTCCGTATCGTCCAGCAGTCTCTTTAATTTAAGACCGCTTTTCAGATCGGTACCCTTTTTCAGTGCTTTGAACGTCAACGACCGATACATGGCACCCGTATCGATGTACACAAAACCCATAGTTTTCGCCACAATTTTGGCGACCGTGCTCTTTCCTGCGGCGGCAGGACCGTCAATTGCGATTTGAAATAGCCTCTCCATGACCAAACTGGCTCCAATCTCTCTGATCTGCTGCATTTTAATGCTGCCGACTGTAATACGGTTATGAATAAAATCTGCCGCTTCAATTAACCATGCGGATGATTCATCTCCCAGTCGATCAATTTTTTTCTTTCCTCCAGCTGTTTTTCAAAACAAAAACGGATAATCGGCTGACGCTCCCTGTCCCCGGAAAATTTAAATTGAATCGAAGCCCTTTCCGTCCGGGTTTTCTTGTCGGTAAAAATACGGACAACTTTTCCTTCGAGCTTCTGGTATATATTTTCTCCGGATGCCATCGGAAGACATAGCCATATGTCAACTTCGTCTTCTTCATGGATTTCATGATGCTCCGGCACATTGATCAGTGTGCCGCCGCCGCCGATGTCGCTCGTGAGCGTGGAAAAAGGCCGGAATCCGCCATTGACGGAATGGACGGCAATATCCAGATTCGCCTCGACACGGACGAAATTTCTGCGCTGGATTTTTTCTATGCTGTCTGCTCCTCCGTACTTTAAAAGCATCATCGGTATTTTACCCGCCACTCTGTGGAGAAAAACCGTTTTGAAGCAATAAGCGCCGCCGTTCTCGACATAGTTCGCTGTAAACGGCGTTCCGTTCATAAATACAGGCGTTCTGTCGTCTTTTTCATCGACAGGATAATCAATTGTCACAGCATCCGGCGCCACATCCATGATTCTACACCTATAGCGTCTGACCTGCCCGGAGCGTTCCTTCTGTTCCAAGATTAAAGTTGCCCCTGCCTTTAATTCCAACTCCGTCTCCTCCCCGCTGTTTACAGTGCAGGCCGCGTGCCAAAAGATGCAGCCGAGCGTTCCGATCAAACATTTTCTACGCATTATTATACATGAAAAAGAGACAAGAAAAAATCTTGTCTCCCTGTTCTTTTTAATTTCTCAGCAATTCAACTTTTTCCTGGTCTCCGTTTTCAGCATTCAGCAGCACACGGTAAGTGTCCTGTCCCCGCGTAGCCAGAAATTCATAGCAGAGAACATTTTTTAGAAGAGGGTTCTGAAAGACAACAAGGTGAGACTCGCGGACAACCAGCTTCGAATTCAGCTGTTTCAGTGCGTCCTTTGCTGATAATCTGGGCTGCAGCGGCATCTGATCATATTTATTGAATAAATAGTCTGTCTCATCAAAAGCGATCACATCGCCATGATCAAGGGTGACTTTAAGCCGCAGCGATGCGGGATAGATGCGGATATTCTTCTTTTTCAGAACATACGTAAAAATAGCGGTCTGATCATAACGTTCTTTTTTTGTCAGCTCCATTTCGCTGAAGCCGTGTTTTTGCAAATAGGCTCCGGCCTTTCCGGCGGCTTCATAAAGACTGATTTTTTCTTTTCCGATAGGACGGTCGATAAGAAACCAGACAATATATCCCCCCTTTTTGGTCACCGATGCTTCGATCGGAACAGGATTTTTATCCTGCAATGTGATTTCGAAGGCATCCATATTCGAGCCCTTTCCCGTCTCACTGATTTTCAAGACCCTGGCATTGGGGAGGCCCATCCATTTCTTCAGAACCGCAGCTGCCTGTTTTGCATCGATGACCGGACCTGCAAGCTGTTTTAAATTTTTTTTCTCAAATACCGTATTGCGCGGATTTTCCGGACTGAAGCTCTGAGTGTAATCGGTTGCCTGGCCGTCAACCTGTTTCAGGCCGTCAATGACCTGGTTATCCTGATTCTGTCCCTTCGTTTTAAGCGCCAGCTCAACGTTCATCCAGCGCAGACGCTGCGCCATCACTTTCTCCTGAATATCCCTGAGGCCCTGAGAAATGTTCATCGATTCCCTGTAAAGTTTCTGCAGGCTCGCGTATTCCTTATCGGAAAGCGGCCGGTCGTTCGTCGCCTTTACTCCTGTCGTGTAGCTGAATTCCCCGACATGGGCCAGAAATTCATTGGTTCTGTTAAAGGGCAGAAGCGTCAGCGGAAGCTGATTGGCGGCCCCGTGTGCCAGCGTGCTCAATCGCCAGGTTTCGACAAGCTGCGGCCTCATCGTTTCACGGGTCTGCATTGCCAGCGACATGCCCAGAGACTTTTCAAGCGAATCGACATAATAAGCTAATTCATGAAAAGACTGCTGATATTGATTTTCTGCCTGAATCATCACCGCATCTTTAGCCGTGCGCTCCCGGTAGCCCCAGACTGCGAAGGCGATCATCGCCGCTGCAAATACAGAACTGAGGATGATCCAGAATCGATATTTCATAAGAGTCCCCCCTTTTATTTGCAGAAGATATGTTTTCCGATTTTTTCAATCTGCGGCCGGCTCCAGATCCACGCGGAAGTTGCCGTTTCGGGGTTAAAATAATAAAGCGCTCCGTGAGTCGGATCCCAGCCGTTAATCGCGTCGAGGACCGCCCGTTTGGCCGTTTCATTGGGTGTCAGCCAGATCTGCCCGTCGGAAACGGCTGTAAAAGCTCCCGGCTGGAAGATGACATCGGCAATGTTGTTGGGAAATCGCGGATCGGCCACCCGATTGAGAATGACGGCAGAAACGGCGACCTGTCCGATATACGGTTCACCGCGGGCCTCGCCGTAGACGGCATTCGCCATCAGGTCAATATCGGCTTTCGAATAACCTTGGGGCAGGTTGTCCATCGTATATTTTCCTTGCTGCGCGCTGGTTTTGCCTGCCGCATTCGAGGAACCTGCTTTTTTCTTCACCTGCTGATTCAACGGTACGCCGCCGAAATAAGTGAATTTATTGCCTGCCTTAAGATTCTGATGAACGAAAGCGGTATCGAACTTCGACGCCTTGACCAGTTTCTGTTTCGTTGCATTTCCGGCCTGACCGTCGATTTTAAGGCCGTATTTCTGCTGGAAATTCCGAAGTGCCCAATAGGTGCCGTACCCGAATTGTCCATCTATTTTCCCTTGAAAAAAACCGATATACTGCAGGCGTGCCTGGAGTTCAATGACGTCATCTCCCGATTCGCCTTGCATGATCACCCGATTGGAAAAAGCGGCCACCCGGCCTTCAATTGGAAGAATGCCGGTCAAAACAAGAACTGCTGCCAGAACTACCGGAGTCAGAACTTTTTTCAATTGCCTATTCCTCCTCATAAAAATAGAGCATTAAAGGCAGGGATTTGAGACCGTGCCAGATAAACTTCATGAATCATTCTTAGATTTCCAAGAAAACGTTTATTTATGCGGACATTGGATTCTGGCTGAGCACAACAAAAAAGAGGGTGTCTCAAAAGTCAATTTTTTTGACTCTGAGACACCCTCTTTAAGGATACAAACCCCTGATTCATCAACCGTTTTAAATCGTGGAACTGTCTGCGGATATTCTATTGGAACAGCCTCGCGGTAAAATCCATTATTTGAAAAATCCCGTTTTAAGAAGAAATGAATATCTCTTTAGCTCATTTTCCTGCCGGGTCGTCAGATGATGATCGACTTTTCCTGAGACCGTCAATCTCTCGAAAGACGGAGAGCGTTTCCGCGATCCATAAACTTCAGCGAGGGTCGATAAACTCACGGTCGTTAAAACCGGACGCGACGACCGATGAACAGCTGCTGACGGTCGATAATGGACTGGAATCCAATCCATACAGCCAGGACACCGACCCGTATCGGTCCGTCAAGAGTATATCGCCCTGAAAAAAGAAGGAATCGCCTTAAAGCAGCGAGCTATCGCCCGAAAATGGCCTCGATTCGCCCTGTTCCGGCGAAGTATCGCCCCCTCAAGAGTTTATCGCCCTGAAAAAAGAAGGAATCGCCCTAAAGCAGCGAGCTATCGCCCGAAAATGGCCTCGATTCGCCCTGTTCCGGCGAAGTATCGGTCCGTCAAGAGTATATCGCCCTGAAAAAAGAAGGAATCGCCTTAAAACAATGAACTATCGCCCGAAAATGGCCTCGATTCGCCCTGTTCCGGCGAAGTATCGCCCCGTAAGAGTAAACAGAAAACAATGACCGGTAAACCCGCAGTTGATCCATCCATCAGGGACAATTTTTCTGTCCCGATTATTCGCATTCATTGATTCCAATCCGCTTTCTGCCTATTCTCCGCACGTTACTGATATGAACGAAACTGTCAATAGCCCCCACTGACCTTTTGGGAATCGTCCTTTTTAGGTAACTTTAACCGGAGGGGTGTTTTTCGTCCCTTTTGCTTCCCAAATTCCTTTTTTCTGTCAGACAATGAGCAATGGCTTTCCCTTTTTTCCTGAGGATGGGGGCGCCCGGACAGCTCGTTACTTTCTATTTTGTTTTTTTAACTGTTGATACGCCAGCATTTCCCGGCGATTTTAGCCACGATTTACAGGAATCCGCGGCGGGCCGAAGAAAAAAATCAAACGATTCCGCCAGTAACGCCTGTCCGCGCAAGATATCCCTCTTTTTCAGAGGAATCAACCGCCGTTCGCGTGAACCTTCAAAAGAATTGGCTGCGCCCGTCCCAACCGATTGCTTTCCGGAAGACATCGATGGCGTTTTTGCGCCGCGGCCCGATTGGATACATGAGCTGAGGGGATATCTATTTAAGAGAAAATGTACGCTTGATTAAACCCACCCTCGATAGCGAACGGATTCGGCCACTTTTTGCACGCCGACTAAATAAGCAGCCGTCCTCATCGTTGTCTTTCTGTCTTCGGCCATTGCGTGAACCCGTTCAAAAGCCGAACGGAGCACTTCCCGCAGCCGTTCGCTCACTTCTTTCTCCGTCCAGGCGATTCCCTGGATGTTCTGCACCCATTCAAAATATGAAACAGCGACATCGGCCGCACATGACAGAATTTCCGGGACAAAAAGAGTGCCTCTCTCTGTCAAAATGACCGCCGCCTGATCCGAAACCGCATTTTCCGCTGCTTCAATCACAACTTTTGCACGAATATCGGCTGCATTATTCTCCGTTATCTGATTGTCAATCGCTGTGAGGACTAAAATATCGCAGGGCTTTTCGAGAAGTTCCTTGTTCGTCAGTGTATGCTGAAAAAGTTTTGTTACCGTGCCGAAGCTGTCACGGCAATCCAGCAGCTCTTCCACATCAAGACCTGAGGGATTATAAAGTGCGCCGTAGGCGTCGGAAATACCGACGACTCTCGCTCCGGACTCATGCAAAGATTTGGCGACGTAACTTCCGGCGCCGCCGAAACCCTGGATAATCGTCCGTGAACCGCCCGGCTCAATCCCTCTGCCTGCGGCCGCTTTACGGACAAACTCCGTTATGCCGCGGGCCGCGGCATCTTCCTTTCCTTGCAGCCCTCCCAGTACGTTCGGTTTTCCGGTAATTAACCCGGCCGATTCGCTGCCTGCATAGCGGCCGTACTCGTCCATCATCCAGGCCGTCATCTGCGTATTTGTAAAGATGTCATGGGCAAGTATATCTCTGCGCGGACCGATGATTGAACGGATTGCACGAATGTAGCCTCTGCTCAGCCCCTCCAGTTCCCGGTAAGACAGTTCCCGGGGGTCGCAGACCACGCCGCCTTTTGCTCCGCCGCACGGCAGGTCCAGTATGGCCGACTTGATGCCGATCAGGACCGACAGTGCTTTGATTTGTTCCGGACTGACATCCGGATGAAAAAGGACCCCGCCCTTTGTCGGACCGACCGCATCGCTGTGCTGAGCGCGATAGCCCGTAAAAATCCTGACTTTTCCGGTATCCATTCGAACCGGAATTTTCACTTCCAGAGTACGCTGCGGTTCTTTCAGAAGGTCAAACATTTCCTCCGAATAACCCAGTTCCTCCAGTGCGTTCCGCACGACGGACTGAATAGAATGAAGAAGAAGCTGCTTCTCGCCGCGGCTTCGGGATCCATGATTGACGACCACTCTTCTGACCTCTCCTTCTTTTTTTACGCCTTTATTGATGGAGCCGCATTCAAAGCGACGTGAAATTTTATGATAAATCCAATCATGAACGTTCCCGTCCGGACATAAATAATAACGACGGACAATGCAAAGCTCCGGACGCTAAGCGTGCGGAGCTTTGATGAAATACTTGTAAATAACGGCAACGGCTTCGCCGTCAATCAGCCGTTTGCCGTACTCGTCAAGGCGATGAATCGTAATCGTCGAGGTGTCGCCGAACTCGGCGAGAACCGCCACAAGCGTTTCCAGATCCACTTCCGAATCGAGCTGATCTTCGTCAAAATGCAAATAATATTTATTTTCGAATAGATACAGGCTTCCTTTTGTGACACCCATGTCATGCAGCGTCTTTGACAATATTATGACATCTTCAAACTGGTCAAACTGATAAAGAACATCCTGGCTTTCATCAAGCGTGACCTGCATCTGAATAAAATCTTCTTCTTCGTCTTCATCGAAATCCTGGCGATCTTCGTCGTCATCATCGGTTCTTCCCTTGGAGACGATTACAACCATTCCCTGGGCAGGGAGGGAAAACACTTCAACGTCAATTGGACCGTTCGGTTCGAAGCCAAGCTCATCATCTGCCTCAAGCATCATATCCCGAAAAAGCTGTTCTACTCTCGGCAGGTCGTGCCACATGTCTTCTTTTGTAATGCCCCGCTCCTTGAGGTCGTCAAAAGTCAGGAAAATTTTTATCCTGTCGCCATTCAAACGCTCCAATCGCATCGCAAACATCCTCCTTGCCGTCCAGCCAATTCTCTCTGCGCCGCAGACCTTTTTCTTTTATAATATGTTCGCGGCGCTTTTTCGGTGTCTCAAACGGGTTGCAGCCAAAGTCTTCTTCCCGTGAAGGCGAAACCTTCAAACATTTTTTCAGTCGCCCATGTACGGATGACTTGAGTGTAGTATACAACGCCGATCGAAAAATGTACATGCTTTTTGTTTCTGTTCCGGCCGGTTCGTTCTTTTACGAAAGCGGTGCGGCGTTTCCTCCCGGTTTTCAGAACGGCCGGTGCCGGCAGTAAAGCGAAAAACAACCGCCGCAGGCCCTGCGTTTTCTTGTCCTTCATTAAATATTTCTGCAGGACGATGCGGGAATCCTCCTGACTCAGGACGAAACATAACCGGGTTCCGATAAAAGATAACGGTCTATTGACAAGCCCGCCCTGCATATAAGAGTAACGGCGCAATCTTTATACAGTGAAAGGAGGTTTTTGCTTTGCCGACCTACAGAAAATGGTTCCAGCCTTATGTCAGCCCTTACGATCCCTGCCCGCCGCTGGGGCCCGTCGCTTATGAAACGCCCGTTCAGCTGTATCTCGGATTCCAGCCTGCCGGTATGGAACAGTATTCCCCTCTTCAGGCACTTTCTTACGGCACGCTCTGGCCGGGCCTTTACACACCCTATACAAATCCATTCAGCCCGGTGAATAAAGGGGGCCGGTCATCATGATCAAGCCGAATCGTCCTCCGGAAAATTACCAGGCGGATTTGCAGGTGCTTCAGGCAATTGATTTCTCGCTTGTCGAACTTACCCTCTATTTAGACACGCACCCCGATGACCTGGAGGCGCTCAGACAATTTAATGCGACAGCCAAAAAAAGCGAGGAGCTGCGCGCATCGTTTGAAAAAAAATACGGGCCGCTCAGACAATTCGGACACAGCTACTCGTCCTTCCCGTGGCAATGGAGCCGTTCACCCTGGCCGTGGCAGGTATGAATCGGCGGCGGGAAACATGAGGGTCGAAGAAGGGGGGAAGAAAACAAATGTGGTATTACGAAAAAAAGCTTCAGTATCCCGTGCGCGTCAGTACGTGCAATCCAACACTCGCTAAATTTCTTACCGAGCAATACGGAGGCGCCGACGGCGAGCTTGCTGCCGCCCTCCGTTATCTGAACCAGCGTTATACGATTCCCGAACGTGTGATCGGGCTGCTGAACGACATCGGCACTGAAGAATTCGCTCATCTTGAGATGATCGCAACCATGGTCTATAAGCTGACAAAAGACGCGACACCCGATCAGCTGAAAGCGGCGGGACTCGGCCCGCATTATGTGAATCACGGAAAATCGCTCTATTATGCAAATGCCGGAGGCGAAAGCTTTACCGTCGCCCACATTCAGTCAAAAGGCGACCCGATTGCCGATCTGTATGAAGATATCGCCGCAGAAGAGAAGGCGCGGGCCACCTATCAATGGATCATCAATGTCTCGGATGATCCCGGATTGAACGACTCCCTCGGCTTCCTGCGCGAACGTGAAATTGTCCATTCACAGCGCTTTCGCGAAGCGGTGGAACTGATTAAAGAGGAACAGGGCCAGAAAAAAACTTACTGAACGAAAAGAACGGCTGCTTCCGCACATTTAACGACGGAGCGGCTTTTTTGATAACGGCAAATTCGCTGAATTCAGGATCGGATAAAATTTTACTTATAAAAAAGATTGATTTCCTTTTTTTTAAGAAGAAACTGTATCACCGCATAGCGCGTCGACCCGTCCGCTTCCTTCGGCCACAATTCCTCTCCGCGGTCGATCACTTCCTTTCTCAGTTCATCGAAATCATCCTCGGCACTTTCTGCTTCATGATGCGTCCTCAGAAAGATGAAGGCTGTAACCAGACAGGCACCGCCAAGCATCCAGAAAACCGGATCATTGAGAAACCGGATCAGGCCGGGTAGCGATTCGATCCGGTTTTTCTGAAAAAAAAGCAGAAACAGAATCAATCCGCTGAAACTGAGAATCAGGCAGAGGCCGTACAGGGACTCTCGTTTTTTCCATATTTTTTCTTTTTCCTTCCGTTCTATTAGCTCGATAAGAATCTCATAGGTTGTACCGGAAAGTGAACCGATCTCCCGAAATTTTTCAAGTGTCAAAACAGATCCCCCTCTCACATACTCAACCTATGAGAGGAGAAAGCAACTTAGGACATTTCCGCTCGGTTTGCTTTTCCAGCTGTTCCCTTAAAGGTCTTGCCGCGCGCCGTCAGCGAAGAAAGATAAGAAGAAGCCCCCGAACTTATCCGCCCGCAGACTTTCCTTCAATCTTCCTTTCTGACAAGCAGTCTGCGCAGGCGCTTCTCCCAGTGGAGTTCCGGTCCGCCGGAACGCGCTTCGGACGGATCGCGGCGGAAGTCGTCAATGTCAGCGCCGCAGCGGTCGCAGCACAGAGCCGGCTTTTCCGGGGGTTCTTCGCCGAAGAACCGCAGACAGGATCTGCGGCGGCACTCTTTGCTGAAAATCCAGCGGCGCATTTTATCAAGGTCTCTGAGCTGTTCCGTCCGCCGCAGGTGAATCAGCTTCATGCACGGATCCATCAGAGACAGATAAGCCGCCCCTTCCTGTTTTGTCCTAATCTGCTCCAGAACAAAACGGGACGCCGTTTCACCGGCCCCCGCACTTTTCATTATTTCCATAAAACGTTCTTCATCGCCGGGCCGCAGACATTCGCGGTCCATCCGCTCCAGAACGGCGCGGAGCAAAGCGGCGGACGGATAATTGCTGTCGATAAAGGCAGCGGGAAGACGGTCGTCTTCTTTGCAATAATACAGAACGGCCAGCCCCTGCCCGCCGTCGCGCGCCGCTCGGCCGATTTCCTGAAGATAGGCATTGAGACTGCGCGGATAATGGAAATGAACAACCAGACGGACGTCCGGCTTATTGATTCCCATGCCGAACGCATTGGTACAGCATAAGACATCCAGTTCATGATTAAGAAACTGATTCTGAATGCTGCGCCGATCTTCCGCCGTCATGCCTCCGTGGTAAAATGCTGCGCGCAGATTCAGCTTCGTCCGGACGACTTCCGCGATTTTTTCGGTCCAGTCCCGGCTTGAGCAGTAAACAATACCCGGCAGTCTGACTGTTGCAATCAATTGCAGCAGTTGTTCTATTTTTTCCCGGCTGTCCGCGACTTGCCGGACAATCAGGGCAATGTTCCGGCGATCGACACTCTGCAGCAGCCGTTCGCCTTGATCAAGATGGAGATGGCGGATAATATCCTGTCTGACCTTGAAGTCTGCGGTTGCCGTCAGAGCGAGGCAGACAGGCGATCCGAGCCTTGTCCGGACATCCGCCAGGTGAAGGTAATCGGGACGGAACTCGTGTCCCCACTGGGAGATGCAGTGGGCTTCGTCCACCACAAACAGCGAAACAGGCACCCGCTCAAGAGCGGAAAGAACGGCAGGACGTCTCAGCATCTCCGGCGAGATAAAGAGAAAGCGAAGTTCGTTCAAATGCCTGAGTATAGACCTTTTTTCCCCGGAATGAAGCATGCTGTTTAAGGCACGCACCTTTTTTTCTCCGATCCGGCGCAGTGAATCGACCTGATCCTCCATTAAAGAAAGAAGAGGGGACACAACGAGTACCATCCCGGGCAAGATGTAGCCGGGCAACTGATAACAGAGTGACTTGCCGCCTCCGGTCGGCATCATGGCAAAAACATCGCGGCGGTCAAGCAATGCCTGTATCACTCGCTTTTGCCCCGGACGAAAGCGCGTATAGCCGAAAATTCTGTACAGCACATCCCGTGCCCGGCGCATCATGTCTGTATCAGTCTCCGTTTGTCCGGATTCTGCTTTTTCCATCGGCAGCTTCCTCCTCTTTGGCTGCCCCCCGCGCCAGTGCCAGCCGTATCTGAAAATAACTGGCCCTGTCATGCAGAAGTTCCTTGATCGTTTTCAGCTGCCGCGTTTTAGTCCGCAAAACAGCTTCCTGAATCAGACTGTCGACCGGCTGCGGAAGATAGCGGACAATGCTGAAACCCGGGACCTTAAGCGCAATCTCAACGATATGATCCTCAATCGTTCCGGGAGACAAATTTCTTTTTGCCGCAACCGCTTCGGCCGGAAGCCCTTCGTTTAAGTAACGGAGAGTCTTTCCCGCCGTGGCGGAAAGCGTGCTGCGACTTGTGTTCTGCAGGCGGCAGAGCAGGGGAAAGTCTTCCGGACATTCAGCCAGACGGTGCAAAAGGCGCCGCAGGGCCGATTTGGATAAAAGCCGGCATTCAAAAACGTCCCGTTTAAGAGCAGCGGAAAGCTGATCGACCGTCAGCCCGGCCATACCGAATCCTGACATTTGACTGACCATTATGTCCGCCTCCTCATCCGGTATTTCCGATAAAAAGCCGTGCAATTCCTTAAATACGCGATCGGCGAGCATACATCGGTCCATAGAAACGTTTTTCAGAAAACGGCGGACGCTTTCGGTCACGGCTTCCCGGCGGGTGACGGGAAGAAAAGCAGACTGCCGGTGGATCAGCTCGGACAGAGTCTGGACGACGAGCTGAATTTTCAGCCAAAAGTCGCTTTCACTGTTTATATTTTCCGTGAATGAGAGGCCGGAAGGAAATGAACCATTTTTTTCAAAATGCGCCAGTGCCAAAAGCCCTTCCGAAGTCGGCGCATACTGATCGCGGCTGTCTTTCACGGAGGCGATCCACCCTTTTTGTTTACTTTCTGCGGCCAGCCGATCAAAAACCCGGCGGTCCAGATGATCGATAGCATGGAAAAAAGGTCCGACATGAAAGAGAAAACTGTCCTGAATGGTCTGAGACGACTTTTTCCCCCGCAACAAGTGAAAAATAGCGGATAACGTCCTTTCACCATTGAACTGCTGAATCAGATAAAGAAACAGATAATAGCGGTATGACAAAGGCTTTCCCCCGTTTCCGGCCATCGCGTCAGGCGTTCCTTTTTTCTTAATTTTATTCCTTTTTCTTTCTGTTTTCGACAATCGTTCAAAAGATTCACGCACCTGTCTATTGAAAAAAAGCGTTCTCTTCCTTACAATATAGGCTGTATTGAATGCAGGAAAGGATGTTTTACAAGTGGCAAAATATACGATGGTGGACAGAGATACGTGCATTTCCTGCGGAGCGTGCGGAGCATCGGCGCCCGACATATTCGATTACGATGACGACGGGATTGCTTTTTCACTTTTAGATAAGAACAAAGGAGAACTTTCTGTACCCGATGAACTGCTCGATGATCTCGCTGACGCCTGTGAAGGGTGCCCGACCGAGTCGATCCGGGTTTCGGATCATCCGTTCACTTTGGAAAAGAGCAAAAAAGCTTAAAAAACGATTTCCATCCGTCCGTTAAAGGAAACGGTATGTGAAAAAAGTCTCAAAAGCAGCCGCGGCTGCTTTTGAGACTTTTCCATATTTTATTTGCCAGGAAAAGTTTTATCCAGCGTCTGTTTTGAATCAAAAAAGTACTCCTGAACCGATTTTTCAATAACTGTCCTTTGCTTTGTCCGCAATGCTTTGATAATCTTGCGATGTTTGTCGATCACCCATTCGACGTGATCATGCCCGTGGGAAAACACTTCTTCCGTCGTGACAAGAATGACCGCCATCACAAGATGCCGGAGGCTGTTCCAAAGATTCAGTATTCTCATATGATCGGCATTGATAATAATTGTTTCATGGAATGTCAGATCCTGATAGGCAAATTCACTTTGATTCTGATACTTAAGCGCCAGTTCCATCTGATCGACAATCTGATTCAGCGTCTGCACGAGTTTATCCAGATTCTGCTCGGGAATTCGCTGCTGGGCGAAGCTTTCAATCAGGTAGCGTACATCGTACAGTTCTTGCAGATCTTTCAAATTAAGGCCTAATACGACTGCCCCCATCCGTTCCAGATTGATCAATCGGTCGGCAGACAGTGCTTTCAGCGCATCGCGGACCGGCGAACGGCTTGTCCCAAAGTCTTTGGCGATCCTGTTTTCAGACAGTACACTGCCCGGTTTAATTTCACCGCTGACAATCTTCAGCCGAAGCACATTGGCGATGCGCTCTCCCAGAGAGGCGCCTTTCATCCATAGCGGGGGAAATTGCATGATCAGGTCTCCTATTTCAGACAGATTCAAAAGAATGTTCAGCGGGAAGCGAAACAGCTTCTGCATAAGATTTACTAGTGAAAACGATGTTTCGCCGGCCCGCATTTGAAAGTACACATTTAATCATACAGTATCCTGCACATAATGTAAGCATTTTCGTTAAAAACTTCACTTATTCTTCGGAAAAACGATTGAAAAAGATGAAGCACGGAAACATTCGGGATAAGAAGGAGAAGGGCCGGATGCCGCCCGCTTCTCCTTGAGAAAACCTGGATCTGAAAGCGCCTTTCTCCGGCAGCCGTCAAACGGCCGCTGCTTCCGTGAATGAATGCAGCTTTGCAGCAGCTGAATCGACATTAGGAAATATCTGCAGCAGGCAGTGTAAAACGGAAAGTCGTCCCTTCGCCCTTCCTGCTGTTGACGCCGATTTCGCCTCCGTGCGCTTCGACAATATGTTTCGCAATCGAAAGCCCCAGTCCGGTTCCGGACGTTCCTCTTGTCCGTGCCTTATCTTCTTTATAAAAACGTTCAAAGACAAAAGGAAGATCCTTTGCAGAAATGCCTGTGCCTGTATCCGTTACCTGGACAACGACCTGATCCCTTGAGAGGCCGACAGCGACATTAACCGCCCCGCCCTTTGGCGTATGGCGGATCGCGTTATCGATTAAGTTGGTCATCACTTGTTCAATACGGTCCGGATCGAGACTGAAACGTACGCTTTCGCTGACAGTCGACTTCACATACAGGCTGATTCCCGCTTCTTTCGCCAGGTTGCTGAATTTATTCACTGCGCGGCTGAAGAAATCGGCGAGCGGAACTTCTTTCTTATCAAGCTGAAAATGCCCGGCTTCGAGTTTGGCAAGATCCAGAAGCTCGTTGACAAGTCGTCCCATTCGTTTAGATTCATCGAGGATGATCCGGGCCATATCCTTTTTTTCCTGTTCCGTCTGAGCAATATCATCGATAATTGCTTCGCTGTACCCCTGCATCATCGAGATCGGCGTGCGCAGTTCGTGACTGACGTTCGCGACGAACCCTTTTTTCATTTGATCAATGTGGCGCTCTTCCGTCATGTCGCGCAATACGGCAACTGCCCCGCGCACCCTTTTCTGGTCGTAAAGCGGCGTCATAATCACAACCCAGAAAGATCCCTGCGTGCTGACCTCACGGATTTTCTGCCTGCCTTCTGCGGCCACTTCCCGAAATAAGCCGTCCAGAAAAGCCGGCGCCTGCGATGCGTCGGCCGGTGCGGCCTTCTGTTCGAAGTTTAATGAGCGGAGAAAGCGGCCGGCCGGCGGATTGTTCGTTAACATTCTGCCGTGATCGTCAAGCATCAGCACGCCGTCGGCCATATTATTCAGAATTCCGGACAGCTGCTCTTTCTCCTGACTGAGAGCCGTCATATTTGCCTTCAGCTTTTTCCTCATATTATTGAAAGCAACGGCCAGTTCGCCGACCTCATCGCGCGTCACGACCGGGACACTCATGTCGAAGTTCCCGAGCGCGACCTGGACAGCCGCTGTCCGCATTTTTCTAAGCGGTGCGCCGATCCGCGTTGAAAGGAAGAAAGCAAAAAAAGTCGTCAGAATAATAGCAATGCCGACGCTGATATAAATCAATTTATCCGATTGATTCATGGTGCTCTGAGCGACCCGCAGCGGCTGAAAAACGTAGACTGCCCCGCGGATTCCGGACTTCATCCGCAGCGGAACGCCGATAATCATCATCCGCTCGCTTGTTTCACGGCCGTTCACTTTAACTGTAAAGCTGCCCTGTTTGGACACAGGCCGGCCGCCGTCAAGTGCCTTTTTGAGCGAAGGATCCGATTCGAAAAAAACACGGTTCAGATTCGGAAGGCCGTCCGTTCCGGAAGAATACCAATAACTGCTGCCGGATATGACTACGCTCCCTGCCGAATAAACATCGACAATGTCCGAAATTGAAGTCCGCGCCGCTGAATTGCCGTCAGATGTCTCCATAATCTGTACAACTTTATTTCCGATTTTCTGCAATTGAAGCTCAGTCTGCATCATATTGTTATTTTCAAAGAGCTGAAGCAGAAGAATCGTTAGAAAAAGCAGGACAATGGTTACAAGCGCAATAATTGTCGCCCATAATTTGCCAATAATGCTTCGCCAGATCATCCCTCCGTCTCTGCCTCAATTTTATAACCGACGCCCCACACCGTGACAATCATGTTGGCCGCTTCCTCGGATATACGGTTGAGTTTTTCCCGCAATCGTTTGACGTGGGTATCGACGGTTCGCAAATCTCCGAAAAACTCATAATTCCAGACATCCTTAAGCAGCTGTTCCCGCGAGAAGACTTTATCGGGATTTTGCGCCAGATAGTATAAAAGTTCGTACTCCTTAGGCGTCAGATTGACCTCCTGATTGTCAACCTTTACCCGATGCGCATCGTGATCGATCATCAGGTGCGGAAAAACGATAATATTTTTTGCCGTTGTGTCCGTCTCCAGAAATTTGGTCTTCGATGAACGCCGCAGAAGAGCCTTGACTCTGAGTACGACTTCCCGGGGGCTGAAAGGCTTCACAATATAGTCATCGGAACCCACTTCGAAGCCTTGAACGCGATTGGCTTCTTCACCCTTAGCGGTGAGCATGATCACCGGTGTGGCCTTGGATTCACGCAGTTTTTCGCAAACCTCGATGCCGTCCATCCCCGGCAGCATCAGGTCAAGAATAATCAGATCATAATCTTTATCCAGGGCCAATTTCAGTGCCAGTTCACCGTCGCCGGCTTCATCAATCTGATAGCCTTCTCTTTCAAGGTACATCTTTAAAAGCTTGCGTATTCTTTCCTCATCATCAACGACCAGAATCGCCGCTTTCTTCTCTTCCATCCCATGATCCTCCCTTATTCCGTCAACCGTGCTCTCAGTCTCTATATTGCTTCAGCCGCCAAAAGTCCCTGAGTCAAAAGAGCCGTTTGCCGCATCTCTCTGATTCTGCCTGTGTATCGGACAAGCATCAAAATCAATAAGACTATGCCAGTCAAATCGCCGCCTTTTCAGCGAATCAGCGCTTGAGATATCGCTCCTGAAATCAGAAAAAATTGTGTGCCTTTCAATATGTGTCAATCCTATGTCTTATTTTAAACAATTTCATTAAAAAAAACAGCCTTCCCAAACAAATAGTTGTTTTCAATGCTTATTATTCTTTTTAAACCGGGCTGAAAAAAAGGCCCCGCCCTCCGGGAAAGATGAAAAAACAGCCGCCGGACATGTTACAGAGGCTGGCGCTTGCTATCGGCCAGATGGTACAGCATTTTAATTTCGTGCGGTTTCAGCGCCCTTCCCTCCCCGAGGTGAAGGCCGTCCAAATTCAAAAATCCGTAACGTTCCCTTTTTAACTTTCCGACTGTGATATCCAGTGCGGAAAACATCCGGCGGATCTGACGATTGCGTCCCTCATGGATTGTCAGCCGCACGGAAGCCGCTTTTTTTTCTCTGCCGTCTGCAATTTTTTCTACTTTGGCTTTTGCCGTCATACCGTCCTCAAGAAGGATGCCGGCAGCCAGAAGACGCAGTTGTTCGGCTGTTGGGACCGGACTGACTCTTGCTATGTACGTCTTGTTTATTTCAAAGCTGGGATGCATCAGCTTGTTGGCCAGCGTCCCGTCGTTTGTCAGCAGGATCGCACCGGACGTATCATAGTCCAGACGTCCGACAGGAAACAGCCGCTGCGGCACCTGTTTAAAGAAGTCAACGACCGTGGGTCTGTTCCGGTCGTCTTTAACACTTGATATAACACCTGTCGGTTTGTAAAACAGGAAATAGACGGGTTCCTCTTTATTAATGGGAACCTCGTCTAATGTAATAACATCGCCGGCCGCTACTTTTGTTCCGAGCACTGTTACGGTCTGCCCGTTGACCTTGATGCGGCCGTCTTTGATCAGCTCTTCTGCCTTTCTTCTTGATGCAGCGCCTGACTGGGCAATGACTTTCTGCAATCGTTCCATCTTTCCACCTCAGAAATATCATAACGCCGGCGGAAACTTTTCTCAAGTTTCAATCTTTATTCACTCCCGCGTTGCGAATATCGTTCACTTTCCGAAGGCGAGAGTGACAATCAGGACCGCACAGATTACGCCGACTGCATCGGCCAGCAGGCCGACTTTAAGGGCATCGCCGATCTTTTGAATGCCCACGGCGCCGAAATAAACCGTGACGACATAAAATGTCGTATCCGTACTTCCCTGCATAACCGAGGCCAGCCGCCCGATAAAAGAATCCGGCCCGTGCGTTTTAATCAGATCGCTCATCAGGCCGAGCGCTCCCGTTCCCGAAATCGGGCGCAGGATCGCCAGCGGAACGACTTCGGGCGGTATGCCGACGGCCGCGAGCAGCGGTTCAATAAAATGGATCAGGGCATCCATCGCCCCGGATGCCCGGAATACGGCGATCGCGGTCAGCATGCCGACAAGAAACGGCATGATGGAGACGGCAAGCGAAAAGCCTTCTTTTCCTCCTTCCACAAAAGCTTCGTATGAAGGAATGCGCTTATATGTCCCGTATAAGAGAATGATCCCGATAAGAGACGGGATCAGCCAGACAGAAAGTGCGGTCACGGTCGTCAATTTATTTTTTCCTCTCCTTTCGTTTGCGGCGGTAATAAAAGAAACGGTCAATCAGAATGGCCGATAGGGTCGTACACAAGGTGGCCAGCAGAGTCGGCCCGACAATATCTGTCGGGGAGGAAGACCCGTACTTGATCCGGATGGCAATGACGGTTGTCGGAACGAGGGTCAGGCCGGATGTATTCAACGCCAGCAGCGTAATCATCGACCGGCTCGGTTTCTTGCTTCCCCCGTTCAGTTTTTTCAGCTCTTCCATGGCTTTAATCCCCATCGGTGTAGCTGCATTCCCAAGTCCGAACAAATTAGCGATCGTGTTCGATAAAATATAGCCCATTGCCGGGTGATCGGCGGGCACCTCGGGGAAAAGCAGTCTCATGACCGGCTTGAATAAGCGGCTCACTTTTTCCAGCAGTCCCGATTTCTCCGCAATTTTCATTAATCCGAGCCAGAAAATAAGCACACTGATCAGGCCGATACAGATAGCTACCGCGTCTGAAGCCGATTGAAAAACGGCCTGACTGACAAGATTCATTGTCCCGTGAAACGCCGCATACGCCAGGCCCGCGATGAATAAAGCCACCCATATGATATTAATCATGGCAGTTCATTTCCCGAAACGGCCGCATTCAAAAAATCCGTGAATAGGGTCCAGAATCCCCCGCTTTTCTTTTTTTCCTGTTCGTAGAAAAGAGGAATTTCGCCAATTTCCCGGCCGTCGAGCAGAATTTTAACGCGCCCTGCCGGTGACGGAGGCACCCAATTTTTAGTCTGCAGCGGCGGCTTGATCAGGATCAGTTTTTTTGTAAAGCTTCTTTGTTCGTCTTTGGAAAGCGGAAGAAAAAGCGACCTGGAAGCATAAAGATGTCCGCGATAGAAGGGATCCGTATTAGCTCTGATTTCCCCCTTTCTCACCACTTCTGTCTGCTGATATTCAGAAAACGCCCATTCAAACAGATTTCTGTGATCCAGCCAGTCGTTGCCGTCATTGAGCGTGACCGCAATCAGATTCAGATGATTTTTTGAAGCAGTGGAAATCAGCGTGCGCCCGGCCGTTTTGGTGAATCCCGTTTTTCCGCCTGTCGAGAAAGAATATTGAGTGAGCATCTTATTTTTATTCCGCCAGACACGCATGCCCTCCTTATTGGTTGCCGCTGCCTTGTAAACTTTTGTTTGAACAATTTTTTGGAAAAGGGAGTGACTCATCGCGTACTGGGTGAGAATGGCCATATCTTCCGCTGTCGAATAATGATCGGGATTATCGAGCCCGTTCGAATTCGTAAAATGTGTATGCGTCATCCCGAGCAGCCGGGCTTTCTCATTCATCCTAAAGACAAATCCGGCCTCGCTTTGCCCCACTGCTTCGGCTATGGCTACTGCAGCATCGTTCCCGGAGCGGAGCATCAGACCGTAGACCAGATCCGCCAGCCTGATTTTTTCCCCTGGCTTAAGATAGATTGAGGACCCTTCGGTTTTGACGGCCTGGGGGCTTATCGTCACCATTCGGTTCATTTTGCCCGACTCGATGGCCAGGACGGCGGTCATTACCTTGGTTATACTGGCAATCGGAAGTTCTTCCGTACCGTTTTTCTCATATAAAATACGGCCTGATGAACGATCCATTAATACGGCTGCCTGTGCCGAGACCCCCGGTCCCGCACCGAGGGCCTGTCCGGGAAGAAAAGAAAAACAGATTGCCGTACAAAAGAAAATGCAGGCCGCTTTTTTTAACGTGACCCTCATGACACCCATCCCCTGTCCTGACGTTAATACAAACTTATGCTTGGACAGGCGGATTATGAGTATGAGTGAATCTTTTTCGTCGCGTTTTGAGAAACAGGGAATAGACAGGGGAGCAGGAAAAGAACGGGGCTGACCGCGCACGGCCCGGGCAGCGGGAGATCGATGCAGTCATAAACAAACGATCTCCCGATTTGTTTTCGAAAGGAGCGGAACGTTATAAATCTTTTATTGTTTCTTTATATTTATCGTAGAAAAGATCAAAAGCGTCAAGCTGCTCGTTCGGGTGGATCGTCTCATTCAACAGCGGCGGCAGGTCGTCGATCGTGTGCAGTCCGAAATAATCCAGAAAAACGGATGTGATTCCATAAAGAATCGCCCGTCCCGTTCCCTCGGCCCGACCGACTTCTTTAATCAGGCCCTTTGCCATCAGTGTATGGAGTGCTCTCTCCGACTTGACCCCTCGCACTTCTTCGACGGCTACCCGGGAAATGGGCTGCTTGTAAGCGATGATCGCAACCGTTTCCAGTGCAGCCTGCGAAAGCGGGGCCGTTTGGGGAATGGCCGTGAATTTTTCAGCGTATGCTGCCATAGAAGGCTTCGTCGTCATCCGGTAACCGTCCGGCAGGTCGACGATCATCAGGCCGGAAGCCTTGTTTTCCAGCCTGTCCTTTTTCAGTTTCTCAACCGTGTTTCTGATTTCTTTTTCGGAACAGTCCGGAATGACCCCTTTGATTTGATCCATCGTCAGGCCTTCTTCGCCGGTCAGATAGAGAAGGCCCTCAATAATTGAACACATCTGTTCCTGATTCAAACTGATCAGCTCCTTTTTCAAGCCCGACCACAATATCGGCAAAATTTGTTTCCTGCACACAATAGATTGCATTTTTTTTCATAAGTTCCAATAAGGCCAGAAAGGTAACGATCACGCTGGTCCGATCCGGACGGCGAAAAAAGGAATCGAAACGGATCGGGCGCCCGGCGCGCTTCAGAGCGTTGAGCATTTCGTTCATTTGATGTCCGATCGGAAGCGGCTGCCGGTTAATTTTTGTGTCAAGGGGCTCTTCCAGCCTTTTGCGGATCATCATCCGCTGAACGGCCTTCAGCATATCGTGAATCGTCGCCCGCCCGGATACGGGAATCGGCGCTGCGTCCCGGTTTGTATAACAGCTCAGATCGCTTGGAAGTTTTGAGAAAAGCTGCAGCCGTTCCGTCTCGTTTGTTCTCAGTGCCTCGGCCGCTTCCTTATAACGCCGGTAGTCGATCAGCTGCTGCATGAGCGCCTCACGGCTTTCCTCCGGATCCTCGTAGGATTCGTCCGCTTCTTCATCAGGCAGTGCAGGTTTCGGAAGCAGCATCCGGCTTTTCATAGCAACGAGCGTTGCAGCCATCACCAGATACTCGCTGGCTACATCCAGATTAAGTTTTTGCATCTGATGGATAAAATCCAGATATTGGTCGGTGATTTCCGCAACCGGAATATCGTAAATATCGATTTCCAGTCTCTTGATTAAATGCAGAAGCAAATCAAGAGGCCCCTCGAAAGCATCAATTTTCACTGTGTACTCCAAACTTCATCCCTCTGATTCATGCCTGACGGCAATATCAACGCCTAAGCGTATGTATCCGTGCATCTGCTCCCAGCCAGTGCCGCCGGGTTCGCAGGGCCCGCCGGACATGGCCTGCTTTCTTTTATTCCGGTCCGTCCGTCCGGGGGAGACTTTCCCGCCCTCCGTAAAGTCCTGCCGCATGCAATCTGAGAGAGCAGATGGCTTCCCCCTGCTGAAATGAAAAAAGAAACCCTTACTCCTTGGTTTCTTTTTCTTCTTCACGGAAGCAGTTATCAAAATAAGATTTTATTGCGGCCGACGGCATCACCTGAACATTTTCACCGAGCGCCCCGCCCAGGGCAAGAATAATCGCCTTGCCGATGCCCTGGGCCCGATACGACGGGTTGACGCTGATATGTTCGATTTCCGCCTCATGGTCGTCCTTAAAATGGATACCGATCACACCGATGATGTCGTCCCCGTCTTTCCATAAAAACAACTGCCATTTTTCGTCTTCTTCGTACTTTTTTATCGTCTGCAGAAGCGCCTTTATCTCTTTCTCCGACGGGACAAAAGACAGCAAACCCATTGCTATCTTTTCATAACTCTTTTTGTAACGAATCAGCATTTTTTGACCCCTCATTACCACGAGATAATGAATTTTGCGCACGTGAACCTTCTTCTAAAATAGATCACGCTCTATATTATAACCAAAAGCGGTGAAAAGTGCATCTATAGAATCGGGGAGCCGGTTTCACGCCGCCTGAAGATGGAATCATTGGCGCGACGAGAAGGTTCGCAGCGGTACATCGTTCCGGATCAGATCCTCATAAGTCTCTCTGCGCACGACAATGGATGCCTCTCCGTCTTCTACAAAAACGACCGCCGGATTCGGCAGCCTGTTGTAGTGGCTGGCCATCGAATATCCGTAGGCTCCGGTACAGAAAACAGCCAGAATATCGCCCATTTTGCACGATTCGGGAACAAAAGCATCCTTAATCAGGACGTCGCCGGTTTCACAGCATTTTCCGGCAATCGTTACTTTTTTTTCCGCCGGTTCATCGGCACGGTTCGCACAGATGGCTTCATAATTTGCCTGATACAGAGCCGGACGGATATTATCGGTCATTCCTCCGTCGATGGAGATGAATTCCCGGATACCCGGAATAGTTTTTGACGAACCGAGCGTGTAAAGTGTCGTTCCTGCTTCGCCGACGATCGAGCGGCCCGGCTCAATCCAGACCTCGGGTATACGGAGGGAATGGCGTGCACACTCATCCTCAATCGTGTCGGCAATCACGTCAATGAAGCGGCCGATCGGAAGCGGATGGTCCTTGCTGGTGTACTTGATTCCGAATCCGCCGCCGACATTCAGTACCTTCATGCGAAAATGCATGTGGTGTTCCCACTCGTTCATATGGCTGAAGAGTGCCCGGATGGCTCTGATAAATCCCTCCGTCTCGAAAATCTGTGAACCGATATGACAATGGAGGCCCTTCAGAATAAGATGCTCAGAATGGAGAGCCAGGAAGACGGCCCTTTCGGCCATTCCGTTGTCCAGATTAAATCCGAACTTGGTATCGTCATGCCCGGTCATAATAAATTCATGTGTATGTGCTTCAACCCCCGGTGTGATCCTGAGCAGAATCTCTATTTTCTGTCCTCTTGCGGCACACATCTGCTCAAGCATGCTCAATTCCGAAAAATTATCAACGATGACCGTGCCTATTTTGGCATCCAGGGCCCGGGCCAGCTCATCCGCCGATTTGTTATTGCCGTGAAAGTGGATACGTTCCGGCGGGAATCCCGCTTTCAGAGCGGTATAGAGTTCGCCGCCTGAAACGACATCGAGCGAAAGGCCGAAATCACCCGCGAGCTGAATCATCGCGAGCGTTGAAAAAGCCTTGCTGGCATAGGCAATCTGCCAGTTCAGGGCGCTGTGTCTGGAAAAGGCCTCCTGAAACAGCCTGATTTTCTGTTTTATCAGTGCCGTATCATAAACATAAAGCGGCGTTCCGAACTTTTCCGCAAGCCGTACGGCATCCGATCCGCCGATATAAAGATGACCGTTTTTCCCAATCGTTTGTGTCCCGTGCAAAGAAATCTCCTCCCTCCGTCATGCCGATACACATTCGCCCGATTTCCGTTTCATCGCTTCGTCGATTCAGAGGATGCCCGGGGCGATAGCACAAATAAGACCTGTATAGCGAAGTGTATACAGGCCCTGTCGTATCTGTTCGCCCGAAAAGTGCTCCACCGCTTCATCATTTATCGGCAGTGAGACCGACGGCAGCCCGGCAGCCTGCTCCTGGGAAAAAAGACGTTCCGGCAAGTTGATCTTTCCGGAATGATGTCTGCTTCCCGGGCTCCCATTCCGTACTCATTTGCCTTGCTCCTCATATCTATTGAAAGGATGATCGTGTGTGAAATTTAGTGTCAGTGTACCATGATCGGGAGATAAAGACAAGTTTTAATTCGGTTTGCTTTTCGGCGGCTGCCGATATTTATCAAGCGGACGGACAATACTGGGGCGGAGCACAGATGTCGGCATCGCCCGGCGCATCAGTATATTGTAGAGGCCGGTCGGGTTAAAGGGGATAAACGGCCATAGATAGGGTGTATTCAGATTTTTCACATGCGAAAGATAGATGATGGTTAAAGTGATTACAATCATGAAACCGGGTACATGAAAAAAAGCGACCGTCAGGATCAGCAGGATCCGGATAATTTTATTGGCCAGCTGCAGATCATAGCTCGGCGTCGCGAATCCGCCGACCGCGGAAACGGAAGTATAGAGAATCACTTCCGGTACGAAGACGCCTGCTTCGATGGCAATCTGTCCGATCAGGACGGCGGCAATCAGGCCGAGTGCCGTCGAGAGCGGCGTCGGCACATGGATCGCAGCCATCCGCAAGGTTTCGATACCGACCTCCGCAATCAGGATTTGAACGACCAGCGGAATATGAAAGTCTTTTTTGTCCGGTCCGATGAAACTCAGCTGTGACGGGAGCAAATGATCCTGCACGAGCAAAAGCCAGAGAGGCACGAGAAAAATAGAGCCGAATATAGCAATAAAACGCACCCACCGTTCAAATGCGCCCGATATGGTGACCTGCCGGTATTCTTCGGCATGCTGTATATGATGAAACAATGTGGTCGGCAGAATCATGGCACTGGGAGAAGTGTCCGTAATCATAACGATGTGGCCCTCCAGGATGTGTGCGGCCGCTACATCCGGACGTCCGGTGTAGCGTGCGAGCGGAAACGGATTCCATCCCTGTTTAAGAATAAATTCCTCCACAGCGTTGTCCGCCATCGGAATTCCGTCGATTTTGATAGACTGAAGTTCTTTTTTTATTGTTTTAATCAGGCCCGGGTTGGCCACATCCTTTAAATAGCACAGGCTCACATCGGTTTTCGACCGCAAACCGACCTGGATTAAGTCGCTGCGAAAGCGCGGATCGCGAATCCGGCGGCGGATCAGGCCGGAATTTTCAATAATATTTTCTGTAAATCCGTCTTTTGATCCGCGGACGACTTTCTCGACCTCAGGTTCTTCCGGCTGGCGTCCGGGATAATGGCGCAGATCGATGCTGAAACCGCTCGTCTCGCCGTCAACCAATACGATCATCCGTCCGGTGAGCAGCCGGTCGACCGCGTCATCGATCGTCTGTATCTCCTCGACCTGTTCGTGAACAAGATGCTGCTTAATTTCCTGAAAAACATCGGAAACGTGCTCATTACGGTTGGAGAGGCGCATAAACTCGCGCATCATAACGACTAAAATGCTCGTATCCATCAGACTGTTCGTATAATAAATCTTGCTTTCCCGCCCGAGTATCTTAATGCTGCGCTCGCCCATGTCAAAATTGGCCGGACCGAAATCAAAGATCCGATACATTGTTTGGGAATTTTCGCTGATATCGGCACTGATCGGTGTCTTTTCATCCTGCTTTTGCATAGCCTCTGACTCCCCTTTGACTTTTCGCCTATCCTCTCGGTTTGAAGAAAAGTGCGATAAGAAATCCGAACAAAATAGCCGAAGTGATACCGGAAGAGGTCAGCTTAAAAATTCCGATTGCAATTCCGAGATAACCGTGTTTATGCCCCTCCGACATCGCACCGTGCAGGAGAGAATGGCCGAAACTGGTGATCGGAACCGTCGCCCCGGCCCCGGCAAATTCAATCAGTTTATCGTAGAGACCGAATGCGTCGAGCACCGCACCGAGAACGACAAATGAGACAACAACATGAACGGGTGTGAGCTTGAAAACGTCTAAAAGCAGCTGCCCGATTACGCATATAGCACCACCGATAAGAAAAGCATAGAGAAAAATCATTCTGCTCCCACCTTTGCCGTTTCAAGAACAACCCCGTGGGCAATGCACGGAATGGTATCTTTCTGTTTCGCCGTTGCATTATTGAGAAGCGCTCCCGTAGCCACGACCAAAACCCGCTTCAGGGAGCCTTCGGCCAGTCTTTTGTACAAATAACCGTAGGTCACCACTGCGGAACAGGCGCATCCGCTTCCTCCCGCACCGACAGGCTGGTCCGGGCTGTAGATCATCAGTCCGCAATCCTGATGTACATCCGTAATATCCAGTCCCTTTTCAATCAGCAGTTCCCTCAGGATCGGAACGCCGACACTTGAAAGGTCGCCCGTCACAATCAGATCGTAATCTTCGGGCACCCGGCCTGTGTCCTGAAAATGAGCCCAGATGGTGTCCGCGGCTGCAGGGGCCATGGCCGACCCCAGATTGTTCGGATCCCCGATTCCCCAGTCAATGACTCTGCCGATTGTCGCCTCGCTCACCCGGACTTTACCCGGTTCTTTTGTCACGATTGTCGCACCCGCTCCGGTCACCGTGAACGTTTGGGTTAAATTGGAAGGCCCTCCGTATTCTGTCGGATTTCGGAATTGGCGCTCGGCCGTCGCATTATGACTGCTGACCGCGCAGAGGACATTGTCCGCAAACCCGCTGTCGACCAGCTGTGCCCCGGCCGCCAGCGTTTCCATTGACGTTGAGCAGGCTCCGAACATGCCGAAAAAAGGAACCCGGTTTTCCCGTGCAATAAAATTGGAAGTCACCGTCTGGTCCATAAGATCTCCTGCCAGAAACAAATCCATGTCCCCTTCTATTTTTCCCGCTTTGGCAAGACAGTAAGAGATCGCCCGCCGCATCAAAGTTTTCTCTGCTTCGATCCAATCCTTTTCTCCGCAGTTCAGCGATTCATAGGCTTTGTCAAAATTTCCCGAAAGCGGACCGCGCGACTCGAGCGGTCCGACCGTTGTTCCGGTTGCGGCAAGAAAAATCGGGTGATCAAACCGCCATGTTTGTTTTCTCAGCTTGCTCACTGGCGTTTCCTCCTCTCTAGAAAATCTGCTCAATAAATAGACGGATGATGCCGAGGACGGCTGCAGAAACGACTCCGAAGACGATCACGGCCCCGGCCAGCGAAAATAAATTGGTTGCGATGCCGAGGACGATCCCTTCATTTTTGTGTTCCAGAGCCGCACTGGTTATCGAATTGGCAAATCCGGTAACCGGAACGATTGAACCCGCTCCGGCAAATCGGGCAATTTTATCATAGAAGCCGAATCCGGTCATTAATGCCGAAATAAGAATCAGTGTTGCGGCGGTCGGATCGCCTGCCGATTGTTTTGTAAAATGAAAAAAGTAGATATAGCCGGTCTGGATACACTGGCCGGCGAGACAAATCAGGCCCCCGACGAAAAAGGCTTTCAGGCAGTTCATGAAATACGGAACTCTCGGTTGAAAGGGTTTAATATTCTTGCTGTAATTTTTCGGGTCATTTAGCATCGTGATCAAGCTCCCTTCTGAAATTTTATTATCTGCCGGATGGTGAAAAATATGCAGGCCTCCGATTCACAGTCAGGCGAACCGTTGCCTTTTTTAATCCGGTACCGTTCAAAAAAAATGATCCGGCTCTGCGGAAAGAGCGGATCATTTTTTTTGAAGGCTATTCAGCCATCTGGCTTTTAATTTCTTCCAGTATTTTTTTTTCAAGCCGGGAAACCTGAACCTGGGAAATTCCCAGACGTGAGGCGACTTCGGTCTGTGTCTGGTCTTTATAATAACGAAGATAGACAATCAGCTTTTCCCGTTCATCAAGATGCTCCACAGCTTCCCGGACGACCATCTTATCAAACCATTTGCCGCTTTCCCCATCTGAAATCTGGTCCAGGATTGTGATCGGATCGCCGTCATTTTCAAAGACCGTTTCATGAATGGATGACGGTGCCCGGATCGCCTCCTGAGAAAGCACAATATCTTCAGGAGATAGATCGAGCGCATCGGAGAGCTCGCCGATCGTTGGATTACGTCCGAGCTTCTTCGACAGCTCATCGCGTTTCTTCCTGACTCTGATCCCGGTTTCCTTTAATGAACGGCTGACCTTGACCGCACCGTCGTCCCTGATGAAACGCTGAATTTCCCCGATAATCATCGGTACGGCGTACGTCGAGAATTTGACATCAAAAGAAAGATCGAATTTGTCAACCGACTTCAGCA
Source organism: Sporolactobacillus sp. KGMB 08714 (assembly GCF_036598985.1). NCBI lineage: Bacteria > Bacillati > Bacillota > Bacilli > Caryophanales > Sporolactobacillaceae > Sporolactobacillus > Sporolactobacillus sp. KGMB 08714. Next base: position 55,103 of record NZ_JAUUBW010000022.1, read on the forward strand.
GCCCGATACAGCCGATCTGAAACAGATCGTCCGGTTCATAGCCCCGGTTGATAAACCGCTGAACGACCGACCAGACGAGTCTCATATTCTTCTTCACCAGCTGATCGCGTGCTTCATGATCTCCTGACTGACTGCGCTTAATCAGTGCCTTGACTTCTCCGTCGTCCAGCAGCGGTTCCTTGGCTCCGATTTTCCGATCAAGCTCCATACACATATCTCCCTACTTGCAGACCGCTCTGTTATGAATCATTTCCTTTGTCATGATCACGGTCGTTCCTTTGCCTTCCTCTGTTTCCACCGTCACATGATCCATGAAATTTTCCATAATCGTAAAGCCCATTCCCGATCGTTCCAGTTCCGGTTTCGTCGTAAAGAGCGGCTGCTTCGCCTGCTCAACATCTTTTATCCCGACTCCGTCATCATGAACGCTTAAACTGACGGTTCCGTCTTCAAGCGAAACCGTGATTCTGACCCGGCCTTTTCCGCTGTTTTCATAGCCGTGAATGATGCAATTTGTAACGGCTTCGGATACAACCGTCTTTATTTCCGTCAGCTCGTCCAAGGTCGGATCAAGCTGAGCTACGAAAGCCGCCACCGCGACACGGGCAAACGATTCATTTTCGCTGACTGCCGAAAAAGAAAGCGACATCTCATTTTTCATTCAGGCCACCCCCAGAGTGTGCAGGGCATATTCTTCATCCGCTTCAAAACGGATGATTTTAAACATTCCGCTCAGCTCAAACAGCCGGCGGACGGACGGCGATATCGAGCAGACAACCATTTCGCCGCCAAGGCCGACAATCTTCTTGTAGCGGCCAAGAATTACACCAAGGCCCGAACTGTCCATAAATGTCAGATTTCCAAGATTCAGCAGAATATGATGAACCATTTCTTCTTCCATCACCGCATTAACTTTTTCCCGCAGTTCATCCGCTGTATGATGATCCAGTTCCCCGGCGAGCCGGATGCAAAGCACGCCGTTTTTCACTTCCAAATCGATTTGCAGACTCAATCTGACTCTCTCCTCTCCCGGTTAAAGCCTTTTTTAAGCGTCGGCTCCTTCGCTGTTTCAGGATAAAGGGGCGGATATGCCGACAGGCCGCAGATATCAACCTGCCGTGAATCCGTCTTGTATGTGTTCTTTTCGCCGCCCTTTTCCTGTGTTCCTGCCTGCCGACAGAACTAGTGCTTAATCAGCAAATCTCGCGTTTTTGCTTAATGGGTCAGGATCGATCCGGCGCTTCGCTTAAAAAGCTGCCACCAGGACGCCCGTTTAATATTTTCATTCACGACCAAAGGCGTCCGCGAAATAACCTGATGATTCTTGCTGATCGTGTAATAGCCGACAACGGTTCCCGCCTTGATTGGTGCCTGAAGCGAGTGCGGTATGTCGACCTTTTTCTGAAGCCCGTTCGCGTCCTCCCCTTTCTTCAGGAGCAGGACGGCAGGATTTCCGGTAACAACGGGGACTTGCCCGCGACTCCCCTTGTTCACTTTAGCTGAAGCGACCGTCGCGTTTTTCCCAAGGATCTGCTTGGTCGTGTAATTGGCAAAAGCTTCGTCCATCAGCGCCGCTACTTCCTTATTTCTTTCTTTTGGAGAAGGGGCGCCCATGACAACGGCAATCACCCTCATACTGCCCCGTTTTGCCGTCGCCGTCAGGCAGTATTTGGCCTCATTCGTAAAACCTGTTTTCAATCCGTCCGCGCCCGGGTAAGTTTTGATCAGTTTATTGGTGTTGACCAGCCAGAACTTCTTATCTGTGTTCTGGCGCAAGTAGTCCTCATATTTGGAGGTATAGTTAAAAACCTGATCATATCGGGCAAGTTCGCGGGCCATGACGGCCATATCGTGTGCGCTCGAGTAATGGTCCTGTACAGGAAGGCCCGTCGGATTCTGGAATTTCGTGTGTGTTAATCCAAGTGATTTCGCTTCCTGATTCATTTGCTGTACAAACGCTTTCTCAGATCCGGCGATATATTCAGCCATAGCCATCGATGCATCGTTCCCGGAGGCAATGGCGATCGCTTTGAGCATCTCGTTGACAGTCATGGTCTCCCCCGGTTCAAGAAAAACCTGCGAGCCTCCCATCGACGCGGCATGCTCGCTGACCGTTACCTTATCATTCAGCGAAATCTGATGCCGGCTCAGCGCCTTAAAAATTAGTAAAAGCGTCATTATTTTCGTCATGCTTGCAGGCGGCAGTTCCTTGTCTGCGTTCATCTGATAGAGCACTTTCCCCGTTCCCTCTTCGATGACGATGGCCGACTTCACCTGCTGCGCCTTCCCGGCCGGTGTGCCGGCCGTCTGCGCGGAAGCTGCCGCCGCCGGCACAAGTGTCGCGAAAAGCAGCAGCGTACAGAGCAGAAATGCTGAAAAAGCCTTCATGATTCTACCTCCTCCTATAATCTTCTCTATTTTTTCCAGAATCGGATCTTTTATACTGAATAAAGGCGAGAAAAAAAGATCCCGCCGAAGCAGGATCTTAACCTGATGAAGAATGCCCAAAGGAATCGTACGGCGGAGGAGAACTGTCCTTTACACAAGAAAAACCGGAGAAAAATTTTCTTGCAAATTTCTCTCCGGTTCTTGAATTTTAAAAGGCTTTTAGGAGAGCCTCCTCTGTCCTTTCCATACCGAAAACAGCTGCTCCTCTTTTTTATAAGAATCATAGTGTCTTAAAGCTGCTCTGCCCCACAGTTGCCGGCGCCTTTTAAAGTTCTGATTATTCACGCTTATTGATTCTTCAGCCGCTGCTGTCGATATTCTGCGTTTCATTGTTGATTCTTGGACTCTAACTGTTGATATTGGGCTGTTTGCTGACAATATAGCGGCGGGTTACGGATGATCGTGGCAGCTGACCGGCGGTTTTCCAGCGGGGTATACCCGGCGATTTTGTCTGGATGCCGATGAATTTAAAAAGCGGGCATTTCCGCGATTTAACGCCTCTCCGACCACGATATCACCCTTCAGAGAAGTCTATCGCTGCCCGCACCGACAAAAGAATAGATATCTGCCTCTCATCAGATGAGCGGATGAAGGCCTCGCACTCGCGGCCGGCCGAATACAGGAACCAAAGAAATATTCATTTTTTTAAAACAGCTTATTTAAAAATCTTCAGCAGGTGCCGATCGTCCGTATAATCTCTTTAATCAATCCTGTGAAATTTTCTTTCACCCGACGGGCCGTATCCATCACTTCTGTATGGGAAAGCGGCCGGTTGAGAATGCCGCTCGCCATATTCGTGATACATGAAATACCGAGGACTTTAAGGCCGGCATGGTTTGCCTCAATGACTTCAGGTACGGTCGACATGCCGACGGCGTCGGCACCGAGAGCGCGCATCATCCGGATTTCTGCCGGAGTCTCATATTGCGGACCGGGAGTTGCCAGATAGACGCCCTCCCTGATATTGATACCGATTGAAGAAGCCGCCTTCTTTCCCAGATCAATCAGAGCGGCCTGATAAGCCGCGGACATATTCGGAAAACGCGGGCCTGTCTTCTCATCGTTCGCTCCGATCAGCGGGCTTCCGCCGAGCATATTGATATGATCGCGGATCAGCATCAGATCGCCGGGGCGAAAGTCCGTGTTGATTCCGCCGGCGGCATTGGTCACAATCAGATACTCAATTCCGAGCGCCTTCATCACACGGACAGGAAAAGAAACTTGTTTCAGCGAATAGCCTTCATAGTAATGATAACGTCCCTGCATCGCAATGACATTTTGATCTTCCAATCGGCCGATCACAAATTGTCCTTTGTGGCCCTCAACCGTCGGCTTTGGGAAGTGGGGCAGCGATTGATAAGGAATCCGGTCGGCGCCGGCGATAGCCGCCGCAAGATCGCCGAGCCCCGAACCGAGAATCAGTCCGATCTTCGGATTCTTCCGGGTCTTTGCCCGCATGCATTCAATGACTTCTTCGACCTGCTCCATCTTCATCTCTCCACTCTAATTGGCGATCCTTTTTTCCGCTGCGTCAGGCACGGGGATGGCAGCGGGCATAAACATCTTTCAGACGCTCTTTCGCGGGGCGCGGGTATCTTTGTGAAGCCAGCTTGTCCGTGCGTCCCATCAGCTCTTCAACCGATTCGGGATCGGCTCCGTTTTCAAGCAGATGCGCTTCCAGTGAATGCCGGAGCGTTTCCGGGGACAGCGATGCCCCGATACCCGTTTCCTGTGCATATCGCTTGAGAATCTTCCAGAAGCCCTGCCTCGTAATCCGCCGTCCCTGATGATTGAGAAAAAGCGCTTGCCTATCCGAGCAGCGATCCGTTTTTTCCCGAACCTCGGTTATGTATAATTGCACCGCCTGCCGGGCCTTGCTGCCGAGAGGAATGACACGCTCGCTGCCTTTTCCGGCGCTGCAGCGGACAAATCCCATCATCAGGTTCAGATCATTAAGGTCCAGCAGGACAAGTTCGCTCACACGCATACCGGTCGCATACAATAATTCCAGCATCGCGCGGTCGCGGCGGCCCGCATCACTTCCTTTATCGGGTGCATCGAGCAGTGTCTCAATTTCGCCGATCGACAGGATGCTGGGATATTTCGGTTCGACCCGCGGTACCTCGATTGCATAGGACGGATCGCGGTCTGTCTGGTGTTTTCTCAGCAGAAAGCGGTGAAAACCGCGGACTGCGGCTGCCTTACGGGCCAGCGTCGCCGGAGCGCTTCCTTTGTCTCTCAGCCAGTACAGGTACTTCATCACGTGAATCTCCGTCACTTGCGTCCAGAAACGGCACCCGGCTTCGGTTTTCAGAAAATCGATATATTGGATAAGGTCTCTTCGGTAGGCATCCAGAGTGTTCATTGAAAGACCGCGTTCGCGCTTCAGCCCATTCAGAAAATCATTCAGCTGTTCCTGCATGCTTCTCATTCTCCGTCCTGCAAAAATTCACGGATCCGCATCCAAAAATCCCGGGCACTGTCTTCAAGCATGCCGGCCGGCTGTTGGCCGGCACTGACTTTGACCGCGTCGTTCCCGCGTTCATCATATCGATGAAAATTGGCCTGCTGCCGGTCCACCCAGGCCAGTCCCAAATAAAAGAAGACCGTCAGCGCGATGAAAACAATTAACATTTTCCAGACCCGCAGAGTGATTTGCAGATACTCCTTCATTGCCCCGTTCATCCTCATTGATCAGGCATATCCCGTAAAATCAGGATTTACTTATGGATATGCCTGAAGCTCCCGCAAATATTCCGGAGAGAGCTGCTTTTTTCAATGATAGAATCAGATTGAATAGCCAGCACCGTGACCGTTGTTTCCGGATGCATTCGGGAACAAGCAGGCCGGACAAATGAAAAAACAGCCTGCCCTTTCCTCTTCAGACTGTTTTACCCGGCGGATTTTTGATACAAATTCCGCTGCCTTTGATTGATATTATACTTTTTCCACTTCATGTTCTTGTTCATTTTCACGGGCCTGGTTCTCTGCTTCATGTTTTTCCAGGCAGCGGTGGCAGATACCGTGAAAAGTCAGACGGTGATCTTTTACTTTAAAATGCCATCTGCGCTCTACCAGTTTTTCCACATCGCCGAGAAGATCTTCCTGTATCTCGTCCACTGCACCGCATTCGATGCAGACGAGATGATGATGAAAATGGTTGGCCCCCTCCTGACGCAGGTCATAACGCGAGACGCCGTCTCCAAAGTTGATCTTGTCAACGACTTTTAGTTCGGTTAACAGTTCAAGTGTCCGGTAAACGGTAGCCAGACCGATTTCCGGCGCCTTTTCTTTCACGAGGAGGTAGACATCTTCCGCACTGAGATGATCTTGTTCGTTTTCAAGCAAAACTCTGACTGTTGCTTCGCGCTGAGGAGTCAACTTATACTTCTGCGCATGAAGCTGTTTCTTGATTCGATTGATCCGACCTTCCACGCAAATCCCCCCTCGTCTGATCTCAGAGAAATTATAATCCTTATCAATTGCGCTGTCAATTTTAAATAAAATAATTTTTAAATTGAAATCATTTTATTTTGAGAAAAGCATATTCGTCGATAAATCGCCATGAAATGAAGCCTTATTATCATTTAACCAATTCTCACATCTTATACCGCAAATAATTACGGGACAAAAAGGCGAATCAGAGCGGGTGAAATGTACGCTTCATACCCGGACGCCGCAGCCAGGACAACGACCGAGCCGGCGAACATGATCCCATAGCCGATCAGCTGGTGGAAAATCGGATCACGGTTGTTTTTCACGATCAGCCGACGGACGATCTTCAGAGAAAAGGCGACAGAAATAACTGCGAGAAACAGATAATTAGGCATGATCAGCAGATTCTGAGGAAAAACACTCACCATTGAGGCAAGAAAACCGTGAAGGCCCAATTGGCTGACGAGAAACCCGACCGTAAAACCAAGTATCATGCCCTTAACAAAAACAAGCAGAAAAATAATCGGAAGCCCGATGACCGAAAGCCCCAAAAGAAAGATCAACCCCACATACTGCAGGCCGTTAAGCAGGCTCTCTTTAAACAGACGACCCGGGTCTGCAATCTGCCCGCGCGACAGTTCTCCGAAAAACTGCTGAAGATAATGGAGCAGATCGCTTTTTGAGCCATAGGAGAGACTGTTTACGACAATTGCCCCGAATATAATGCCCATCAGAAATAATCCAGTAACAAATGTGTAAAGCGATAAGTATTCTTTGACGTGCCGAAAAACGATTTTTTTAATTCTCTGCCCGACCATTTCGGAACCTCCCGCCGGATTCTCTCAAATAGAAACGATAATCTATTCTATGATTTTTCGGGAAAGCTATGCCCGGGGGAAAGAGAATTTACACAGCCGATGTCAGCGCGTTATTTTTTCGCGGCCTTCAGCTGCAAGTATTGGACGGCATAAACCGTTTTCGCATCGGCAATCCGGTGATCGCGCACCATTTGAACGGCTTCGTCCAGGCCGACTGCATAGACTTCAAGAAACTCGTCATCATCAAGGTGCTGGCTCCCATCTGTCAGCGTATCGGTAAAATAGATGTTCAGCAATTCATCGGAAAAACCGGGCGAAGAGTAAAATGAAGCAACCTGTTCCATCCGCCTGCATCGATGCCCCGTTTCTTCTTCCAGTTCGCGTATCGCTGAATCATTCGGATGTTCTCCCGGTTCCAGTTTTCCCGCCGGAATTTCATAGATAATCTTGTCGAGAGGATAGCGATACTGCCTGACGAGGAGCATCTCTCCCTGTTCATTGACCGCGATAATCGCCACGGCACCGGGATGTCTGACCACCTCTCTGGTGGCCTCATTGCCGTTCGGAAGGCCGACTTTGTCAACCAGAAGGTGAACGATCTTTCCTTTAAAAATTTCCGTTGATCCTTTTTTCTTTTCCGTTAATCGATCCATTGCACTGGCACGCCCTTCTTTTTTTACTATTAACTAAAACTTGAAACACCAAAAACAGTGTTTAAGCCTTATCCGATAAGGGGGTAACACAAAAAATAAAAGCAT
>NZ_JAUUBW010000023.1:0-213186 GCF_036598985.1 Sporolactobacillus sp. KGMB 08714
TTGAACACGCCCTTTTCTAGGATAGTTTAATCATACGGAATCCCATTTTGACGTGTCCACTATTTAGACTAACTCTAACCCGCTCCTTTTCGGAGTAACTTTTTCGGATTTCGGAGCGACTTCAGTTGCATTCGGAGCGAGTTTCCGGCGATTCGGAGCACCCGCTCTTTTTTCGACGTTCCGTCTCGGCTTTCTCCGGTTTGGTCTAGCTTTCTAATCTGATCGGACGGCTGCGCTGTACCCGTCAACTGCGAGACATCCTTTTTCCTGCAGTTAATTATGAACAGGAGAGGACTTTTTTGTCATGAAGTCCCGGATTGAATCATGAAACGACTGTATGGGTAAACCATCCTATTTGTATTTATCAATGGTTTTTTCCGCCTCCCCTTACTTTATATTCCGCAAGAAAAAATTTGGATGATATTAATTATAAAAAATTCAGAATTCAATCAGATCTGCAGTTCAAATTGTTCCGCTGTCAAAAGGCAGCCTCTTAAGCAATGGCAATGGCTCCGCTTTTTGCTGTGCGGAAAAGCGTTTGCGATCGGCCGTGCTGCCTGAAGCATGGCGGCGGAACGGCCGATCGCAAAAAAAAACAGGAAATATGCGCCATTAAATAAGCGGATGACGCATACTTCCTGCACCTTTGAATCCGAATAATTAGAGTAAAGAAAATGATTTTTTCTCTCTCAGGATTCGTAATTGATTTTATTCACTGCAGGGATTTCGCGGGAGACACTCGCCGTCTGCAGGTCTTCACTCGGGATATTCAGGATAAATTTGACGATATTTTCAGGAATCAGCGGATCGACGTATTCCTGCTGCGATTTCTTGATTTCTTTCAGCATCGCCACGTTATTATCAAGCAGTTCGTTGATCGTCGGGACCAGGTCGCTCATCGACCCGCAGGTGATGGCCAAATGATACTTTTCGGCAAATCTCGGGTTGCCCGCTTCCTGGCCCGGAAGCGCCCCGGTAATTACGATCGGCGTGTTGCATGAGACGGCTTCCATCATCACATTCGGACTGCTCCTGATAAAGGCAATATCGGAATTTGCGATCAGATCCTGTATGTTTTGAGTGAATCCGTAGATTTTTACTTTATCGCCGTATTTCTTTCCAAGAGTTTTTTTTAGGTGAGCTTGTAATTTTTCATTTCTTCCGGCTACAATGGTAATATTAAATCCAAAATTATCAATCAGCGTCTTGGCCATCTTGCCCATGTTCCCGACGCCCTCGCCGCCGCTCATAATCAGGCAGTTCAAAGGCTTTCCGGGGGTGTAGTGCTCCGGCATATTCTTGGACGTGTGATTGTAGAAACGCGAGCGGACCGGAAAACCGAGCACCTTGATTTTTTCAGACGGAACACCGAATTCAATACATTTTTCCTTGGCTTCTTCCGTAGGGCTGATGATATAGTCGGCGCGCGGGTCCGCCCAGAACGGTGTAATGCTGATCAGATCGGCAATCAGCGTGACAAAAGGGATATGGATATTATTTTTTTCCAATATGTTAATAATTGAACCATTGAAGTTCGGATGTACAGTCAGAATCAGGTCCGGTTTCACTTGATCAAGCAATGCAAGGAACCTCGTTCTGATTTTCAATTCAACCAGATGGTTGACAAACGTCATTTTGACCGATGTGTAATCCCAGATGATTTTCCACAGATGTTCGGAATTTCTTGTGATCGGCCCGTACATTTTACCTACTTTGAGCAGTGTGCTTCCGCCAAGAGAAAAGCCATCGACGACATGGATCTTTACGTCCGGAACAATATCGAATTTCTCGCTCAAGGATTCGGTGATGCTCTTATGTCCATGGCCGGTGTAATTAGACGATATGATGAGTATGTTTTTAATCATCGAAGATATCCTTTCTCTAACAATTGGACTGACTCGCTAGATAAACAGTCTCTTCTGTCTAAATTACATTGTATGATAAACTGGGACAAGAAACAATTTATTTTAAGAAAGATATAAAATAATGCTAGCAAAAAGTTAGAGGCTGTGCAACACCAAACCTTAAGGAGACAGGCATTCCATGTCATTTCAGAAATTCAAAACAATTTACGCCATTTGTGTCTATGTCAGCCTGGCGGCGTTTGATAACATCGTTGTTGGGTTGTTCCCCCCTTTGTTTTCCAACATTTCTCATGACCTTGGTGTCGCGGTTTCGGCGATGGGCGTCGTTTCGGCGATTAATATTCTTGCAACGTCACTTTCTTCCCTGTTTTGGGGTTATCTGTCCGGAAAATACAATAGAAAAAAATTGATTATTGTCGGAACGCTGATCTGGGTAGCCGGCGTCTACCTGACGTCGCTGAGCTCTTCCTATATTCTGCTGCTGGCTTTCCAGATCGTGACCGGAATCGGGCTCGGCTGTGTAGCCTCGATCGGTTTCAGTGCGCTGACCGACTATGTCCCTTACCGGTCCAGGGGCATGATTCTCAGCCTCTGGGGCATGTCACAGGGATTCGGGGGTATTGCCGGCGCCCTGATTGCCTCGATCATCTCGACACTGTCGGACTGGCGCATGCCGTTCGAAGTGCTCAGCATGCTCGGCCTGGTTCTGATTATCTTTTACTTCTTTGTAGAAGAACCGAAGATCGGGAATACCGAGCCGGAACTTCGGGCGCTGATTAAAGAGGGACAAAGTTATAATTACCGGATCACCCCGGGTCAGATCAGGATGATGCTGGGAAAGAAAAGCAATCTGCTCCTGTTTCTGCAGGGCTTCTTCATGAATATTTCGACGGGAAGCCTCATCTGGCTTCCGACGCTTTACATAGCCAAACTAGAGGCACTGGGCTACGGAAGCAAGATTGCCATTATTGTCGCGTCTTTCCTGTACGGCATTTTTCAAATCGGCGGAACACTGACTTCCCTGTTCGGTTATCTCGGAGATGTTTTGCAGCGCAGAAGCTACAAAGCGCGCGCCCTGATTACATCGGCTTTTGTGTTTGCGACCATGCCCCTCTATATCCTATTATTTATTTTTCCCATTAATCAATTATCACTTCCTAAGACGGTAAATTCGGTCACGCTGTTTTTCAGCCTGATTGAGCAGATGTTCACGAATCCATGGATACTGGCCCTTTTTGTCATCGCCCTGTTCGCATCGGCCGCCCAGTCCGCCAATACGCCGAACTGGCTGGCGCTGATTACGGATGTCAATCTTCCGGAACATCGCGGGACCGTTTTCAGCATTGCCAATCTGGCCAACAGTCTGGGACGTACCTTCGGCAACCTGGGCATGAGCGGCATCCTTGCTTTTGTCTCCGTCTATCTGCAGCATCCGGGCGACTACGTCCTGACCATGAGCCTTCTTGAGCTGCCGCTGCTTCCTTCGGCGATCTGCTATCTGGTCATGGCGAAGTACAATGTCAGCGATATTAAGCATGTGAAAAAGGTTCTGAACAACCGCGGAAAAACGATTTGCAAAAAATACGAGGACTACGCCGACCGCGATGAAAAAAGGTCAACCTGAATCTGCGTAAATGTTTCTCCGCTGAGACAAGCATCCCCGGAACCGCCGGATAAACGGTTTCGGGGATGCTTTGTTTTCGTAAAAGGAATTTATTTTGCCTGTGCGGCAAAGAGTCTGGCGATCTCCACGATGGTCTGAGCGGCTTTGACCATGTTATCGACGGAGATATACTCGAATTTTCCGTGAAAGTTCTCGCCGCCGGTGAACAGATTCGGCGTCGGCAGGCCCATGTAAGAAATCTGAGCGCCGTCCGTACCGCCGCGGATCGGCAGCACCTGCGGTTCAATACCGAGGTTCTTCATCGCCTGGTAGGCGACGTCGACCACTTCCTTGTTTTGTTCCACTTTTTCTTTCATGTTGTAATACTGGTCTTTCAGTTCGAGAATCACGCTGCCGATTCCGTACTTCTTCTCAAGCTTTCGAGCCGTATCCCGGACGAATGCTTTCCTTGCGGCGAATTCGGCTTTGCCGAAGTCGCGGATGATGTACACGAGCTTCGTTTGTTCAACATCGCCGGCAAATGAAAGCAGGTGATAGAATCCTTCATAGCCGTCGGTCAGTTCCGGTGCTTCGTCTTCGGGCATCCGGTTCTGAAAATCAATGGCGACTTTGATCGAATTGATCATCTTTCCCTTAGCGGAACCCGGATGGACGTTGCTTCCCTTGAAAGTAAGCTTTGCTTCCGCGGCATTGAAATTTTCATATTCAAGCCCGCCGAGCGCGCCGCCGTCGACCGTGTAGGCGAGGTTTGCGCCGAATGCTGCAACGTCGAATTTATGCGGCCCCCGACCGATTTCTTCGTCGGGAGTAAAAGCGACACGCACCTGGCCGTGTTTGATTTCAGGATGGTGGAGCAGGTAATCCATGGCTGTCATAATCTCGGCAATGCCGGATTTATCATCGGCGCCGAGCAGCGTTGTTCCGTCGGTCGTGATCAGGGTGTGCCCGACATATTTTTTCAATTCGGGAAACGCATCCGGACTGAGCACGACTTTCCGTTCTTTGTTCAGAACGATGTCTCCGCCGTCGTAATGTTCGACAAACTGCGGATTGACGCCGTTGCCTGTAAAATCAGTGGCCGTGTCGGCATGGGACATGAAACCGACTGTCGGCACATCTTTATCCGTATTGGCCGGCAGCGTCGCCATCACGTAGCCGTTCGCATCAATCGCCGCCTCGGCCATGCCGATCGTTTTCAGCTCGTCAACGAGCCGGTTCAGCAGCGTCAGCTGACCCGGGGTCGACGGGCAGCCGGGATTGTTGTCGTTTGATTGCGTGTTTACTTTTACGTAAGAGATAAAACGTCTGATTATATCTTCCCTCAAAAAAGCCATCTCCTTTTCAGCATCTGAATTTATCTTACCACGACAGAAGCCGGGCAACACATCACAAGAAAGGGGAGCTGCTGCCGGTCATAGTTCCAGCCGGACGGAAAGGACGTTCCCAGAAAACTTCTGCCGGTAAAAAAATTTACGGCTGCCAGGATCAGAGCATAGAGTCCGAGAGCGTATGCGGGAAGAGCGAGCCGATGCCAGCAGTGCCTGCAAAGGACCGCCCTCCCGGACAATTTCAAGCGATCTGGAAAAGGGGAGCGCTCCTCTGTTGATCACTCTATAGCAGAATACGCCGGACAGCGTGCGGTTAAAAAATGACCGACGGATCGGAAGGGATCGGTCATTTGTAAATAATCGGAAATGCAGCGGATAAGACCGGATAAACGAAGAGAAGCAGCCGGATGATAAAAGCTTTTAACGTTCCGCTGCGGATGGAGGACGGATGCCTAATAGAGGTGCGGTGCCGAAGATCCGGCCGCTGCACATATCAGGATCACTGCCCCCCAGGGACGGTCCGTTCCTGCCATCCGTGGTCAGATTGTCTACTAGCAGAGTGATATCTTTTTCCATTTCGATCGCTTTCACTCTCAGTCTCCCGATTCTATTAGAGATTATCCTGTTACGACGGTATTTTTCGTGAAAATCAATATGGATTAAAGAGTCCGATTTCCGATGGATCGGACCGATTTTCATCTATCCTTTCGCCGGCTCATGATCGGTCGCTGTGAACCGGGCACCCGTGTCCGATGATGAATCCGGTTTATTTACCCTCTTTGAGTGTCACGGCATTCGCCCATTGCATATATCATATTGAGGCCCAATTATTTTCACCGATGCCGGCTGCGGCACGCTGCTTTTCCATTTTTCAAGAGAAAGGGGGCGCGATATGAGTGAACTGGAAGTGGTGCACTGCAGTAAATACTACAAAAAGAACGGCGAACTGTTCTGTGCGCTGAAAGAGGCCGACATGCAGATCGGAAGCGGCAGATTTGTCAGCATCATCGGCCCGAGCGGCTGCGGTAAAACGACGCTTTTCAATATTATTTCCGGACTGACCGGGCCGTCCGCTGGACAGGTGCTTCTAGACGGAGAGAATATTGTCCGCGAGAGCGGGCACGTCGGATACATGCTTCAAAAAGATCTTCTGCTCCCATGGCGGACCATTCTTGATAATGTCATTATCGGGCTCGAAATCCGCGGGATATCAAAGAAAAAGGCGCGTGAACGGGCGCTGCCGCTGCTGCGGAAATACGGTCTGGCCGGATTTGAATATGACCGTCCCGATGCACTGTCCGGGGGGATGCGGCAGCGGGCCGGCCTGATCCGAACACTGCTGCAGGACATGAATGTTATTCTGCTCGATGAACCGTTCGGCGCTCTGGACGCCCAGACGCGGCTGCAGATGCAGAACTGGCTGCTTCAGATCTGGAACGATTTCCGGAAAACGATCCTTTTTGTGACGCACGACATTGACGAAGCCATCTATCTTTCTGATGAAATCTACGTCTTTACACGCCGCCCCGGCCGGATTAAAGCCAAAATAGAAGTCGGACTGCCGCGTCCCCGCGATGAGCGGACGATGACGGATGAGCGATTCCTGCAGCTGAAACGAGAGCTTTTACTGATGCTGAAGGAAGAACGCGAACCGTCGGCCTGACTAAGTGCCGGAGCGGCAGTTTAAAAAAAACATTGGATAAAAAAGAAGAACGGAGGCGGGTCGTCAGTGGGGAACAGGAAGAAAAACAGCCGCGGTCCGCTGATTGAAGATCAGAGCGCGGACGCAGCGAGGCTCCGGCACCGAGCGCTTGCCGGACAATTGATTGCAGGCGTCCTGATTGTCTTTTTATGGGAATTTCTGACGCGAATCGGATGGCTGGACAGTTATTACTGGAGCAGCCCCTCAACCATTGTCCGGACGGCCTGGACGGCGATTACAGAAGGCACGCTGCTGCAGGATCTCGCGTACACATCCGGCTCGACGCTTGCCGGCTTCATTCTCGGCACTCTGGCCGGGAGCGCTCTCGGCCTGTCGTTCTGGTGGTCCGGGCTGTATACGAAGATCGCCGAACCGTATCTGATCGCCCTTAATGCGGTGCCGAAACTCGCTCTCGGGCCGGTGCTCGTGATTATGTTCGGCATCGGATTCGGTTCCAAAGTTGTCCTTGCTTTTCTGATGACGGTAGTCGTTGCGGCGATTGCGGCCTACAGCGGAGTGAAAAATATCGACCGCGATCTTGAGAAAATGCTGATTTCACTGGGGGCAAAAAGGCGCCACGTGTTTATAAAACTGGTTATCCCGGCGTCGATGCCGTGGATGGTCGGCATTCTTAAAATCAATATTTCTTTGGCGCTGGCGGGAACGATCGTCGGTGAATTTATCAGTTCAAGACAGGGGATCGGCCGGATGATCCTTTACGCAGGGCAGGTGCTGAATATGGACCTTGTATGGGTCGGCGTCGTTTCGCTGTCTGTCCTGTCGATTGTGATGTATCTCGGAGCCGTCTGGCTGGAGCACCTGCTTATGCGAGAAAGAAAAACAAAGTCATGAACGGAGGTAAGGGTCAGCATGAAAAAATTAAAGTGGGCGCTGAGCCTGTTGATGGTGTCCGCTCTGCTCCTGTCGGGCTGCGGAGCGGCGGGGGGTTCAAAAACAGCGGAGAAGATCGTCATAGCCGAACCGGTTCATCTGATTGCCTATCTGCCTCTTTATGCAGCCATTGATAAAGGCTATTTCAAGCAGGAAGGCCTGAATGTCAGTACCATTACGGCAACAGGCGGGGCGCATGTCACCACCGTCGTCAGCGGCGATGCCTGGGGCGTGATCGGCGGACCGGATTCCACTCAGATCGCCAACGCGGGGAAAAGCAAAGATCCGATCGTATCCGTCGTCAACGTTGTCGACCGGGCCAATGTGTACTTGATGGCAAACTCCAAACTGCAGCTGAAGGACCGCAGCGATAAAGGGCTCGCCGCATTTTTAAAAGGAAAAACAATTGCCGCCGGCCGGTACGGCGGCAGTCCGGACCTGCTGACCCGCTGGCTGCTGATAAAACTCGGACTTAATCCGGAAAAAGACGTCAAACTGGAAGAACAGGGCGATGCGGCCGCCGCCGTTTCGCTCGTATCGCAGGGCCAGGCCGATATTGCCAACGGGGCGGAGCCGCAGATCACCGAAGGGATTAAGAAGGGTGCCTGGAGCGAACCGTTTTACGGCTTCCCGAGCCTCGGCGATTACGCATATTCTGTGATCAGTGTGAAACAATCGACGATAAAAAAAGAACCGCAGACCGTACAGAAGTTTGTCAATGCGATGCTTAAAGGGCTCAAACTGATCAATGAAAATAAGAACGAGGCCTTGAAAATACTGAAAAAGGAATTTCCGACAACGTCCGAGGCGAGCCTGAAAGCGGCGCTGGACCGTGCATACAAAGATCAACTGTGGAGCAAAGACGGAACGATCTCTCCGGCCGCCGTGGCCAAACCGCTGGACGTTGTCGCCAAAACAGGCGTGTACACAAAAGGCTATGACTTCAACAAACTGGTCAACATGTCATTCGTCAAAAATGCCTCGAAATGAAGCAGAAAAAAGAGTGTAAATGACCGGATCCGGAGGGGGCTATAAAGAGAAGCCGGGAGCCGGTGTCCATTCTTTTTTTTTACAGAGATCGCGGACATGCCGCCCGGCTGCAGAAAATTTGCCTGATTCTGTTCGAACAGCCCTGTGCCCTGAATTTTCCCGGTATCCGTACGGTGAATCCCTTCATGCGCCGTCCCCGGGCCCCGATAAGCTTCCTGCCGCGTGGCTGTCATCACGGAATTGCTGGCATGCCTGCGAAACAAAAAGGTTGCATCATACAAGTTTATCGCTGTATAATACACTTTATTTACAGGAAACTTGGTCAGGAACGAGGCGATTTTTATCATGACGCGATCCGGCACCGATCCGCTTGAAGTGATCGAGTATGAAGTGGTCGTGCTGCTCCGCCGGGCGGATTTTAAAAAAACGATGGACGGCCGGGAGAACAGTCTGTTCCGTTCCGGATACCTGATTCTGAATGTACTGCTGAAAAAGAGCCCGATGTCGGTTCGCGGACTGGCGGACCTGTTTCAGCTGGATTTGTCGACGATGAGCCGCCAGATCAAAGCGCTGGAAAACAAAGCGCTGATTGCCCGGAAAATAGAGGACCATGACGGACGTGTTCATCAGATCTCGATTACCGAGGCGGGAAGGCATGCGGTCTCCGCGCTGAAAGAAGAACGTATCCGGATTTATCAGGGCCTGCTCGACGACTGGAGCGAGGAAGAGCGGACCGTGTTTGCCGATCATCTGGCGGGACTGAACAGAAAAATCGAACGAAGAAAACGACTCAAATAAAAGGGGAGTTCTGTATGGTAAAGGAGACAATCGACTTTGCGAAAACGGCACTGGTTCTGATCGATCTGCAGAAGGGCATCGTCGGCGTGCCCGGAGGAGACCGGGTCGTTGAAAATGCAGCGAAACTGGTGGATCTGTTTCATAGGCGGGGAGGATTCATTGTCTTTGTCAACGTCGATTTTCATGACGGAAAAGATGTGCTGAAGCCCCTGACCGATCAGCCGTTTCCGGCCGGTGAAAGAGCAGATGACTGGGCGGTTCTCGATCCGCGTCTCGATATTGGCAATCAGGACTATCGCCTGACCAAAAGGCAGTGGGGCGCTTTTTTCGGTACGGATCTGGATCTTCAGCTGAGGCGGAGGGGCATCGATACCATCGTGCTCGGCGGGATCTCAACTAACCGCGGTGTGGAGGGCACGGCCCGCGAGGCTTTTCATTACGGCTACCATCAATTTTTTATCGGGGATGCAATGACGGCGCACAGCGAAGAAGAGCACAGGGCCTCCATACAATTTATTTTTCCCTATATCGGGAGAGTTCGTTCGACGGACGGCTTTATCAAGCAGGCGGATGAATGAGCGGCTGGAAAAAAAGCCGCCCGGTTTTTCTGACGGCCATTGCAGCCGGAACAATACTGAATCCGCTCAATTCGTCGATGATCTCGCTGGCGCTTCGCAGCATTCAGGATAATTATCGGCTGTCGTTTGCCGCCGTTTCCTGGCTTGTGTCCGGATTTTATCTGGCCAGCGCGGTCGGCCAGCCGATAACGGGGAAGCTGGGGGATCTTGTCGGCCGCAGGAAGATGTTTCTGATCGGGTTATTGATTGCCGCCGCTGCCTCGCTGGGCGCCCCTCTGGCACCGACTTTTCTCTTCCTTGTTCTGATGCGGATTTTGCAGGCACTCGGCAGCAGCGCCGTCTATCCGTCCGGCGTCGCCATCATCCGCAGCCATGTGGACCACTCCAAGCAGGCATCCTCGCTTGCCATTCTAGCCATTTTTGCTTCGGTGATGACGGCTTTCGGGCCGACAGTCGGCGGATTTCTGATTGTCTGGGGCGGTTGGCAGACGATTTTCACCGTCAATTTCCCGTTTATTCTGATCAGCTTTGTCCTCGGCATTCTGGTCATTCCCAAAGATGTGCGAGATGGAGCCGTTCGGATCAAAGAGGTTCTGCATCGTCTTGATATTCCGGGAATCTGTCTTTTTTCTGCCGGTATTGTCTGTCTGCTCTGGTTTCTGCTGTCGCTCGAAGAAGCCGTGCACTACACGGCAGCGGCTGTCGGTCTGTTTTGTTTCGTCCTTTTTGCCCGCCGTGAATGGAAAACCGCCCGGCCTTTCGTCGATCTGCGCCTGATGAAGAAAAATCATGCGCTGACCCTTGTTTATGTGCTGTTCATTTTACTGAATATCATTAATTATTGCCTGTTTTACGGCCTGCCCAGCTATTTTCAGGATGCGCTCCATCTCGGCCTGCGGCTCAGCGGCGCGCTTATGCTGTTTATGTCGGTGGCCAGCGTCCTCTTTTCGCTTCTGACCGGACGCTGGATCGACCATTCCGGGACAGCGGCGCCGATCATTGCCGGAGCGGCTGCGACGGTAGGCGGATCGGCTCTTCTGCTGTTTTCGGCCGTAAATATTCCCTTCTGGCTGATCGGCGGGATCCTGCTGATAATGGGAGCCGGCTACGGGATCGGCAATGTATCCCTGCAGGCGGCGATGCTTGAAGCGGCGCCGCGCGAAGCGGCGGGAACGTCCACCGGCCTGTTCCAGACCTGCCGTTATGTCGGATCCATTTTATCTACGGTTGTCCTTGGGATGATTTTCGGAAAGACGGTGACACCGCAGCACTTATTTTTGCTTGCCTGGGTTCTGGTCGCCGTCAGCGGTTCCGCTTTATTTATCAGCCTGAATTTTTTCGGGAAGAAAGCCCGCCTTTCAGCCCGATAAAACTTATCCGATCCGTAATTTTTGCGTCACGACTGCATCGGAAACGGCGAAAACTATAGCTATAATGGAAGCTGCGGGAACGGCGAATTTATGAAGGGGAGCCTGATTTCTTTTGGGAGGAATTTTTCTAAGAATCCTGACGGGATTTATAACCGCGATGATTGCGTCGGCGAAGGGACGCAATCCGATCGTCTGGTTTTTTGTCGGCGTCGTTTTCTATTGGCTCGCTCCGATCGTCATTCTGTTTATGCCAGGCAGAAGGATCAGGATGAGCCGGATTTTCCGGTCGGGCCCATCTTCCGGAGATGCCCTGAACTGGCGGAGACAGGTTGAGGCGACGTGCCCCTACTGCGGGAGCCGGGTCGTCATTGACGATATTCCGGGAAGCTGGGCCTGCCCGGACTGCGGCAGAACATTCACATACAGCGCGGACGGCCGTACTTACAGGATCAGAGAGGATCAGGTGCTTCCGCAGATTGAATGGATCGTCAAGCTTTTTGCCAAACTGGCCAAAAGAGACGGCGTCGTCACAGAAAATGAAGTCCGGCAGGTGGATCGTATTGTTCGGCAGGCGTTTCAGCCGAACGAAGAGCAGCTCAGCCGGATTATGTCTGTTTTTAACATGTCGCGTTATTCGGATGAGACTTTTGAAGAGATTGCCGAAAACCTGTATGCTTCTGTCGGCGGCCGCCGGGACATCCTTGAGGATACGCTGGTTGCGCTTTTGGCCATTGCCTCTGCCGACGGATCGCTGAACGCCGGGGAGGAGGCAATGATCGCCCGGACGGCGGATCTCTTCGGCCTGGGTGCGGCATATGCCTCGCTCAAGGCCCGTTTTTATGAAAACACGCAGGAAAAAGGCGGCGACCTGGCGGCATGCTACCGGCTGCTCGGCTGCAGCGAGCACGATTCCGATGAAACGATAAAAAAGCAGTACCGGCAGCGGATCAAAGAAAATCATCCGGACCGGCTGGTCGGCCGCGGGGCTTCGGAGGAGAGTATCCGGCAGGCCAATGTCAAGGTGACGGAGATCAAGCGTGCTTTCGAAACTATTATGGCCGCACGCGGCTGACCGAATAATTCAGAGGGATG
Source organism: Sporolactobacillus sp. KGMB 08714 (assembly GCF_036598985.1). Taxonomy (NCBI): domain Bacteria; kingdom Bacillati; phylum Bacillota; class Bacilli; order Caryophanales; family Sporolactobacillaceae; genus Sporolactobacillus; species Sporolactobacillus sp. KGMB 08714. The sequence continues at coordinate 12,239 of NZ_JAUUBW010000023.1, forward strand.
ATCGTATGGAATTAAGCGATGTATGCCGGAAAATCTTAAAGAACAGCCTGGATCTGAAGGCGGGCGAAACGTTTCTGATCGTGACGGATGATGCGAAAAAAAGACTGGCTGAAGCGCTGTACCGGGCCGGGCAGGCAATCGGCGCGGAAACGCTGCTGATTGTTATGAAAGAACGGCAAAGGTCCGGTGAAGAGCCGCCGCGGGCAGTTGCCGCGACCCTGATTGAAGCGGACGCAGCCGTCCTGATCACCGAATTCTCGCTGACGCACACTCGGGCGCGCAAAAGGGCGGTTGAAGCGGGCACGCGGCTGGCGACCATGCCGGGAATAACGGAAGATATGTTTCTGCAGGGTGCGATTACTGCCGATTATTCGGAAGTAAAGGCGCTGACGGAACGGATCACCGGGCTGCTCGACCGCGGCCGCCGGGTGCTCATCGAAAAGGGAGGGCAGCGCCTCGCTTTTTCTATCGAAGGACGGAAGGGCGTGCCGAGTACAGGTGTCTATATCCACTCCGGCGAATCGGGCAATCTGCCGTCGGGAGAAGCGTTCATAGCGCCGGTTGAAGGGACGGCGTCAGGCAGGATACTTGTCGACGGATCGGTCGTCGGCGTCGGCAAATTGAAGTCGTCTCTTCTTTTGACAGTAAAGGACGGCCGTCTGGTCGAAGCGGAAGGCGAGGGTGCCGGACGGCTTCTTGAACTATTGGGAGCAGATCTCGGCCGCTCGGTCGCCGAATTCGGCATCGGTACAAACCGCAGCGCACGGATTACCGGCAATGTGCTTGAAGACGAGAAGGTATACGGAACGGTGCACATTGCATTCGGCAGCAACCTGACATTCGGAGGAACGATTGAGGCCGGCGTGCACATTGACTGCGTGTTCAAAGATCCGGATGTGAAAATCGATGGCTGCCAAGTGATGAAAAACGGACGCATGTCGGGAACGGCACCGAAAAGATAAACGGAGTATCCGGCCGGGAGCGACTCCGTTGTCCGTTTCTCGGCCGGGCGTGACCAGCACCAAAATTTCGGAGTCGCACCGAACCAGGCTGGAGTTGCACCGAACTTGAGCGGACGCACCGAATCAGGTCAGAGTCGCACCAAAATCCTGAAAACTCGCACCGAACCGAGCTAGAGTTGCACCGAACTTGAGCGGATGCACCGAATCGGGCCAAAGTCGCACCAAAATCCTGAAAACTCGCACCGGATCGAGCTAGAGTCGCACCGAACTTGAGCGGCCGCACCGAATCAGGTCAAAGTCGCACCGAAATCCTGAAAACTCGCACCGGATTGAGCTAGAGCCGCACCGAATTTGAGCGGCCGCACCGAACCAGGCTGGAGTTGCACTGAAACGTTAAACAGCCCCGTTTCGGGATGTGTATCGGTCAACATACCCGGTTTATCGGTCGGCGCAGTAACTTTATCGGTCAACGTACCTCATTTATCGGTCGTCACGGCAATTTTATCGGTCAATGTACCTCGTTTTTCGGTCGGTGTGCCCAAATCGATAAATGTGAATAATCAGAACGGGGAAAAGGACTTTTAACAGGCACCGGTCCTTTTCTTTACAGACCGACATTGCGGATCATATCCCGCTTCCGGCACGTCCATTGTCCGGACCGGACCTCGCCATCAAGAATACGGACGGGGCGCGTTTTTGTCCGTGACGTCTCCAGGGGGCGGACGATCTATATGAATAAATTGAATAGTGCTGTTTGCGCCGGAGCCGGACATGTGCCGGCCTTTTTCGTGTTATCGAGATGTGCAGCCTTAAAGTCGGGAGAGATGAGATGTCTGAAAGCCGCACAGTCGCACTTTAGTTTGCAGAAAATTTTAAAGAGAAAATGTTAAAATACTATTTACAACTTAAACAAACTCTGATAATATCAATGTCAATCACAAAAAAATTAAGTTTTGGGGGAAGTGAGAATAATGGAACAGGTCGTGAACAGCATACGAGTGAAAGGCTTGATTCGAATTATTTTGCGTTTGCGCACATGAAGGGCTGAAACAAAACCGTTTCTCTGGAATGGCATTGTTTGAGTCCGGCTTATCATCTTCAACGAATAGGCGCTCAGGCAATCGCAAAAACAGCGCCTATCCGCCGCGTTTCACGGATAGGTTTTTTTGTTGGCCTTTTAATTTAAATATTTCGATTATTCCAATTAAACCAGCATAAAGCAATTAACACAATCAGCATCCGAATTTTTAAAAAATAGAATTTATTAGGGAGCGAAAAAGGATGAAGGATGAGCAGACAATGAAATCAGAAAAAGAAGAAGCGAACAAGAAGGGAGATCCCCAAAGGCGGGAAGCGAAAACCGCGGATAAACAGAGTTTCAAGGATTATTTCATGGATCGGATGTACGCCGTTTCCGGAGGCATTGCCTATGCCATTCTGGTCACGTTGGGCGTCGGCTTGCTTTTTGAGACGCTTGCCAAATTCACGGGATTCATGCCTTTCGAGACCATCGGAGGTGCGGCGAAAGTGCTGCTCGCCCCTGCTTTGGGGGCCGGTGTGGCTTATGCTTTGAAGAGCAATACACTGACCATGTTTGCGGCCATGGCCTGTGCATCCGTCGGTGCCAATGCGATTCAGCTGGTCCATACAACGCCGGCCCAGGTCTTCACAATTACGACCGGACAGCCGGTCAGCGGTGTGCTGGCGGCGGTCATTGCCGTATTTGTCGGCAAAAAAATCACCGGAAGGACCAAGTTCGATATCATGGCCATTCCGTTTTTCTCCGTTCTGATCGGCGGTATCTGCGGTTACGGCCTTGCGCTGGTGGTGACGCCTTCGCTGAACTGGATCAGCGGCCAGATCACGCACTCCGTTCAGGGATCGCCGCTTATCGCATCGATGGTCATTTCGCTTGTCTGGAGCATTTTCCTGATGTCTCCTGCCTCTTCAGCCGCACTGGCGATTGCCCTGCAGCTTGACCCTGTGTCCAGTGCCGCGGCCCTGATCGGCTGCACGGTTCAGTTCGTCGGTTTCACGGTGATGTCGTTCAAAGAAAATGATTTCGGCGGATTTTTCGCGCAGGCCCTTGTGACGCCGAAAGTGCAGTTCCCGAATCTGGTCAAGAATCCGAAGCTGATTATTCCCCCGTTCGTCGCCGCAATGGTGAGTGCCCCGATCGCAACGATGCTGCTTGGTCTTAAAGTGCCCTACGAACTGGGCGGCCTGGGCCTCAGCTCGCTGATCGCTCCGTTGAACATTCTTGCTGTCCAGGGCGTTCGCGGATTGATGATCTTTATTGTATCCGGTGTCCTGATCCCGGCGGTCATCACACTGGTGCTTTATCGGGCCATTAAAGTTGCCGGCTGGGTCAAAGAGAGAGACCTGCATCTGGAAGTTCAATGAGAACCGGCAGCTGCGCGTTCTGAGAACGGCGCGGAATGTCTGCCGGGAAGTCCGCTCATCGAAATACCTATTCGAAAAAATAAAAGAGAAAAAGAGTTAAGGATGAAAACAGAATCGCTGAAAACAGAGCGTATAAAGAGAAAAAGAGTCCGTCCTGCGCGGGCTTTTTTTCATGGACACGCCGCGGGCGGGTATAAGCGCTGAGAGCCGTTGCCGGGAGAAACGGCATTTCCGCATAACCAGGCGTTACAGGATTCAAACAAGCAACCGGGCCGCCAAGGAGCCTCTCGCCCGAGCGGCGCCGTCTGAGAAGCGGCACTTCGGAAAAGTGTGAGTAAAATATCTGCAGGCGATCGTTCAGCCTGTAAGTTCCGCTGCCGACTGTTGCCGTGAACGAACCTGCAGGACACCGGGCGCAGCAGGCATGTGAGCTTATTCTTTGAGAAAGAGGGCTCTTCCCGGCAAATCAAAATCGTGCAGAACCCGATTCTAAAGGGCCGATCCTCGTGAAACGGAATACCACAGTTTATTTGAATTTAAAACAAATAGAGCCGTTCGTCTGGCGGAACTTACAGGCCCCTTCCGCTTCGGGCATGAAACGCCTGCTGGAAGAGATGGCCGACAGATCATCCGGAAACGGGATAAAAAGTGATACTGCCTTTTGAATAAACGGTCTCCTCAGGGTGCCGGCCTCTTCGCTGAAATGAGAAAAGGTGCATTTCTGATGAAGAAGGAGCTGTGTTAAAATTAAGAGAAAGATAAGCGATCCGGAAAGAGGCAGATAGAGATGAAAGTGAGTATTCTTGGCGGAGGCAGCGAGATCGGCGCTTCCTGTCTGCATGTACATATCGGCGAAACCGATTTATTGATCGATGCCGGCATGCGCGTGCACGGAGACGATTTGCTTCCGGCATTCGGAATGCTGGACAATCTTGGCGAACCGGAGGCGGTGCTCGTGACCCATGCACATGCCGATCACATCGGCGCGCTGCCGATTGTCCACCGACTCTATCCGAAAGCTCCGATTTTTGCCACGCCGCCTACCGCCGATTTAATGCAGATCATGATGAGGGATTCTTTTAAAATCATGGAACAGCGCTGTCTGGAAACGCGTTCGCTCATTCCGTACACGAAGGAGCAGATGGAAGAAACGCTTCGGGCCGTGCGCTTATTTCCTGCCGGCGGAACGATAACGTTCGGTGATGCAAAGGTGACTCTATACCGGGCCGGCCATATTCTGGGTGCGGTGATGTTTCTGATTGAAGGCGGCAGCGAAAAACTGCTCGTCAGCGGAGATCTGAGTTTCAAGGCGGGCCGGACGATTCCCGGGGCGGAGGTGCCGGCCGGCACGCGCCCGGATGCACTGATCCTTGAATCCACCTACGGGAACCGCGAACATTCAGATCGCAATACGGAGGAAAAAAGGCTTGCAGATAATGTCGCCGAGGTGATCGCAGTCGGCGGTTTTGCACTGATTCCCGCTTTTGCCCTGGGCAGGGCTCAGGAAGTGCTGCTGATCCTGCAGGACTATATGGACCGCGGGCTGATTCCGGAATTTCCAATCTATGTCGACGGGCTGGTGACGCCGATCAGTAAAATCTACCGGCGCTATCCGCAATTTCTTAAAGGTCCCGTGGCCCATCGTATTCGGACAAACGGCGATGCGTTTCTCACTGAAGGACGATGCACGGCTGTGCAGCCTAAAGAGCGTGAGGCGGTTCTGCAGGGAAAGCCCGCCTGTATCATCGCCTCGTCGGGGATGCTGATCGGCGGTGCCAGCGTCTGGTATGCAGAGAGGCTGATCGGCGGCGCACAGAATGCCATTTTTATCACCGGCTACCAGGATGAGGAAAGTCCGGGCCGGAAATTGCTCAATCTGGCTGAAGGTGAGAGCGATGAATTGGAACTGAACGGAACGGTTCACTCCGTAAAATGCCGGGTCGGTAAATACGGCCTTTCCGCCCACGGCGATGCCGGGGAGCTGAACCGCTTTATCGATACGGTCCGTCCGGCGCATACATTGCTCGTTCACGGTGATGACGAGGCCCGCGCCGCATTAAACGAAAGAATCGAAAAACGCTACCGCTCGATTTTATCGGAAAATGGAGAAGCCTACACATTCAGGCGAAGCGCATCCGGCCGGGAAATCCGCAGCGGCGGTCCGCAGCGCGGCCCGGACCGGGCCCTGAAAGAAAAAGTGGGCTGCCTGATCCTGTATCGGAAAAAAGAAGACGAGCCGTTTCATCTGGCGCTGTGCACGGGCGTTCACGGAAGGACACATTCTTTGATCTGCCAGACACCGAAAGGGAAGCAGATCCGGCTGTCCCCGGATCAGACGGCCGAAACAATCGGACGCTGGAACCGCTCCTTTGACGAGCTGCAAAGCGATTCCGGCGAAGTGTTTGCCTTTGCCCGTCCGTTTATAAAAAAAATAGACTGGGAGAGGGCGAAGGAAGGACATCGGACATTCGCGGAAATGGTATCAATGTGCCTTCCGGAAGCCAGTCTGAAGCAGCGGCTTGCCGCGGCGCTTGTTCTGCAGGCGCTGCCGGATCGTTTCCGAACCTTGAATCAGGGCACGGCCCGTTACCGGATCGATCGGGAAAGCCGGCGTCTGCTGGCCAGTCTTGCGCTGCCCGTTCAGGGTCTGAAAATGAACGTGACCTTGGCGATGGATAAAATCAGGGAACGGCTGGCCGATCAGCCGCATTTTATCCGCTGCGGAGCCGACGGGCTGGGAACGGCTGACGAGCGCATCACGCTCTATTTTGATTTTCCCGACACGGTCGGCCTTGAAGAACGGAAGAAACTGTCCGGAAAAATAAAAGATGCGACCGGATGGACGGCTGCTTTTTCCGACTCTGTCCGTACGGATCTTCTGCAGGCAAAGATCGGCGAATCGCTCGGCACATCTGTTTCGCCGTCGATTTATCTCGATACAAAATGTGTGTCGCTTCCTATTAAATGTCCGGAAAACGGCGGGGAGATCGCCGAAAAAATAAAGAAGGAAACAGGATTCACGCTGCAGTTCAAAGATGAACCGCCCGCCCCGGCGGACGCTGAGGAACGGCGCGGTGTTCCACCGGAATTCTTCAGGACGCAGACGCCGTCCCCGCGGCTTGAAAATAATGAGGCCATCCATGAAGCGAAAGTCTGGGCGGCGGATCGCGGTATCACGATTTACAAGGCCAGTATGAAACAGCGGAACGGACTCGCCTATATGGAAGTGCATTTTATCACACCGGAAGTCGCCATGCGGCACACGGCGGACATGGAAGAATTGTCCTGCCGGACGGGACTGCCGATCACTTTCGCGAAGAATCCGAAACAGAATGAGATCATCCGCACAGCCTCGGAACTGATTCCCGAGGACTGGGGCCTTCAGAAAAATCCGTCTCTGCACCCGGGAGAAGCGCTGCTGACGGTCAAGCTCCCGGAAAAGCCCCCTGAAGAAGAAGTGCGGCGGGTAGGCGAGCGGATTGAGGAGCGGACCGGCTACAGGCTGTCCGTTCTCGTTCGCTGACAGATGCGGATGAAAGAATAAGGAGCATGGTTTTGATGGCAAAATCAAAAGTAAAGACGAATGCAATGCGAATCCTTGATTCGGAAAAAATACAGTACGGGACTCAGACTTATGACATCAGCGACGGGCTGATTGACGGCGTTTCCGTTGCGAAGAAAGTCGGCGAGGATCCGAAAACCGTTTATAAAACGCTGGTGACACAGGGCCACAGCGGTGAATTTTATGTCTTTGTTGTCCCTGTGGCAGAAGAGCTCGATTTGAAAAAAGCAGCCACAAGCGTCGGAGAGAAGCGCGTTGAAATGATCCATGTGAAGGATATTCAGAAGCACACTGGCTATGTGCGCGGCGGCTGCTCCCCGGTCGGCATGAAAAAAGCCTATCCGACGGTGATCGATGCCTCTGCCCGTTCGATCGATCATATTGTGGTCAGCGGAGGGAAAAAAGGCGTGCAGATCATCCTGGCTGTCGATGATCTGGTCAAGGCAGCTCATGCCGAACTGCATGAGATCATCAAGTAATCCTTAGCCGACAGCCTTAATATATATTGAGATTGCAGGCAGCGCGCTGCTTTTTTCAGAAAGTCCGGTCTCAGGAATCAGCTGCCGGCGGCCGACCATGCGTTTCGAATTCTTATATGGCGGTTCCCGGCGCGACCGGCTCATGGACTTAGGACATCGGCGTAGATCGATATCATGATAGAATGCACAGAGCTGAATCAGCAGATTAAGAGCAGAGCGTGCCCCAAAGGCATACTTGCGTCGGAGCAAATCAATAGGGTCCATGACTCAACGAGAGTATGAGTCATGGACCGCTTTTTAGTATTAAAGTCTCTTCCTTTTTGTGTTTGCCTGGCTAAAATCAGGCGTTTTTATTTTTAACAAGTTTTATTCATTATTAACCTGGATTTCCGGTAAATTTATAACCAGTTGGCGAAAAGTCCGCATCAGTAAAGGATTCAGCTTAACACCTCTTCCTCATTGGCATAATTAGTTACTAATGGTCCAAAAGTAGCCTAAACATCTGGATTTTTCATGGCCTTGGTATAAAAAACAGGAATGCAGGTGTTAAGAAGAATTGCTTTTTTTACCAAGCCTGTAGGGCCCAAGTACGAACTCACGTAATTTTTGATCATTCAAGAGCATTTGTTATCTGCGCTGCGCCAGCCGATGCCGCGTCTGGCATCGGCAGGTAACGGCGGATGTCCCCGCCCTGCAGACGAGCGGATGCCGGATGCACGCGGAGGTCCGGTTAGATACATCAGCCGGGGGGATACTCAGTATATGGAATAATCGAAAGCAGCACCGTCCCTTAAATATGCTGTTCTTTAGACTGAAAAGCATAAGACAGCCGAATCCGGTCCGGGACCGGCCCCGCCGGACGCTCCGCCTATCGAACAGGATGGGATCATCCGCTCATTTTTGACCGCCGGATCAGGCGTGTATTAATTTTTGAATCATGTCTGCTTTTTTAAGAAAAAATATTTTTGGGTCTATTTAACTGAAATCGCTTTCGTGATAAGCTTTAAGTAAACGGAAAGCTTGTATAAAAAGGAAAAAAGGGGTGTGAGAAAATGAAAAAGATAATGAATGAAGCGGAAAACATTGTTGATCAAATGCTGGACGGCCTCGCTTTTACAAATGACGCGATCGTCGAACGTCTGCCGGGAACGCAAGTGATTGCCAGAACGTATCGATCAGATGGAAAAGTAGCCGTGATCAGCGGCGGCGGGAGCGGCCATGAACCGACGCACGCCGGTTTTGTCGGGAAGGGCATGCTGGCTGCCGCGGTGGCCGGACCTGTTTTTACTTCACCTGCACCCGATCAGATTCTCGAAGCCATTAAACATGCGAACCAGGGGGCCGGCGTTCTGCTTGTCATCAAAAATTATACAGGCGATGTGATGAATTTTGAAATGGCCGAAGAACTGGCGGCCGGGGAAGACATTCCGGTCGATCACATCGTTGTCAATGATGATGTTGCCGTCGAAGACAGTACTTACACGGCGGGAAGGCGCGGCGTTGCCGGAACGATACTCGTTCATAAAATTATCGGCGCGGCGGCGGAAGCGGGCCTGCCGCTTAAAGAATTAAAATCGCTTGCCGAAGAGCTGATTCCCTCGATAAAGACGATTGCCGTTGCCCTCTCTGCGGCCACGGTACCCGAAGTTGGCAAACCGGGATTTGAACTGGCGGAGGACGAAATCGAATACGGGGTCGGCATCCATGGGGAACCGGGCTATCGCCGCGAGAAGATTAAATCGTCGAAAGAAATGGCATCGGAACTGATCGAACAGCTGAAAAAGAACTTCAACTGGCAGAACGGCGACCGCTATGGTGTCCTCGTTAACGGAATGGGGGCGACTCCGCTGATGGAACAGTATGTTTTTATCAATGATGTTCGGCAGCTGCTGGCAGAGGAAAAACTGGACATTGTCTTTAAGAAAGCCGGCAATTATATGACATCGCTCGATATGGCGGGCATCTCGCTGACGATGATCCGGCTGAAAGAGGAACAGTGGCTGAAGTGGCTTCAGGAACCGGTAACGACCATTGCGTGGTAAGGAGGATGAAGAGAGATGCTGACGGTTGAAAAGACGATCGCATGGCTGAATCTATTCGGACAGAAGGTTGAAAAAAACAAGGACTATTTGAGCGAACTGGACCAGAAGATCGGCGACGGCGACCATGGAGCAAACATGGCACGGGGAGCAGCGGCGATGAAAACCGCTCTTGAGCAGAAAGCCTTCGATACGGTGCAGGATGTTTTGAAAACGGCGGGTATGGCCCTGTTAAGCAAGATCGGCGGAGCATCGGGTCCCTTGTATGGTTCTGCTTTTATCGGGATGGCGAAACAGGCGGGCGCAGGATCCGCGGATGTACCGGCTGTGCTTGAGGCAGGGCTGGAAGGCATTCGGAAACGCGGAAAAGCGGAGGCTGGGGACAAGACAATGGTTGACGTGTGGCTTCCCGCTGTTGATGCAGCCAAAAATAAAGAGCTGAGCCGGGAACGGATTGACGGATGGGTGAAGGCAACCGAACCGATGAAGGCGAAAAAAGGACGGGCCTCTTATTTGGGCGATCGTTCAATCGGGCACATTGATCCGGGAGCCGCCTCAAGCGGCCTGCTGTTTGAATCGTTGATTGAAGAAGGCGTTCTCGATGAGTGATTACGGAGTTCTGCTCGTCTCGCATGTCGCTCAGATTGTCGAAGGCCTGAGCCGACTATTAAAAGAAGTTGCTCCGGATGTGGCGCTCACAACAGCCGGCGGCACGGATGACGGCGGTGTCGGAACGAGTTTCGACAAGATTCAGGCGGCCGTCCGCGAGAATGCCGGCGAAAGTCTGCTGGCGTTTTATGATCTGGGCAGTTCGAAAATGAATCTGGACATGGTCGCGGAAGTATCGGATAAGAAAATCGAAATATTTGATACGGCTTTCATCGAAGGCGCTTATACGGCGACCGCCCTGCTTCATGCGAAAGTCTCTTATCCCGAAATTCTGAAACAGCTGGAACCGCTGAAGGTGAAATAGAAGACATAAGGTTAATCTGTGGCGTTTCCCGAGTACGGCTTAAAAATTTTTGTGCAGGCCTTTGATTTGCAAAATCTGTAATCGGCACGCTGCAGCCGTCTGGATCTTTTATAAGCAGCTGGACTTTCGATGAGTCGCTCGTCCGGGAGGCTGCTGCCGGACGCCGGGGCGCGAGAGGGCCTGCAAATCGGATCCCGATCGGACATAAAGAGCCGGCGGCGAACGCCGAAGCCGCGGAACGGTCCGGATGAGAACCGTCAAGCTCTCAGCCGGAAAGCGTTCGCGCCGAATGGAACCGGTCTCCGGGAGTTCCCGGTATGCAACCATGTGTCATTTTATTTGTACAGGAAGCCTGTTTTCTCTGATCAGAGAAAACAGGCTTTTTTCCTTCAGCCGAAGAGATACAGGTTCCAGCGCGAACGGCTGCCCCGGAAGATCGGTTAACCGGGGGACCCCGGCTGTCTTGGATTGATCGGCCGCTGCCGGGGGCGACCGGCCTTTCAGCCGCGCCGATTGATTTCCGAAAGCCCCTCCATAAATAGCTAAGAACCGCCGTATGCGGGATTACACAAGCCAGCTGGTCGGAATCAGGAAGGCATAGGGAGCGGTGAAGACGGCAAACAGCAGTGCCATCCGCTTTGCCTGTTTTGTGCTCATCCTTTTTTTCAGCAGAACTAAATCAAGCCGGTATGTCAGCACGGCAGAGATCAGAATGGCCAGACAAAACAGCGCCACGCTGAGCGGCGAGGTATAAATATAGTAAAAGTCAATAAGGTTCAGAGAAAGCAGGCTTCCGTTCTTCCCGGAAAGCATCAGCAGGAGTGCCGCGAAAATATCTGCGGCCATGCCGATTCCCCAAAGGGCCATCAATAAGCCGAGCCGGTTCTTTATTTTTATATGAAAAAAAAGCAGAATGACAAACATGACTGCCGCGTCGATGATCAGACTTGCGGCGGCGGCAAGGCCGAGGAGCGGCGGCGAGAAATAAAACATGAACACTGGAAAAATGATATTGGGCAGGATGAGCCGGCGGATTGTGTTCAAAAGACATCTTCCTTATCAGTAAATGTCGGCACCGAAAAAGGCCGCTTTATAGATTAATATTAGCATAGTACACAATAGAATGGAGTGCGCGGGCATGAATTTGAAAACGTCTTCATGATAGAATGAAAGTGTGATTTATGTCTCAACCGCTGAAGGCGGGGATGGGTTCCATGAATATTATAGAAAAACGGGGGAATGAACGATGGTGAAATCATTGGCAGACAGGGGACGGCCGGAAAAGGGCCTGCCGATCCCCTGTCTGCCGGAAAACGGAGGAATGAATCGCGGGGATCAGATGCAGAGAAATATCCCTCTGCTGCGGAAGCTGGCCATTGCGACGGATGAACGGTTCTTGATTGTTCCTTTTTCCGATATTATGTACATCGGCGCGGACCGCGGTAGAACGGTCGTTGCTTTGAGAAAGAAAAAAATGACTGTGAACGAAACACTCGTCTCTTTGGAAAAAAGGCTGCAGCCGCAGAGCGGCATCGTCCGCGTGCACCGCGCTTATCTCGTGAACCTCGAAGCGGTGACGGAAATTTCTCCATGGTTCAATTCAACCTATAATCTGATGCTGGAAAACGGAGACAAGGTTCCGGTCAGCCGGAACTATGCGAAAAATCTAAGAATGTGGTTCAAACTTTAGGAAAATTTTCGGCCTGATTGTTATATAACAAACATACATGTTATATAACAAAAATGCATTTCAAACGGCCGTTCCGCTCTTTCAAAACAGGGTAGCGGCTTTTTATCCGCTCATTGTACGATCAGACACCGTTTTCCTTTACAATTGAGAAAAGCTGACGCCCGAGGTCCGAAAATGAACGGAGGAGGCAAGAAAAGTGAGTGCGATTACCATTGTGATTGGCTCGATCTGCATTTTGGCAATAGCCTATCGGTTTTACGGAGTTTTTATGGCGAACAAAGTCCTGCGTTTAAACAATGATACAGTGACACCGGCCCATGCCTTTGCGGACGGGAAAAACTATGTTCCGACGAACCGATGGGTTGTTTTCGGGCATCATTTTGCGGCCATTGCTGCGGCCGGCCCGCTTGTCGGTCCGGTTCTTGCCGCACAGTTCGGATATTTTCCCGGCCTGCTCTGGCTCCTGATCGGAGCAGTGGTCGGAGGAGCCGTACACGATCTGGTCGTTCTCTACGCGTCGATGCGGCATGACGGAAAATCGCTTTCGGAAGTTGCCAAGAAAGAAATGGGGCCGGTGGCCGGATTCTGTACCGGCCTTTCCATGCTGCTGATTATCACCATCACCATGGCGGGCCTGTCAATGGTCGTCGTCAATGCGCTCACGAACAATCCGTGGGGCGTATTCACCGTTGCCATGACGATCCCGATCGCGATGGCGGTCGGCCTTTATTACCGCAAAAGCGGCAACCTGAAGATGGCTTCGGCGGTCGGTTTTCTCTTTATCCTGCTGGCCGTCTTTGCCGGGCCGTACATTCAGCACACGGCGCTTGGGCATTTATTGACGCTCGACGTGAAAACCCTGTCCGTTCTGCTGCCCGTCTATGCGTTTTTTGCGGCGGCTCTGCCGGTCTGGCTGTTGCTGACACCGCGCGATTATCTGAGCTCTTTCATGAAAATCGGCGTCTTTGCCGCGCTGATTATTGGCGTTTTTATCATTAACCCGATGATTCGGATGCCGGCACTGACACAGTTTACGGGCGGAGGCGGTCCGGTCATCGGCGGCCCGGTCTGGCCTTTTATCTCCATTACGATTGCCTGCGGAGCGATTTCAGGTTTCCACGCCTTTGTCAGTTCGGGAACCACGCCGAAGATGATCGATCGCTGGACGGATATCAAAATGGTTGCTTTCGGAGCGATGCTGGTGGAGTGCCTGGTCGGTATTATGGCGCTGATCGCTGCGACAGCGCTCCATCCGGCCGATTATTTTGCGATTAATTCTGTGCCGGCCGTGTTTAAGACACTCGGCATGAACGTCGTCAATCTGCCGCAGCTGGACCATGAGATCGGACTGGGTCTTGCCGGCAGGCCGGGAGGCGCCGTGACACTTGCTGTCGGCATGACCTATATTTTCACAAGTATTCAGTGGTTCAGCCACCTCGCGCCTTATTTCTTCCAGTTTGTCATTTTATTCGAAGCGGTCTTCATTTTGACGGCAGTTGACGCGGGGACCCGTGTTGCCCGCTATTTGATTCAGGACTTTTTCGGTGAATTCTATGCTCCTCTGAAAAAAGCAGACTGGCTGCCGGGTTCTATTTTTGCAAGCGCTCTCGCCTGCCTGCTGTGGGGTTATCTGCTCTTCTCGGGCAATATTGGGTCGATTTGGGTACTCTTCGGCGTCTCCAATCAGTTAATGGCGGCCATCGGGTTGATTGTCGGCGCCACATTTGTTCTGAAAATCGCCGTTAAAAGGCGTTATATGCTGACCTGCCTGATTCCGCTTGCCTATCTGTATGTGACGGTAAACGTAGCCGGATACTGGATGATTACCCATGTCTACCTGAATCGCGCCGCTTCCGGATTCAGCCTGCTTAACGCGATCCTGTCCATCGTCATGCTCATTCTCGGTTTCGTGATCATGGTGACCGCGATCAAAAAATGGCTGGAAATGTGGCGTGAACCGCGCGTCGATATAGAGGAGCTAACCGTCGGCTGACGGCTGTACTGCCTGCGGCCGGAGACAAAATATCCGCTCTTTGGCCGCTCTTTACATACTTCCTTCAGACCGCCGCGCACCCGGCCGTCTGAAAAGGGATGCTCTGTTTGCTGAGGAAAGGACAGTAACCGGTACGAAGATGCGAAAATAACTAAAGAGATCGATCGGAAAGAGGGAGGAGCATCGGGATGAATCAGAAAGTGCAGGGAGTCGGGATGGACGGAGAGACGCGCTGTGTCCATTACCACACAGAAAAGGATATCATCGCGATCAAGTTTAAATGCTGCGGCACCTATTATGCCTGTTACTCATGCCATGAAGCACTGGCCGGTCACCCGGCGGAAGTCTGGGAACGCAGCCGGTTCGATGAAAAGGCGATTCTGTGCGGTTCATGCGGTCATGAACTGACGATTAACGAATATTTGACAGGCGGTTTCCGCTGCCCGAACTGCGGCGCACTGTTTAACCCGAAGTGCTCCCTGCATGCTCCGCTTTACTTTGATGTGGAAAAGCACGGCTGAAGCCGTCTGCCGAAAAATAAAGATCAAAAAAAGCGCTTCATTCGCGCCTGGCGGGAAGGAAGAGCCTTATCAACAATCGACGGATCAGTTGAGAATTTTATTATTCGAATAAATGCCCTTGATTTCTTCCGGCGTTTTGCCGCGGACAAGCAGGCAGAAATTCTCATAGCCGATTTCCCCGTGGGCACTCATCAATCGTTCAAGAGCCTGCAGACCCTGCGGATGCTTGTTGATTTTTTCGATCTCGCTTTTGTACAGATCGATGATGGATCGCTGGACGAAATGAGGAGCAAAACGGGCGGCAAATTTTTCATTTCCCAGCATCAGGCCGCACAAATATTCATATTTGAACTGCAGCTGACGGGTAAAATTCACAAGATGAAGCAAACGGTAGAACGTGTCCGGATAGTTTGTCCTGAAGTCTTCAATATCCGTCCGCGCATTTTTGAGATCCTGTATACTGCTGATCATTTTCACCACATGATCATCTCCTTTCCATTTCATCGGAAACCGCCCCTCTCTCTTTAGAATTATGTCCGTGAGTGCGTGCAATAATCCCTTTCATCATTCATGGAAGAACATCAGTCGGAAAAGCGGTTCCCTACAAGTTAAGGTTTACCAAAAATCCGGGATAGGAAAGCCGCCGCAGCCTTGCCGTCCCGCCTGCTTTGCCGGTGCCGGTTGTTGATCGTCTAATTAACATTTATCAAAGGCATGAATTTTTCCGGTGCTCTCATGCTTAGCTTATCTCTTTTTGCTCAAACTGTAAAATGATTCTTTTTTATTAAAACGATAACGACAAAACATAACTGTTCTAAAATAAGAAGAGAAACGACTGTCTGAGGGAACAACTGAATATTGCAGTTTCTGATTAAGCATGATATAGTTAAAACTCAATAGAAGGAAAAAACCATAAAAAGCCAAACTTCAACATATCATATGTGTACCCTTTTGTCAATAGCAAATGGTGAAATGGAAGATCGATTCTGACCGGCCGATCTTCAGAATTAAGAAACCTGCTTTCTCTGCCCGGCCGAAGGGAAAGGGACTGACACTGCATTCGTGTATTCAGTTGCCCGGCCTCCTGAACGCCGCTGCAATCGGATGACTTTTTACAGGAACAAGAGGTGTTTTTCATGGTACAGAATGAGCGAAAAAAAGAGCAAAATCGGATAAATGAAGTGGTTGACGTCATCAGCTCGAAAATTTCCGGAATAACCGGGGAAAAAGGGGCAGTCAGGAAAGGCATCGTTGATCTTCGCCAGAATTTCTGGGAAGACGTGACGGTCAATCTCGACGAAATGGATGATGTTTATGAAACACAGGCGAGCATTAAGCAGCAGGCCGAGCTTTTGTCCGAGCGCGAGCGGCGTCACGGGCAGATGGACAGGGAGCTGAAAACGTTGTACCGCCTTCAGGATTCGCCTTATTTCGGCCGGATCGACTTTCAGGAGGAAGGCGAACAGAAGACGGAGCCACTCTATATCGGCATCGGGTCGCTGATGGATGCCCGCAATGAGAAATTCCTGATCTATGACTGGCGGGCGCCCATCTCAAGCATGTACTATGATTATGCTCCGGGTCCGGCTAAATTTGATTCGATTGACGGAGAAATCAAAGGCGAAATGAAACTGAAACGTCAGTTTATCATCCGGCGCGGGCAGATCGACGGTATGTTCGATACCGGACTGACGATCGGCGACGGGCTGCTTCAGGCGATGCTGGGCGGCCGGGCATCCACGCATATGAAGAGCATTGTCGCGACGATTCAGAAGGAGCAAAATCAGATTATCCGCAATGAGACAGACCGCTATCTCATTGTTCAGGGGGCGGCCGGGAGCGGCAAGACATCGGCGGCACTGCAGCGTGTGGCGTTCCTGCTCTACCGCTATCGGAAAACGCTCCGTTCCGATAACATGCTCCTCTTCTCGCCGAATCCGCTGTTCAGCAGCTTCATCTCGACGGTTCTTCCCGAGCTCGGCGAGGAGAATGTCCGGCAGACAACCTTTAAGGATTTTATCGAAGAGAAGATCGGGCGCGATCTTCAGCTTGAAAATCCGTTTGATCAGACGGAGGCCTGTCTGACAATGGAAGAGAGTGAAGCGTACCGTGCCCGGACGGAGGGGATCCGCTTTAAGGCATCGCTTGCCTATAAACGGCTGCTCGACCGCTGGCTGGAGCGCCTGAAATTTGGAGGCATGATTTTTCGCGACATTGTGTTTCGCGATGAGACGATTGTTTCCGGGAAGGCCATCAAAAGGTTTTTCTATTCGCTGCCGCGCGAACAGTCCATTTTAAACCGGATGGAAGACGTCCGCGACTGGCTGCTGCGCCGGATTGCCGTCTTTGTGAAGGAGGAGCGCAGGAAGGACTGGGTGCTGGAAGAAGGCGAACTTCTCGATAAGTCGGATTACGCGGAAATCTTTCAGAAGCTGCAGCAGGAAAGACAATTCAGCGAAGAAACATTTGATGACTATGACCGTGAAGAGCAGATGCTTCGCAAGGTCGTGATGAATCGCCGGATTAAGCCGATCCGCCGCCGGATCAAGCAGCTTGAGTTTGTCAACAGCCAGAAGGTGTACTGTGAAATTTTTTACCACGACCACGACGACGAATGCGTTCCGGAGCACTGGACGGCGATTTGCCGTGCCACGCGGATGCGTTTCGAAGAGGGCGACTGTCCATGGGAGGACGCCGTTCCTTACCTTTATTTGAAAGAAAAACTGCAGGGCAGGAAAGGGAACCAGGAAATCCGCCATTTGATTATTGATGAGGCGCAGGACTATTCCCCCGTGCAGCTGGCCTATCTGCAGGCGGCTTTTCCGAGAAGCCGGATGACGATTCTGGGCGACTTGAATCAGGCCGTTTATGCGCAGAGTTTCGCCGAAGAGACCATGCTGTCGGAGAATCTTTATAATCGTGCGGAGGTTAAGAAGCTGACTTTGCTGCGCAGTTACCGTTCCACAAAAGAAATCATGGATTTTTCCCGCCATCTGGTACCCGGCGGCGATCAGATTGAACCGTTTGAGCGCAGCGGAAAGCTGCCCGAATGGGTCGCTATCCGCGACGGCCGGAAAGAGGCGGTTATTCTTGACAGGATTGCATCATTCAAGAATGCAGGTTTTGAAACATTTGCGCTGATCGGTAAAACGATGAAGGAATGCCAGGCTATTTATGCGCGGCTGAAAAATAAAATCAGCGTCAGGCTGGTTACTCAGGCGACCTATCAGTTTGACAAGGGCTTCATTATTATTCCGGCCTATCTGGCGAAAGGCATCGAATTTGACGCCGTGATCGTCAATGACGCGTCTGCAGCTAATTTCCACCGGCCAAATGAGCGGACGATTTTTTATACGGCCTGCACGCGTGCGATGCATGAGCTGGTTCTGCTTTCTTCCGGCGAAGCGACGCATTTTCTGAACGGCGTGCCGAAAGACAAGTATGTCAGGGAGACGGAAGGCTGAAAACGACGGGTCAATGTTGAATCGGCAGGACGGCGGCAGGCCCGCTTCCTTTTACCTGATTACATAATAGCCCTGAATAAAAAACAGCCTGATCCGAAGAATCGGAGCGGCGGCTGCAAATAAAGGGAGCCCGACAAATGCCGGGTCCGGGCCGCCCGCGCGAAAAAGCGATCAGCCGTCAGAGCGGTTTTCGGATTTTTAACCTGTTTAAAAAAGGCTTTTCGCCGAAAAGGGCCTGCCCAGGCCTTGGTCTGCCCGCTCGTTTTTCAGCACGACGCGATCTGCGAATCGGGGCAGGCTCTGAGCCTGCCGTCGGCCCGACACCCGGCCGGTTTTCCGGCATTGCACGGACGCCTTTGCAGGCATTTTCAACTAAAAAAACACAGTCCGTTACACGGCAGAAGTGAGCGCGGGAGCGGCCATTGAAAAAGAAGCTGCAGCCGCACGGTGTCTTTTTTCATTAATAGAGGGGCTGCGGCCTCTATTTTTTTATAGCGGACCGGGATAGTTACTTCTGCGGGATATGCATGGATGCGGCCGTTCCCTTTCCCGGTGCGCTTTCGATCTGTAATTCGGTTCCGTAATAGTGCTTCAGACGCTGGTTAATGTTTTTAAGGCCGACACTTTGCGTATGCTCCGACGTCAGTGCCTCTTTGATCTGCTCTTCGGTCATGCCGATGCCGTCGTCTGCAACACGGATGGCGACGCCGGCGTTTTCCCGATGCACGGACAGCGTGATTCGGCCGCCTTTTTTCTTTTTTCCGATCCCGTACTGGACAGCATTTTCAACGAGCGGCTGGATCATCAGCGGCGGCAGCGCGAAATCGAGATTTTCCTCAATATCGAAATCGGCGCGGACGCGGCCGGAAAAGCGCATCTGCTCGATAGTCAGGTAGGATTGCACAAGGGCCAGCTCTCTTCTGAAAGAACTGAGCGTCGACGTATTCTGAAAATCAAAGCTGCCTCTCAGGTAAGCGGCGAACTGTGCGGTCATTTCCCTTGATTTTTCAACGTCCTCATAGCTCAGCGCGATGATCGAATTGAGTACATTGTAAAGGAAATGAGGCTTGATCTGCGACTGCAGAAAAGCGATCTCCATCGTTCTCGCCTGGTTTGCTGATTTTTTCATGAGAATCAGTCCTTTAATACGTGCGGCAAATTCAGAGTAGTTATAGGGTTTTTGCAGAATATCGTTGGCGCCTGCGCGGAATGCCTGATATTTATCGGCCCCGATAACGGCTGCGGTAATCATCAGAACGGGCAGATCGATCAGGCTGAACCGTTCGCGGATTTTGCTGCAGACCTGCAGGCCGGTCATGCCCGGCATCATCAAATCGAGAATAATCAGGTCAAGTTCCGAACGGGCGACGATATCGAGGGCTTCCTGCCCGTCTTTAACGGCAATCACGTTGTAAGGCACGGCTTCAAGCATATCAATGAGGATTTCCAGATTTTCGATGTTGTCATCCACGATCAGAATGGTCGGAGCGTTTTGCTTTTTGGAGAAATAGGGGGTCGTCAGCGATAATCTGCTTTGCTTTGCCGCCAGTGTTTCAACAGGTTCTTTCAGATGGACGACAGGTTTCTGGAGGTTGCGGGCAACCGGGAGCGTCACGTGGAAAATGGATCCCCTGCCGACTTTGGATTCGAATCCGATGGTACCGTTCTGAAGTTCAATGAGCTGCCGGACAATGCTCAGTCCCAGCCCTGCACCCTCGCTCGCATTCATTTCCGCCTGCTGAAAAGCATTGAAAATCGTCGCGCGCGATGCTTCGGGAATGCCGATTCCCGTGTCCGCAACGCTGATCTGTACCTGTTCTTCATGCTGAGCGGCCGAAACGGTAATCTGTCCTTTATAGGTGTATTTGATCGCATTATCCACTAAATTACCGACGATTTGCCGGAAACGGTTTTCATCGGCGAGAACCGGCGGGAGATCGGCCGGAATGCGGTCAACGAGGCGCAGGTTCTTTTTTTCAGCCATCGTCTTGAAGATAGCCAGCGTCAGTTCAACCGTCGACCGGACGTCGACCGGAACGGGGCGGACTGCGAACAGGCCCTGCTTCATCCTGGACAGATCGAGAATGTCGTTCACGAGGTCGGACAGACGGTAGCCGGTATGGATGATCAGTTCGATTTTCTCTCTTTCCTCGCTGATCGTTTTTTTATTTTTGCGGGCGAGCAGCGTCTGGCAAATGTTGATAATCGCGTTCAGCGGCGTCCGGAATTCATGCGATGTTTTAGCAATGAATTCATCTTTCAGTTTATCCATTCGGATTAGTTGCTGCGCCAGAGATTCGCTTCTTTTAAAGGCGTTGGAGAAACGCTGCGACATCAGCAGCGAGAGCATCAGCAGGAAGAGAATGGATGAAAAGGAGTACAGGGAAAAAAGGCTTCGCGAACTGTATGCGCTGATCGTCGTGATGATGATGTAGACACTCATTGAAAGAGTGGCAAACATCAGATAAATGCTTCCCTCACTTCTTTTTATGATCGCCAGAACAAAGATGTACGTAGCATAGACGAGGATGCCGATCGCCAGCAAAGTATGGAGAAACAGTTCAACGGCAACCAGAAAGCTCTGCTGGAATAATAAATCGAGCGCCAATGTGACGAGTGAAAAGGCAATACCCGCGGACGTCACCTTTTTGGAGACAAGATTTGGATACGAATACAATAAATAAAGCAGCGTGGCGATTCCGATGAACAGTGTCGTTGCCGATTCGAGAACGGTGACCGCACCGTAGGAGAGGCCGGGAACAAGCAGGTAAATGAGCCGCCCCGGGCTGATCCAGGAAACGATTACTGAAAAAAGCAGGCAGAAGATTGAAAAAAACAGCAGTTGAAGATCTTTTCTGCGCTGCATATAATAGCCGAGAAAGTAAAGGCCCATAATGAAAAAAGCGACAATCATGATCAGGTCGTTGAGCAGGGTCAGATCATGGCTTTGCTCGATCTGCCGTTCGGTGCCGAAAAAGAGCGGTTTGGCGATTCCCCATCCCGTGACCCCTTCGGCCTTGGATACCTGGATAATCAATTCATTATTTCCGCGCCGGATCGGGAAATAGGCGGCATAGGGTCTGAGCGAGGTATTCTGATCTTTTATGCCCGAAGGATTGCCGCTCCCGCCGATCAGCTGTCCATTCATAAATAGTCTGCTGGAACTGTAGATGATCTGCGTCTGAATGCCGAAAATCTGCCGATCCCGGTCGGAGCGGATCAGCAGCCGGTAGGTTCCGTAACTCAGATCAGATGTTTCTCCGCCTTTCACACTCTGTGCATTATCGGGAACGGCCACTGCCATTTCATGCTTGCCCCCGCCCGCATGAACGGCCGCCGGTGAAAGAATCTGATTTGGGTAAAAGTCCCATTGACCGTTTAACTGAACCTCTCCGGTCCGTTCAAAGTTCCAATTTTCGAGATTAAGGGCACCCTGCTTTGCCATAGGGCCGCTGTATCCTGAAAGATGCGACCACGACAAAAAAATTAAAAATAAGCCGATATAAATGAAAACAACGATGATCATGGCGGGCAAACGGCGCACACGTGTCACTCCCGTATCGGAATAGGAATATGATACTAGTAATTCTATCAGTTCAGCGATTCAAGTTGAAGGGCGGATTAATAAGAATTTATGAGTATCTTTCAACTCATGCATCTAGTAGAATGCTTCAAAAATAATATAGCATGGGGATAATCTCCTGAATCATTGCCGGGTTCAGAACTAAATTGAGATGGGTTGAAATCTTTTTTAATGTTACATAAGAAACGATTGATCAGTCGGATGGCGTGAATGCGCCGCCGCTTCCTCGGAAGGACACAATATCCTTCCGAGGGGCCATGCGGACGGCGGCATACTCCTCCGAAGAAGGTATTTCATGCACGGACGTCATACGCTTGAGATCTCCGATATTTTTCTTCAGCCTGGCGCTTATCCATATGAATCATGGCGAAGTACATCGGCAAACGTTGGATATTAACAGTAAAACACCATTTATCATCAGAAGGCGCAAAATCATTAGTAACGTGGGAGTAATCGGCAGTGAACAGACTGGAATCAATCAGTACGGACAGTCAGAACCGAAAGACAGATCCGGATTATTAATCATGGCTGAAAATTTATCGATCGCTGTGCTTGACTTATCGTTCGCGGAAATGATGCCGCCTTTCAAAAAAGGAATTGCCCCAGAAAGCGCCGATCATCAATTAACGGTACAGAGCGGCAATGGGCTGAAGCAATACTCGTTTAAGAATTAGGATCCAAATCGGCTGATTTCCATATTTTTCTGTATGATATAATAGATGTATTAAATTAGTCCAAAAAATCCGAGAAAATACCCGGTTCTTGGAATCCGGCTGCCGGGGAAGGGGGAATCGGCCGGATGAATGCGATGGTTGTCGACGACGAGAGACTGGCCTGCACTCAGTTAAAAAGAATGCTGGAACGCACGGGGGCCTTTCAGACAATAAAAGTCTATGATGATCCGGAGACCGCGCGCGCTGATGCCGAAAAAGAGCCGGTCGACGTCGCCTTTCTGGATATTGAAATGCCGGAAATCAGCGGAATAGACCTGGCTGAAGCAATCCAGGCCGGCAATGAAGCCGTCCAGGTTGTTTTCATCACCGCATACGATGAATTTGCAATTAAGGCATTTGAAATAAATGCCGTCGATTACCTGCTTAAACCGGTTACCGTATCGCGGCTGAACAAAACGGTTGATCGTCTGCTCGGCCAAGCGAAAGCCGGGATTCATTCTGAGAAAGAGGCGGCGGACAAACGGCAGCTCGGCATTGAATGTTTCGGCAGCCTAAAATTTTACCGGAGAACGGAAGGTGTCAAGACCTATATTCCGGTTAAATGGCGGACATCGAAAGCCCGGGAACTGTACGCCTTCTTTTTGAGCGAACACGACCGTTTCATCAGCAAAGAAAGGCTGACAGGACTTCTTTGGCCGGATGCGGATCCCGCTAAGGCCCAGACCCAGCTCTACACCACCATCTATCAGATCCGAAAATTGATGAATCAGCTGCCTTTTCACCACCGCATTGTAAAAAACGATATCGGTTATTCACTCGTTTTATCCGGGACGCCGATCGATGCGGAAGAATGGGAAAAGGCGCTGAACGGACTGGAGCCGATCTCTGCGGCCTCGTACGAGGCACATATCCGCCTTTTCAAGATGTACAGCGACCACTATTTCGGCGAATACGGATACATATGGGCGGAGCCTGAGCGCGTCAGACTTTCCCGGCTGTGGATGGCGCATGCCTGCCGGCTGATCGACTTCCTGATCCGCGAGAAAAACTATGTCGAAGCACTCGACATCTGCCAGCAGGCCGATAAAATTGAACCGGATAGCGAAAAGATTATGAAATACCAAATTTCCATTTACAATAAAACCGGCAATGTTGAAGACGTCATCCATGTCTATGAACGTTATAAAAAGAGTAAAAACGCGATGAATTAACTAAAATGAGCCTTTCTTTTTAGCTGATGGACCCGTACCGGTCGAAAAGCTCGCAGCGCTGACCGAAAAACCCAGCCGCGACCGAAAAACTCGCTGTGCCGGTCGAAAACCCAGGCGTACCGACCGAAAAACAGCCAGCACTGGTCGAAAAGCTGGGTGAGCCGACCGAAAAATCCAACCGCGACCGAAAAACGGCGCCTACCGGTCGAAAACCTGGGCATGCCGACCGAAAAACAGCTAGTACCGGTCGAAAACCTGGGTATGCTGACCGAAAGACAGCCCGTACCGGTCGAAAGCTCGCAACACTGACCGAAAAGCTGGGTGAACTGACCGAAAAACCCAACCGCAACCGATAAACCGCTACTAAACGGTCGAAAACCTGGGCGCCATGACTGGATAAACTCCTTGCTACAATGTTTTATCAATCAGGGACGATCTTTATGTTCTGATTATTCCCACTTATTGATTCCAGCCCGTTTAATACAGATTTTTTGACTGTTCCTGTTGATTTTCCATCGATTGCTGTTGATATTTTGCTCTTTACTGATAAGCCAGCGTTTGCCGGCGATTTTGGCCATGATTCGCAGGGATACACAACGGCCGAGGAAAAAGATCGGCTGTTTCCGCCAGGTACCGCCTGCCCGCACAAGGCATCATCCTTTCAGCAGAATAAACCGCCGTTGCATGAACATTCAAAGTGCTTCTACAAATCAATCGTTTTTCGGAAGAATCGACGGTGCATTCGCGGCATAGACCGACAGGATACATGAGTCAAAGGAGAATACTCATTTAACTAAATCGGCAAAAAATATGATCATTCCAGAAGCTGAGAACCCGGCAGGAAAGTCGGGCTCTCAGCTTCTTTTTGTCTGTGATTTGCCGCACATATCAAGAGAAATTCTACATTGACTGGTAAAATGTTGAAAAGTGTTCAGAAACTGTCTAGTTCCACCCAATATACTGAAACCAATATCGGAAAGTTGGGGGTACTCTGCGAAATTTTTTAAAACTTCCGGAGACAGAAGCTTTAAAAACGGGAGGATGAAGGAGGATACATAACAACAGTGATCATTTCTGCAAATCTTTAAACCTATTTTTCTGCTGATCTCTGAAAAGCTGCACGATTCGAACGTCCTTATGAAAAAAACAAATGGTATTCCGTTCAGGGGAAAAAAACACACAGAAGGAGGAAAAATCAATTGAGAGCAAAGAGGCTTCCGCTCGGACTGAAAAAGACAAAGAGAAAAAAGTTCACCAAGCAGCTGTTCATCATCGCTGTGTCGCTGTTTGTCATCCTTAGCCAGACGTCGATGTCGCCGTTAGGCAATGCGCTGGCGGAGACAGGCAATACAACAAAAACAGCGGACAACAGCCAGTTCTTCGACATGACAAAACCGGTCCAGCTGACTACGGGAACGGAACCGGATCAGACAAAAGTCGTTTCTCAGAATAATCCGATTCAGAAAGACAATAAGGTCAACATTGAATACAATTACAATTTGTCTCAGAATCTGATTCAAGGTCTGAATAAACAGCCTTATGTCACAACGATTAACATTCCAAAAGAATTTCAGTTTGACACAAGTGTTTTGAAGGGTGCTATTAAGCTGGCGGATAATGCAACGGTTATCGGCAGCTATTCGATTGATGCGCAGACTCATGCGCTGACCCTGACAATCAATAAAACGACAACGGCACTGGCGGGTACAAAGGGTAAAATCGCTCTTGCGGCGACTTTCCACAACGACCTGCAGGAAGGACAGAACGAAATTAAGTTCGATCTCGGCAGCATCGCGAACAGTCCGTATGCCGTTCCGGTATGGACAGTTGTCCAAAGCTCGGCTGCCGGCAATGGCAGCAGTTCAACTGCTTCAGGATCATCGGGCAGTGCGGCCGCTTCGACAACATCCGGCTCTGCATCGGGTTCGGCGAACAGCAGTTCAGTATCGTCTGCAGATCAGAGCAGCAGTACGGCAGTCTCTGCATCTTCTTCGAGTTCATCGGCAACACCCAAGATAAATAGATTTTCCGCTGCAGCTTCTACATCGGCGCAGACCGGCACGCAGATCACACAGAATATACTGACGGGCGTCACGCTGACGGATGCAAACGGCAAGCCTTATGATCAATCCAATAAGGCAACAACCGATTCGCCGGCGAATATTGATTTCACCTACACCATTCCTAACGGTTTAAAAGTGAATGACGGGGATTACTATACTTTTAAACTGCCCAGTGATTTTGCCATCTATAATACAATAGGCCCCCTTCCATTAACTGACGGGAACGGTATACAAATTGGAACATTTACTGTCGGTACGGACGGGACCGTGACGATGACGTTTATCAATAATGCCAGCAATGATTTTTATTTTGACAGCCACTCCTATGTAGACGGAACGCTGACGGTGAATACGCGCTTTGATACTCAGACGATCACCGGTACGACACAGCAGCAGATCACGTTTCCGATCAGCCAGCCGGTAACATTAACGATTCCGTTCAAGCCGTCAAAGACGATGGATTCGATTGATAAACAGGGTTCGCCGGATAAAAGTTACAATCCGACCAGCATTAATTGGACAATCAACATCAACCAGACGGAAAATACGCTGACAAACGCTAAGCTGACCGATCCGACGCTGACAGGGCTGACACTTGATACGAACTCCGTAAAAGTTTATCCGGTGACGGTCAATGTCGACGGTTCGACAACGGTCGGAACAACGCCGATTGATAGCAGCCAGTATACGCTGAATACAACCGACGGCAATCTGGAAATCGATTTTAATAAGCCGATCAGCAGTGCCTATCAAATCCAGTATTCAACAGCAATTACAGATGCAGGAAAAGATATTAAAAACTTTGACAATAAGGCGACATTATCCAGTGATGAAAACTCGCCGCTGACTGCCGATGCATCGGTAGACAATAATCGCGGCACCCATCTCACGAAGAGCGCGACCGGTTACGATGCGTCAACGCAGACGATCACCTGGACGATCAACTATAACGGCGACGAGAAGAACATAGCGGACGGAACGGTGCTGCACGATCTGTTTGACAACACACAATCGCTGGACGGTTCAGTGCAGGTTTATCATGCGACCGTCAATGACAACGGCAGCTTCTCACAGGGAGCGCTCGTCGACAGCGGCAGCGGCGCTTATACGGTGACGCCGGCATCTACATCCGAAAAGAACGGCTTTGATCTGACGTTTAACGGAACCGGCAACAGCGGCGCCTATCAGATTGTCTACAAGACAAAAGCTAATGGGCTGGTCACTGCCAACGGAACGGTCAATAACTCCGTTCAAGAAAATTCAGGAACACCTGTTCCCGCTTCAAAAGGTACCGCGGAGCAGGGCATTATCAAGTACAGTACGAGTGCCAATTATGCAAATAAAACAGATACATGGCATATTACGGTCAACGGCAATGGATATCTACTGAAGAACGCCACCATTACGGATACGTTTGACAACGCTGGACTGTCGCTTCAGAACAGCACATTTAAGATCCATGATGTGACAACAAATACAGATCTCACCGAAGGAACAGATTACACATTAACTTCCGATTCAAACGGCTTTACAGTTATCTTTAAAAGTGCGTATTCTTCAACAAGTGATGCGTTCACCATTGATTACACAACGGATTTCAATTATGCGAATCTGACATCAGGAAAAGTATTCTCGAATACTTCTAAGCTGGACTGGACGGATGAAAATGGGGATCCGCAGCATAGTTCATCAACGGCGACATTTACCCCGGATAGCGACACAAAGTCGAACGGGTTTAAAAACGGCTCCTATAATGCGGTGAGCAAACAGATCACCTGGAATATCGGCGTGAACTATAATCTGGCTACGATCACTGATCCGGTGATCAGCGATCCGATTACAGGCGATCAGCAGTACGTTGACGGATCGCTCGAGGTTCATTACATGACGCTGACCGGCGGAGCGAACGGTATTACAGTCGGGGATAACGTGCCGGCCGGTGATTACTCAGTCGATTATCCGTCCAGTGCCAATAGCAACACCTTAACGGTTCATTTTAATCATTCAATCACCACTCCTTATTACATTACCTTTAAAACGTCGCTGGCCGGCCAGGTTGTAAACCAAACGTATGCAAATACGGCGACGGTTAAAGACGGAAACACTCAGGTGACGGCACTTCCCGCTTCTGTCAGTCCGTCCAACGGCGGCAGTTTTGCCTCAAAAAGCGGTGCACAGGACGGCAACTATGTCGACTGGACGGTCAATATTAATGCAAGTCAGTCGACAATTTCCAATGCGCAGCTGGACGATACGCCGACGAACAATCAGATTATCGACCCGAACTCGTTCCATCTGTATCCGCAAACGGTCGATGCAAGTGGAAATCTGACAACGGATACGAGCCACGAATTGCAGCAGGGCAAAGATTACACCCTGGCGGTCAACACGGACAATAATACGGGTGCACAGACATTCACGATTAAATTCGCCAAGACGATCGACAGCGCCTATCAGTTGACCTATCGAACGATGATCAATGCGAATGATCGCGATACGCTAGGCAATACGGCGACGCTGTCCGGAAGCAACACACAGACAGTCAGTCAGCAAACGAGCCAAAGTGTTGTCGTGCGGGTGTCGAGCGGCTCCGGGACCGGCAGCGGTGTGAACGGGAGCCTCACCGTGCTGAAGGAAGATTCGCTCAGCAAGCAGCCGCTCGCCGGCGCGACATTTACGCTTTACGACAGTACCGGAACAACGGCGCTGCGTACATTGACAACGAATAGCGATGGTAAAGCAGCTTTTAACAATTTTAAATACGGAGATTACATTCTGAAAGAAACACAGGCGCCGAACGGTTATACGATCAGCGACGCTCTGGTCAGCGGGACTAAGATCACGATTGATGCATCTTCTTCGGCGGCGGGCGCTGTGACGGCCGTTGATGACAGTCAGAACAAGGTGATCCTGACCAAGCAGGATGTAAACGGGCAGCCGCTGGCCGGTGCAACTTTCCAGCTGGAAAGCAATATCGGCGGGAATTGGACGCCTACCCGCACGGACCAGACGATTCAAAGCGATGCAAACGGGAAAGTCGAAATCGACGGGCTGGCCCCGGGCAGTTATCAGTTAACGGAAACATCTGCTCCGGCCGGTTATTTGGTCAATTCAACACCGATCAATTTTACCGTCACAACGAATGCGAATAATCAAATCCCCGATGTCAATGCAGGAGTGCTGACCGATTATCAGGGCTCCGCAGTGCTGACAAAAGATGACAATGCGAACCATCCTCTTGCCGGAGCCGTTTATAAGCTGCAAATGCAAAACGGCGACGGGTCATGGAATACGATAAAACAGAATCTGGTAACGGGAAGCGACGGCAAGATCAGCGCTTCCGGTCTGGCCCCGGGCACGTACCGGTTTGCGGAAACCGAGGCGCCGAACGGCTATACCGTGAATGCTTCCCCGGTTGAATTTACGATAGCGTCAAGCGGTTCGGGCGATCCCGGTACGCAGCAGCTGACCCAATCCGATACTCAGAGCAGCGTCGTTTTGACAAAGGTCGACGCCAACGACGGCAATGCCAAGCTTGCGGGTGCGGAATTCGCACTTCAGGACAGCCAGGGCCATGCGATAACCAAAGATGCATTCGGCAAGGATCTGCCGGCGGCCTGGGCGACGGACAGCAGCGGCCAGTTCACGGTAACCGGTCTTTCGACGGGCGGCTATCAGTTTGTCGAGACGAAAGCGCCGAACGGTTACCAACTGGATACGGCCCCAATTCCTTTTAACGTAACGAATGGCGACACGAAAGCCCAGGCCGTGACGTCGGCGGATAATCTGGACAGCGCGACGCTGACGAAGGTCGACGCGAACGACGGCAATGCCAAGCTTGCGGGTGCAGAATTCACACTTCAGGACAGCCAGGGCCATGCGGTAACCAAAGATGCGTTTGGCAAAGAATTGTCGGCAACATGGACGACAGACAGCAGCGGCCAGTTCACGGTCAGCGGTCTTCCGGCAGGCGACTATCAGTTTGTCGAGACGAAGGCGCCGAGCGGCTACCAGCTGGATGCGACGCCGATTCCGTTTACCGTAACGAACACGGAAGTCAAGGCTGTTCCGATATCGGCAACGGATAAATTAAATCAGATTACTTTGACGAAGGTCGACAAGAATGATAACAGCATTCACCTTCAGGGTGCAGAATTCAAACTTGAAGACAGCAGCGGCAATATAGTAACCAAGGATGTAAAAGGCAATGATCTGCAGCCTGCGTGGACGACGGATCAAAACGGCCAGTTCACGATCACTGGTCTTCCGACGGGCAGCTATCAGTTTGTCGAAACGAAGGCGCCGAACGGCTATCAGCTGGATACAACACCGATTCCGTTTACGGTGACGAATACAGAAGCCAAGGCCGTTCCGATTACAGCAACGGATGAACTGGATGCTGCGACGCTGACGAAAGCCGACGCGAACGACGGCAATGCCAAGCTTGCGGGTGCGGAATTCGCGCTTCAGGACAGCCAGGGTCATGCGGTAGCCAAAGATGCGTCCGGCAAGGACCTGCCTGCGGCCTGGACGACGGACAGCAGCGGCCGGTTTACGGTTAGCGGTCTGGCAGCCGGCGACTATCAGTTTGTCGAGACGAAGGCGCCGAGCGGCTACCAACTGGATACGACGCCGATTCCGTTTACGGTGACGAATACGGAAGTCAAGGCTGTTCCGATTACAGCAACGGATAAGTTAAATCAGATTACTTTGACGAAAGTCGATGCGAACGACAGCAACATCCATCTTCAGGGTGCTGAGTTCCAGCTGTACGGCAGTGATAATCAGCTGATCACCAAGGACATCAACGGCAATGCGTTGCCTGCGGCCTGGACAACGGACAGCAATGGTCAATTTACGATCAGCGGTCTTCCGGCCGGCAGCTATCATTTTGTGGAAACCAAAGCGCCAAACGGCTACCAGCTGGATGCAACGCCGATTCCGTTTACGGTAACGAACACGGAAATCAAGGCTGTTCCGATTACAGCAACGGATAAACTGGATGCCGCGACGCTGACGAAAGTCGACGCCAACGACAGCAATGCCAAGCTTGCAGGCGCGGAATTCAAGCTGGAGAACAGCAGCGGCCAGGCGGTAACCAAGGATATTAATGGAAATACACTGAAATCGATCTGGACAACGGACAGCAGCGGCCAGTTCACGGTCAGCGGTCTCCCGGCCGGCAGCTATCAATTCGTCGAGACGAAGGCCCCGAACGGCTATCAACTGGATACAACGCCGATTCCGTTTAAAGTAACGAACACGGAAGTCAAAGCTGTTCCGATTACGGCAACGGATAAACTGGATGCCGCGACGCTGACGAAAGTCGATGCCAACGACAGCAATGCCAAGCTTGCAGGCGCGGAATTCAAGCTTGAAGACAGCAGCGGCCAGGCGGTGACCAAGGATATTAATGGAAATACACTGAAATCGATCTGGACGACGGACAGCAGCGGCCAGTTTACGGTCAGCGGTCTTCCGGCCGGCAGCTATCAGTTTGTCGAGACGAAAGCGCCGAGCGGCTATCAGCTGGATGCGACGCCGATTCCGTTTAAAGTGACGAACACAGATGTTGCGGCTGTTCCGATCACGGCAACGGATCGGCTGACGCCGGGTGATGTGCGGCTGACGAAAGTCGACCGGAATGACAGCAGCATCCATCTTCAAGGCGCGGTATTTAAACTGGAAGACAGTCATGGCAAAACGCTTAAAACAGGATTAATAACGGATGCCAATGGCCAATTTACAGTCAAAGGTCTTGCACCGGGCCATTACTTCTTTGTCGAGACGGCAGCGCCGAAGAACTACCGGCTGGACAGTACGCCGATTCCTTTTGCCATTGCAAAAGGTCAGGCGAAGGCAGTCGAAATTACTGCGACGGATCGGCCGGACTTGATTAATCAGGTAATTCCCGGAGGCAAACCGGGCGGAACGTACAATGTTGTCGATCAGCACGGCCATATCGTTGCACACGGAGTCAGCGCAGATAAGACGGGCAATGTTTCCTTTAAAGGCCTTGCAGGCGGTAAGTATCATCTTGTACAGACCGCTGCGTCAGGGAAAAGCGGAGCGCTTCCGATTACCGGCGATACGAGCGATATCGCCGCCGTCGCGGGAGGATCTCTGCTTCTTATAAGCGGCGGAGCCATTGCCTTCTTCACGAGAAGACGGAAGAATCGCGATTGACCCTGCCGGCAGGCAATTGAATTTTTTCAACGGCATCTGATCGGGATACTTTGATCAGGTGCTTTTTTATAGAAAAAAGAGGACAGCAAAAGAGGATGATCGCGGATGAGACGCAAGTTAATAATTACAGTTCTGATTCTGACAGGCCTGGTTCTGATCTGTTCCCCTTTTATCAAAGACGCCCTGATCGGGTTCATGAGCACCCGCCTGAGCGCGGAAAAACTGACGGCGGTCCAGCTGAACGAGAATGATCATCGTCAGGCTTCCTTCGATTTTGGTGCGATCCAGCCGCCTTCATTTTTTGAAACCCTGAAGGCGGGCGCCGGTGCCGATCCGGAAGCGGTGGTCGGTCAGATAACGATAAAAAGCGTGGGAATCAATCTGCCTATTTTAAAGGGGACGACGAGCGCGAATCTGCTCGCCGGAGCGACGACGATGCGGCCGGATCAGCGAATGGGTACGGGAAACTATCCGCTCGCGGGGCACCATATGCGGCAGGCAAGCCTGTTGTTCGGCCCGCTGATGCATATTCGTATCGGCAGCCAGGTCGTAATTACTGATCTGAAAAATGATTACACGTACGAAATTACAGGAAAAAGGATTGTTCCGGAAACAGACGGAAGCGTGATTGAACAGACGGCCGAAAAACAGATCACGCTGATTACATGCGATAAACCGACGCGGACACCGAACAGGCTCGTTGTCACGGGAAAACTGATCGGTGTGACTCCTCACGATGCCAAACGGCACTGAAGTGGTGTAAGATAAAAAGAGATACCGCATGTTTCAGCTGCAGCGACAATTTTTCAAACGGAGTATCCCATCGGCTTATGTATCTGGCCGGAGCGCCGCGATCCGTCGTCCAGGGCGGGTATCTATTCTTTTGGGCAATGCGCGTGGCGATCAGCAGCGAAATTTCGGAGCCGCGCCGAATCCCGGAAACTTGCGCCGAATCAGGCTGAAGTCGCACCGAAATACTGAAAAGCCGCACCGAAAAGAGCAAAACTCGCACCGAAATTTCGGAGTCGCACCGAAATAGGAAAAAGCCGTACCGAATCGGTTCAAAGTTGCGCCGAAAAGCAGAAAATTCGCACCGAATCGGGCCGAAGCCGTACCGAACTTGAGCAGCCGCACCGAATCGGTCAGAACTCGCACTGAAATTTCGGAGCCGCACCGAATCGGTTCAAAGTTGCGCCGAAAAGCAGAAAACTCGCACCGAATCGAGCCGAAGCCGCACCGAACTTGAGCAGCCGCACCGAATCGGTCAGAACTCGCACCGAAATAGGAAAAAGCCGCACCGAATCGGTTCAAAGTTGCGCCGAAAAGCAGAAAACACCGAATCGGACTGAAGCCGCACCGAAATTTCTGAGCCTATCCGAATGTCAGTAACGGCCGATGCGGAATTGAAGCACACTCTGCCGGTCTGGATGGGTCGGAAACATTTTACGGCGGACAGTCGACGGCCGGCTGACGACGCAGTTTGCCGAACTGGATAAGCATGAGGATAATCATATTTTTCAATAAGGATGATGTCAGTGAGCATTCTTGATGCTGAAGGATTATATAAGACATACGGAGATAAAACGCTGCTTGATGGGATTTCTTTTTCAATTTCCGCGAAGGAAAGAATCGGCCTGATCGGCGTGAACGGCACCGGTAAATCGACGCTGCTCAATGTGATCGGGGGTGCGGATTCGGTTGAGGCCGGAACCATCCGGCACGCCAATGCTTTCCGGCTGGCCTATCTGGCGCAGTCGCCGGCATTCGAAACCGGCGTCGCACCGATTGATTACATCTACGGCGGGACGGCGCCGATGATGGCCACATTGAGGAACTACGAACAGGCGCTTGCGGATCTGGATGACGATCCTTCAAGCAGGACGAAGCAGGATGCTCTGATGGCACAGCAGCAGAAAATGGACGCGGCGGGGGCCTGGGAAGCCGAAGCGGCGGCCGCCAATATTTTAACCCGTCTCGGTATCCATGACTTTCACACGCCGGCTGCCGAACTTTCCGGCGGCCAGAAAAAAAGAGTCGCGCTTGCCCGTACGCTGATCCAGCCGGCCGATCTGCTGATTCTGGATGAGCCGACCAACCATCTTGACAATGAAACGATCGAGTGGCTGGAGGAAGCGCTTATTCAATATCCCGGAGCTCTGCTGATTGTCACACACGATCGCTATTTTCTCAATCGTGTCACAACGAAAATATTCGAGCTGGATCAAGGAAAACTCTATATCTATAACGGAAACTATGAAATGTTTCTTGAGAAGAAGGCTGAACGGGAGGACAGGGAATCGGCTGACGAGGCAAAACACCGGAACCGGCTGAGACGGGAACTGGCCTGGCTGAAACGGGGCGCCAAGGCGCGGTCGACGAAGCAGAAGGCGCGAATCGAAAGGATACACGGAATGCAGGCGCACAAGGGCCCCGAGACGAAGCAGTCTGTCGATCTGGCGATCGGATCGGCGCGCCTCGGCAAAAAAGTGATTGAAGCCAAAAACCTGACAAAAGAGTTCAATGGGCAGCCGCTGATTGAGAATTTCGATCTGCTTGTGACGCCCGGAGAGTGCCTCGGCATCATCGGCCCCAACGGCAGCGGCAAAACAACCCTGCTGAATCTGCTCGCCGGGCGGCTTGCGCCGGATGCGGGAACGGTCGAAATCGGCGAAACGGTAAAAATCGGTTACTATACACAGGAACATGTTGAAATGGATGAGGACCTGCGCGTCATCGACTATATTAAAGAAGCGGCGCAGGTCATGAAAACGGCAGACGGGCAACTGGTGACGGCGGAACAGATGCTTGAGCGTTTTCTGTTTGCCAGACCGCAGCAGCACACGTATATTCGCAGACTGTCCGGCGGCGAGCGCAAGCGCCTCTATTTATTGCGTGTGCTGATGCGGGAGCCGAATGTCCTTTTTCTTGATGAGCCGACCAATGATCTCGACACGGAGACGCTGAGTGTGCTTGAAGACTATTTGCTGCAGTTTCCGGGCACAGTCATCGCCGTCTCGCATGACCGCTTTTTTCTCGACCGTGTTGCCGACCGCCTGATTGCCTTTGAAGGGAGCGGCGTGATCCGGCGCTTCGAAGGCAATTATAGTGGCTATATTGCGGACAAGAAGAAACAGCCACCGGGAAATGCAGCGGCGGCTAAGAAGGCAAAGTCCGTTCCCGCGCCTGTGATTCAAAAAAAGAAAAAGCTGTCATTCAGAGAAGAACAAGAATGGAACGGGATTGAAGCGCGCATTACCGCGCTCGAGGAAAAAGTGGAAACGCTGAAAAAGGCGGTGGCCGAAGCCGGCAGCGATGCCGGGCAGGCGCAGACGCTTTTTGCCCAGCAGCAGGATGCGGAAGAAGAGCTGGATCGGGCGCTGGACCGCTGGACCGAGCTTTCGCTGAAAGTGGAAGCATTGGAAAAAGAATAGTGACAAAAAGCCGGCTGAAGCTGTTTTCAGAGTTTCAGCCGGCTTTTTTAGTTCTGTTTTGCCGCGTGCGATTGATCGCTTGCCGGGTTCATTTAATTTTAATCTTTCAGATCATGATCTTTAAATTTATTAGCCGGCGCGGTATAGTTATCGGTCGTGGGTACAGACTTATCGGTCATTACATTCGATTTATCAGCCGTTAACAGGCATGTAACGGCTGTCCGATCCGTATTTTTGTCCATCCTACCTTGATCTACGGCCTGCTTATCCCTTCTTTTTCCTGAAGTGCCAGACGGCGCTGCGAAAGTCGCCTTTGCCGGCGGGGACGGCCAGCCCGGCGTACATCAATTCATCACCGCCGATGGTGCTGCCGGTTGCTGCATCTTCGTACAGGGCGTGCGGGTCGAGGCCCTTGAACTGAAACGTATGAAGCGGCCGTGCCGGATCGGCAAGAATTTCGAAGAAGAAGCCGGCTGTCTCCGATTTGTCGGAAGCCACGAAACACCAGGCGGCCGTATTGCTTTCAAAAGGGTTTTCGATCCGGTAAAAGTCGCCGAACTGAATAAGCGGCCGGATTTCTTTATAAAAGGCGATCTGCTTCCCGACCGCTTTTTTTTCCTGATCGGTCAGCCGGGTCAGATCCAGTTCGTAGCCGAAGTTTCCCGACATCGCCGCATGCCCCCGGGTGCCAAGAGAAGTGACGCGTCCGATTTGGTGATTCGGGACGGCGGAAACGTGGGCACCGATGGCAATCGCCGGATAGAGCAGGCTTGTGCCGTACTGGATTTTCAGCCTGCAGACGGCATCGGTGTTGTCGCTCGTCCATGACTGCGGCATGTAATAAAGCATACCGGGGTCGAAACGGCCGCCGCCGCTCGAACAGTTCTCAAACAGAACGTCCGGGAATCGGGAAGTCAGCGCTTCGATCAGTTCGTAAAGGCCGAGTATATAGCGGTGAGCCGTCTCGCGCTGCCGGTCCGCCGGCAGCTGTGCGGATCCGATTTCCGTCATATGCCGGTTCATATCCCATTTTACATAATTAATGTCGGCCGAGCGCAGCACGGCGGTCAGCGCTTGTATGAGATAGCCGCGGACATCGGCGCGCGACAGGTCGAGCACGAGCTGATTGCGGCTGAGCGTACGCTGCCGGTTCGGGACATGCAGGCACCAGTCCGGGTGTGCGCGGTACAGGTCACTGTCGGGCGAGACCATTTCCGGTTCGAACCAGAGGCCGAATTTCAGACCCAGTCCGTGGATCCGCTCCGAAAGCCAGCCCAGGCCGTGCGGCAGTTTGCGCCGGTCGACGGTCCAGTCGCCGAGCGAACTTCTGTCATTATCGCGGCGGCCGAACCATCCGTCGTCAAGGACGAACAGTTCGATTCCGAGTTTTCCGGCTTCCGCAGCGATTGCCAGCAATTTTCTCTCATTCAGCCGAAAATACGTCGCTTCCCAGCTATTAACCAGGATCGGTCGCAGTTGATCGCGGTAGCGCCCCCGGGCCAGATGCGTGCGGTAGAAGCGGTTATAAGTCCGCGACATGCCGCCGAGGCCCCGGTCCGAATAAACCATAACTGCTTCCGGCGTCTGAAATGACTCGCTGGGCCCGAGTTTCCATGAAAAATCGAACGGCCCGATCCCTATGGATGCCCGGACTGTTCGATAGGCATCCATCTCAACCTGTGCGCAGAAATTGCCGCTGTAAACGAGACTGAACCCGTAAACTTCGCCATGATCCTCATCGGTCCGCTCGCGCAGCAGAGCAAAAAAAGGATCGTGCTGCGGGCTGCTGGCCCCCCGGCGGCTCTCGATCACCTGCATTTCCCGGGAAAGCGGATGTCTTGAAATATTACGCTCATTATTATGCGATCCGTAACAGGACAGAAGGTCAAACCGGCCGTCCCGGAAATCGATGCTGGTGCTCAGCCCGCGCAGGAGGCGGATCGGGGCCGTTCCGCCGTTTGTAAAGCGGACAGAGCGCGCGATGATGCCGAAGTCGCGGAACACTGTGTAAGTCAGTGTAGCCTGAAGGCCGCCGCCATCGTCTTGCAGAAAAATGTCCAGAGACTGTGCCTCGCGATCATCCTCGGCATAAGTAGCAGGCAGTCCGCGGAGCTTTTTTTTCCCCCGGTAGATGCGGTGTCCCGTGTAACGCATGTCGGATACTGTCGAGCCGTTCTCGAATTGCACCTGATAGGCGGGATGACGGAAATCGCCGCTGCCGTATGCCGGATATTCCTGCGGAAGCGTGGCCAGTGAAAATTCCGGATGGCCCGGATCGGCATAGGGCGCAAAAGAACGCTTGACGAAGAGCGGTCCGGCGCTGCCGCGCAGAGCGGATAGCAGCCGTCCCCAGTACAGATGCAGCGGATAACCGTCCATTATCTGAAAAACATAGCTGACCCCGTGCGCACACAAATGAAAGCGCTGATGGGTTCTGTCAAAGGAAATCATGCCGACACCTCCGATTGAGATGGATCACTCTAAATAATATGACTCCATTGCCTGCCATTAGACGATCCGGGAGAAGGATCCGAAGGCTGCCGATAAATTGCTTGAAAAATTTGTATCTTGTGACTAAGATGAGCATGAGATCAGCATTTTAATCGGGTTTGAAAGGGTGAATGGGATGTCCTTTATTAAGAAGTTCTTCCATAAGAAAGGCTCCGACTATCAGACGGACATCCGTGCAGCGGCAAGCGGTGCAGGGGCGCCGGACGCTGAATTTCTCCCGCCGCTGGCCGGCAGAATCGTTCCGATTACGGAGGTTCCCGATCCCGTCTTTTCTCAGAAAATAATGGGCGACGGATTCGCGGTCATTCCGCAGAGCGACATGGTCCGCTCGCCGGTTGACGGCCAGGTCATCCATATATTCCCGACCAGGCACGCGATTGCCCTTAGATCATCGGGGGGCCGCGAACTGCTCATCCATATCGGACTGAATACGGTTTCCCTCAAAGGTGAGGGATTTACGATGCTTGTAAAAGAAGGGGAGCGGGTCAAAAAAGGGGAGCGGCTGTTAAAAGCCGATTTTTCCCTGATTGCAAAGCGCGTGCCTTCGACGATAACATCCGTCGTGTTCACGAATCTGAAAAAAGGAGAAAAAGTCGTCATTCAAGGAAGCCGCATCTCCATAAAAAATGATCATTGATTTTTCGTTTCCAATAGAAAAAGAGATCCGAACCGCCTGCTGCTGGCGGTCCGGATCTCCTTTTTTAAAGCCTGCCGTTCTGAATTATGATGCGAGCGGCCGTGAGGCACGTATTGCAAAGATGTTGATGGTGATGAAAACGACCGAGAAAAGGAGCAGCACCGCTCCGTCGAACCACCAGCCGGCGAATCCCGTACCGCGGATCATGATATTGCGCAGCGCATCGGTCGAATAATGGATCGGCATCAGAGCGCCGATGGCCCGGACCCAGCCCGGGAGTGTATCGATCGGGAACAGTCCCGAGAGAAAAATCTGCGGGACGATGACCAGCGGAATGAACTGAAACATCTGCAGTTCATTTGAAGCGAATGTCGAAAGCAGGATGCTGAGCGAAAGTGCGCTGAATGAAAGAATAAAGACGATAATCAGCACGTCGAAAATGCTGCCGACGTTATAGATTTGCAGGACGTAAACGATAAAACAGGTCAGGATAAAGGACTGGACAATCACGAACAGCCCGAAACCGGCCATATAACCGCAGATAATCTGGTAATTTCGGATCGGAGACGCCATGAGACGGTCGAGTGTGCCGGTCGTCCGTTCACGCAGGAAAGAAACGCCGCCGATCATAAAAATGAACAGAAAGACGAAGATGCCGACCATCGCCGGTCCAAATGAGTCAAATGTGTTCAGGCCGGAGTTGCCGTGCAGGTAGGAGACGTCGAGCTCAGTCTTTTGCGGCGGCTGAATGCCTGCCGGCGCCCCGGATTTTGCAGCATTGAGCTGAAGACCGGCCAGAGCGGAAGGAGCATAGCGCTGCATGATGACGGTCATCTGCTTCATGATCTTCTGCTGGGCCTGAATCGCCTTCTGCTGGCTCTGAATCAGGTTCTTCAGCTGTGTCTGCATTTTATTTACTTGAATTTGCTGCACGGCCTGCATCGATTTTTGAATTTTATTCATTGCCAGCCCGTTCCGCTGCGGATCGCTGCCTTCCAGATGAACGGCAACCGGGTTCCCGAGATCCACATAGGCGTCGATCTGCTTGTCTGCCAGCTGCTGCCGGGCCTCAAAGGCGCTCATGCGCTCGTAGTCCGCTGATTTAAAAGCGGGAAGCAGATCCGACGATTCATAGTTGATGACGGCAAGATGCGGAGTAGCGCTTTTTGCGCCGAAAATATACCAGACCAGTGTCAGAATAAGAAGCGGCGCGATAATCAGCAGAGCGAGCGTCCGCTTGTCGCGGATGATCTGGCGGATAATGCGTCTTGCCATTGCGGACAGATTGCTCATGATTTTGCCCCTTCCCTGACCAGAAAAACGTCTTCAATAGTCGAAACGCCGTACTGGCGCATGAGTTCTTTCGGCGCACCTTCGGCGATGATATGCCCCTCACTGAGCAGGCCGACGCGGTCGCACTGCGCTACCTCGTCCATCACGTGGGTCGTGACAATCATCGTTGCCCCCTTGCTCCTCAAGTAATGAAAAAGCCTCCAAATATCTCTGCGGATCAGCGGGTCGAGTCCGACGGTCGGTTCGTCAAGAAGATAAAGGCGCGGTTCATGAACGAGTGCGGCGGCGAGCGAAAGCCGCCGCCTCATGCCGCCGGAGAATTGGGAGACACTCTTTTTCAGATCATTTTCCAGTCCGACGTTTTTCGCGACTTCCCGAATCCGCCGTTTCTTTTCTTTTCCGCGCATTCCCTGAATCGCTGCGAAAAATTCCAGATTCTGATAGGCACTTAGCTCGTTATAAAGCGCGTCGGACTGTGCCATATAACCGAGCGACCGGAAGGCATTGAGTGTCGGCGCCTGTTCGAAAAGTTCCACACGGCCGCCGTCCGCTTTCTCCAGCCCGAGCAGGATTCTGACCAAAGTGGTTTTTCCGGCGCCGGAAGGGCCGATCAGCCCATAGATTTCACTTTCACGGAGCGTGAGAGAAACATCGTCAAGCACAACCTGTTTCTTATAATGCTTGTAAAGATGTTCCCCGATAACCGGGTATGTCATCGCCATCACATCCTTCACCGAATGAATAATTGATGAACACAGTGTTCATCAATTATGATAAAATGGAACCGGAATTTGTTCAATGTGCAATGTCAGAGAAAATGATCATTAATAGACACTTGCAGTAAGAATGTCTGATAACAGAAAAAATACCTCAAAAGCGCCGCCCTTGTCAACAACGGCCGGGAACGGCTCATCTATTCAAACGGCGCCGTTCTGACATCCCGAACAATTTCGCACAGATTTTTACCTGTTATTCCAATCAAAAATAAATGGGGCGATAACCATGCAGCCGGAGTCAACGGATCGCCGGGCCGTCAAGACAAGAGAAGCGATAGAATCTAAATTTCTGGAAATGCTGCTTCGGAAAAATTTTAACGAGATTACGGTGAAAGATATTGCTGCCGGGGCAAATGTCAGCCGCGGCACCTTTTATTTGCATTATGTGGACAAGTTCGACCTGCTCGGCCGGGTCATGGACGGCGGTCTGACTGCTTTGATCACTCATTTTCATCCGGAAAATTTTTTTGAGAACAGCAGATTGATCCCTGAGAAGGTGGTCGGCTTTGTCACTGGCATTTTCGGCCATTTTCAGAAACATGAACTGTTTTTTCGGGCGATGCTGTTTAACGAGGGCATTCCCGGATTCCGCAGCAGGGTACAGAAGAGTTTTCTGCAAAGGTTCTACAGTGAAGTGCCCGGCCTGATTTCTTTGCATGGCACGTCCGATCCGGTGACGTTCGAAATTGTCCCGATTTTTATTTCCTCCGCCATGCTCGGTTTGGTCAGCTGGTGGTTCGAGAACGACATGAGCATCTCAAAGGAGGAGATTGCCAGAAGATTATTTCTGATCATGGCCAAGGGCCCGCTGCGTGCGCTCGGATTTGTCGTTGATGACGGACAGGAAGAAGGATAGAGACAAGCTGCCGATTTTCCGCCGTTCTCCTTTTCATGACCGTTTTAGCGCGATTGTGCATTCGCCGAGAGGCTCCCGTCCCCAGCGCAGCGAAAAGCTGCTGCCGTCCGCGACTTTGCCGACACCCGCCGGAGTTCCCGTAAATATAATATCACCCGCGCCCAGCCCGTAATGATTGCCGCAGAAATCAATCAGCGTCTGCAGATCAAAAATCATTTGTCCGATATTGCCGCGCTGCACTTCTCTTCCGTTCATCCACAGAGAAAAATCGGTTTTCAGGCAGGCTTTCACTCCCGGGAAGGGAATGAACGGCGTCAGGACGGCGGAATTCAGAAAGCCCTTTGCCCGCAGCCAGGGCTGCTGCTTTTCCTTCAGTTCGCTCTGGACATCCCGTAAAGTAAAATCGATGCCGAGCGCCATTCCGTCGATCAGTTCGTCGGCCGCCAGTCCCGGACTGAAGGCACGTCCGATATGGGCGACCCATTCGCCCTCATAGTGGACGTCGCCCTGATTTCCCGGCAGCCCGATCGTCTGTCCCCGGGCTTCGGCGGCTGCGTGCGTCGGCTTCGAAAAGAACATCGGTGCAGCGGGGACGGTATTGTTCAGTTCTTTGGCATGCTGTGCGTAGTTTCTCCCCACGCAAAAAATATTGGCGATTTCGGTCATAAGTTCCTCCGTCCCGATCAAGATGATCACTTATTAACGAACGGTATATCTTCAAAAAGGATCAACGGCCGATCAGCTGTCTTTTATAAGCGCTGTGGTCGGTCGGCCCTGTGTATTGATTCAGGCTGAACGACTCTCTGATTCCGGCCGTGACAAATGCCTTGGCAGTCTTAACGGCCTGCGCTACCGGTTTTCCTTTAGCCAGTTCGGCTGTGATGGCGGCGGCATAGGTGCAGCCGGCGCCGTGAATGTTCGGGGTATTGATTTTTTCACTGGCGACGATCTCGAAATTTTTGCCGTCATAAAGCACGTCGATTGCCTGATCGGTGTCTGGCAGCCTGCTTCCGCCCTTGACCAGCGCGTATGCCGCACCGAGAGCCACAAGCTTTGCCGCGGCTTCTTTCATCTGATCGACATTTGTGATCCGCGGGGTAGCGGCGAGTTTTGCGGCCTCATAGAGATTCGGTGTCGTGATCAGCGCCTTCGGGATCAGCAGCTCGCGGATTGCTTCCGTATTTTCCGGCTGCAGCTCCGGCTGCAGTTCTTCTTCTGCCCCCTTGCAGACCATTACCGGATCGATGACGACATTCTTTAAATGGTGCTTTTCAATCACGGCCGCCGTTGTCCGGATAATTGCCGGCGAACCGAGCATTCCTGTTTTCATCGCATCGATGCCGATGCCGGCAACGATGGTGTCCAGCTGTTTCTGCAGCAGGTCTGCCCCCAGAGTAGTTATCGAATGTGCCCAATTGTGATACGGATCCATGGTGACAATACTGGTCAGCGCCGTCATCCCGTACACGCCGAGTTCCTGGAATGTTTTCAGGTCTGCCTGCATTCCTGCGCCGCCGCTCGAATCCGAACCGGCGACCGTCATCGCTTTATAATGTTCTGTCATTAAAACGACCCCCCTGTATCAAAAATACACTTTTTATTTATTATAGTAAGAATGCGCCGAAAAAACTATAATCAGACCAAAACGAGCAAGGTGTTCGCAATTGGCCGCCCCAATAAGGTACATTTTAAGAAAGGAGGGATTCGAATGATTGAAAAAGCGACATTTGCCGGCGGCTGTTTCTGGTGCATGGTGCATCCTTTTGACGAAGAGCCCGGGATTATCAAGGTTGTATCGGGCTACACGGGCGGAAGCACAGAGAATCCGACTTATGAACAGGTGTGCTCTGAAACAACGGGACACGCGGAGGCGGTGCAGATTACCTTTGATCCGTCTGTCTACCCCTATAAAAAACTTCTGCAGCTATTCTGGCAGCAGATCGATCCGACGGATGCCGGCGGCCAGTTCCACGACCGCGGTTCCTCTTACCGGACGGCTGTTTTTTACCACAGCGGGGAGCAGAAACGTCTGGCGGAAGCATCAAAAAAGGCACTGGAACAAAGCGGAAAATTCAGGAAACCGATTGTTACGGAAATTGTCCCGGCAGGCCCTTTTTATCCCGCCGAGGAATATCACCAGAATTATTATAGGAAAAATGGGCTGCATTACCGGCTGTATCGTCAAGGTTCGGGCCGCGACGAATTTATCAGGAAGCACTGGCTTGTGAAAAAGGAGCGGAAGGCACTGCGGGAAGAGCTGAATAGCATTCAGTACGAAGTGACTCAGAAAAACGGGACAGAGCGGCCCTTCGACAATGCCTACTGGAGCAATCGCCGGGATGGCATTTATGTG
Organism: Sporolactobacillus sp. KGMB 08714; assembly: GCF_036598985.1. NCBI lineage: Bacteria > Bacillati > Bacillota > Bacilli > Caryophanales > Sporolactobacillaceae > Sporolactobacillus > Sporolactobacillus sp. KGMB 08714. The sequence goes on from NZ_JAUUBW010000023.1 coordinate 55,899, forward strand.
GATATCGTATCCGGGGAGCCGCTGTTTTCGTCGACAGATCAATATGATGCGGGCTGCGGCTGGCCCAGTTTTACAAAACCTCTGAGCGAGAGCAGGCTTGTTAAACGGACGGATACAAGCCACGGCATGATCCGGACCGAAGTGCGCAGCATGCTGGGAGATTCGCATCTCGGCCACGTATTCGACGACGGGCCGGCTCCGGAAGGGCTTCGTTTCTGCATTAATTCGGCAGCGCTCCGTTTCATCCCTGAAGAAGATTTGGAATCCGAAGGCTACGGAGAATATAAAAGCCTTTTTCAAAAAATAGACTGAGGCCAAGGTCCTTCTCCGAGAGACGCGCGACATAAGAATCATAAATCATGTATATTTATCAGTAAAACCGGTTCTATCCGACCGGTTTTTTTGTTTGGGCCTAAACCTTTTAGAGAAGCACGCCGATAAAAAATACGAAACAGTTCAATAATTAGCGGGTATTTCCGCGTATGGAGGGATCTCCTGAAAGCGAAAAATTCTGCCAATCTATGACTCTAATAAAGTGTTATTATAGAAATAAGCTGGGTATTTTGTCCATAGTCTCCGGTATGGGGCCGATTGTCACCGGGACTTGCGATACGGACTAAGAAAACGATTGGAGGCCGGTTTTATGAATAAATATGTTTTGCCTGCTGCGATCGTCGGGGGGATTGTTTTTACGGCAACCGGGCAGTCCGTTTTTGCGGCGACCGGGCAGGACATTGTCAACAAGGCGTCACAATTTCAGGGAAGGCCTTATGTTTACGGTGCACCTGCTTTTTCAACTTCGTCGTTTGACTGTTCTTCTTTTACACAGCTGATTTATAAACTGGCGGCCGGTGTTACGCTGCCGAGGGTAGCCGCGGATCAGGCAACAAAGGGGATCGCGGTGAGCAAGTACAGCCTGCAGGCGGGCGATCTTCTCTTTTTTGATACAGCGGGAGACGGCAGTATCCAGCACGTCGGCATCTATACCGGCAAAGGCCAGATGATCAGTGCGCAGACATCATACGGGGTACATATTACCAATGTTTTCAGCGGAGGAGGATCGGAAGGCTACTGGGCGCCGAAGTTTGTCACGGCACGCCGCATTATCGGCACCGCGGCAGCCCGGCCGGCAGCGGCAGCCACGCAAAGCGAGAGCGTCTCGTCGCAGTCGTCGTCTTCCTTCTATACGGTGAAAAGCGGCGACAGCCTGTGGGCGATCGGACAAAGCCACGGCCTTTCTGTTTCGACGCTGAAATCGCTGAACGGCCTCAGCTCGGATCTGATCCATCCGGGTCAGACGCTGAAGCTTTCTTCGTCGGCATCTGCAGCTGCTTCGTCGTCTTCGTCGTCCGGGCAAACGAGCTCGTCGTCTTCCGTCTATACGGTAAAGAGCGGCGACAGCCTATGGGCGATCGGACAAAGCCACGGTCTTTCCGCTTCGGCATTGAAATCGCTGAACGGCCTCAGCTCGAATCTGATCTATCCGGGTCAGCAGTTGAAAGTCACGTCTTCTTCGACTGCGTCATCTTCGTCGGCCTCATCCGGCGGAGGCTACCAGGTCAAAGCCGGCGACAACCTCTGGGAAATTGCGACACTTCACGGTGTTACGGTGAACCGGCTGATGCGGGCCAACAATCTGTCATTGACCCTCATATTTCCGGGTCAGCACCTGATTATCCCGTGACAAAGTTGATTCTATTCTTTCAGGGAGCGGATAAATATCCGCTCCCTTTCTTGTGCGCCCGGCATGGACGACAGCCAGGCGGTGAAGGCACCGTCGATTTTTCCAAAAAACGATCGCTTTGCACGGGCGCCAGTCTATCCTTTTGAATATCCATGCGGCGGCTTATTCCGCTGAAAAAGAGGGTTATCCTGCACGGACAGGCGTTATCCGGCAGAAACACCCGAATGTTCTCTTCGACCTGCCGCGAAGTTCTGTGAATCATGGCAGGAGTCGCCGGGCTATCAACAATAAACGGACCGGAATCAATAAGTGCGAATAATCGGAACATCAAGATTGTACCTGATTGATTGAATCAACTGTGGCAAGGAGTTCAGTCGTTAAACTCTTGCCGGGGCGATACTCCGCCGGAATCGGGTGAATCGAGCCCATTTTAGGGCGAAAGCTCACTGTTCCAGGGCGATTCATTCTTTTTTCGGGGCGATAAACTCTTGCCGAGGGCGATACTTTGCCGGAATCGGGTGAATCGCGATCATTTTGGGGCGATAGCTTGCTGTTTCAGGTCGATTAACAAATTTTTCGGGACAAGAATTCTCGGACCGATACTGGCCGGCGGCTCGGCTGCATGGATCGGATTTTAGTGCATGATCGACCGTTAGCAGCTGTTTATCGGTCGTCCCAGGGAGTTTATCGGTCGTTACACCCGGCTTTTCGGTCGTCAACGATGCTTAATCGGTCTTCAGCAGGTACACCCGATTGATCAGCCGTGACAGAAGTTTATCGACTGTCACAGGAGCTTTATTGCGTGAAAACGCTATCTGTCTTTCGCGAGATGGTCTCAGAAAAAGCCGATCATCAATTGACGACAGGCACAGCAGGACAATGAGCTGGGTACCCGTAGTTAAAAAAACACGGGTACCCTCTAATTATTTCGAAAAGCGATCACTTTGCACGGGCGCCAGTCTATTCTTTTGAATGTTCATGCGGAGAGCGGTTTATTCCGCTGAAAAAGAGGGCTATCCTGCACGGACAGGCGTTACCCGGCGGAAACACCCGATCGTTCTCTTCGGCCTGCCGCGAAGTTCTGTGAATCGTGACTAAAATCGCCGGGAAACGCCGGCGAATCAGTAAAGCGCAATTTACCGCCGATTCTTTGAGCTTTACTGGTGATACTCAGCTATCTACTGACGATTTCCGGCACGGTTTATATGAATAGACAGAGGACGAAAGAAAAGTCCTGACTATTTTCCGGAATTCAAACCTCTGTCCGGGCATTCCAAAAAAGTCAATCATGGCCCGCGTTAATTTATTGGCCTTCAGAAGGGCGGACGGTGCATTCCCAAACCACGTCTGCCAGGTGAGAAAATTCATTAAAAAAATAAATGATGTAAACGCTTTCTAATTTTGGCCTTTTCCATTATAATGAAAACTGTTTGGGAAAGTATGAACATAGTGTGACACGCGAGTGACGAATGTGTTATCTTTTGTCGAAAAAAGTCTATTTGTAATTTTAGTCACAGCAATCAGGCCCCTACTGAGATAAAATACCGCCTTTATGCTATAATGTGAATGCTTATCGGAATTTACCTCAAAGAGGGGCCCAAAATTCGGCAGAAACAGGAGGGGGGAAAAGAGAGACAATGATGAAAAACTTCAAGATGAAAGGATTGGCTGTTCTTGCGCCGTTATTGGTCCTGCTGACCGGATGCTCAGATAAAATTACTGTTCTTAATCCTCAGGGACCCGTGGCCCGGGAGCAATATCATCTGATCGTCTGGTCGCTGATCATGATGAGTCTGGTTTTAGCAATTGTTCTCATTATCTATATTTATGTACTTGTCCGGTTTGGGCGTAAAAACAATAAGGGTTTTGATCCGAATGATACGGGAAACAGAAAACTGGAAATCATCTGGCTGATTGTGCCTGTCGTGATTTGTATTTTGCTTGCTGTTCCGACCGTGCGGACGCTTTATGCGCTCAACGATCCGCCGAAAGCGACGGCTAAGGCTCCGGCCGTTCTTAACAGCAAAACGATGACAATCGATGTGACGTCCGCTGACTGGAAATGGCTGTTCCGCTATCCGGGCCAGAATATCGAAACCGTGAATTATGTCGTGATTCCAGCCGGGATTCCGGTGAATTTCCGTCTCCATGCTTATGACGCCATGAATGCTTTCTGGGTTCCGGAACTCGGCGGACAACAATACACAATGACGGACATGTCAATGCATGTCTGGCTGCAGGCGGATAAGCCGGGAACGTACGCCGGGCGGAGCTCAAACTATTCAGGCCAGGGTTTTGCACATATGACGTTTAACGTCCTTGCCAAGTCGTCGTCTGATTTTGACAGCTGGGTCAGCGACGTCAAGAAAAATCAGCCTGCGCTGACGATGAGCAAGTACAAGCAATTGCTGAAACCGGACAGTGTGAAACCGATGACCTTCTCATCTTACCCAAAAGAAATCGAAAAGAACCTGAACAAGGCACAAATGGAAGGTACAGAATCGGGAACATCCATGGATCATTCAGATTCCATGCCGGGTATGAACATGTCGGGTAATAGCGGGAAAGGGGGGAACAACCCGTAATGCAAAATATCACAAATTTTCTCAGCCACTTCTTTGTTACCGGCGATCCGATGATTTACGGAGCAGACGTCTCCATTGCTCTTGTCTCGATCGGAATCATTTTTGTCCTGACCTATTTGAAAAAGTGGAAATGGCTCTGGGACGAATGGCTGACGACCGTGGATCATAAACGGATCGGCATTATGTATATTATTGCCGCATTGCTGATGCTGTTCCGCGGCGGCATCGATGCGCTGATGATGCGCACGCAGCTGGCGCTGCCCAATATGCATTTTCTTAGTGCGGAACATTATGACCAGGTCTTTACCACACACGGCACGATCATGATTATCTTCGTCGCCATGCCGTTTCTTTTCGGACTGATGAATATTGCCATCCCGCTTCAGATCGGTGCGCGCGACGTTGCGTATCCTTTCCTGAACGCGTTGAGCTTCTGGCTGTTCTTTTTCGGTGCGATGCTTTTCAACCTGTCCTTTGTCATCGGCGGTTCGCCGGACGCCGGCTGGTCGAGCTACGCGCCGTTTGCCGGGGCGGAACTGAATCCGGGAGTCGGGCAGAACTATTATCTGATCGGTGTCCAGATCTCCGGTATCGGGTCGCTCGCGACCGGAATCAATTTTCTGGTGACCATTCTGAAAATGCGCGCACCGGGCATGAAATTATTTAAAATGCCGATGTTCTCGTGGTCGGTTCTGATCACATCGGTGATCATCATCTTCGCATTCCCGGCTTTTACCGTTGCTCTTGCACTGATGACGATCGACCGTCTTTTCGGCGCCCATTTCTTTACGATAGCTGCCGGCGGTTCGCCGATGCTCTGGGCCAACCTGTTCTGGTTCTGGGGGCATCCGGAGGTCTATATCGTGCTGCTTCCGGTGTTCGGCATTTACTCTGAAGTGATTGCGACGTTCGCCCATAAGACACTGTTCGGATACGTCGTCATGGTCTGGTCGATGGTCGCCATTTCTTTTTTGAGCTTTCTCACGTGGCTGCACCACTTCTTTACGATGGGCAATACGGCGCCGGTCAATGCTTTCTTTTCGATATCGACAATGCTGATTGCGATACCGACCGGTGTAAAGATTTTCAACTGGCTGTTTACCCTGAATAAGGGACGAATAGAGTTTACAACGCCGATGCTCTGGGCCCTTGCATTTATTCCGAACTTTACGGTCGGCGGGATTACCGGTGTCATGCTGGCAATGGCGCCTGCCGACTATCAGTACCACAACAGCTATTTTCTGGTCGCCCACTTCCACAGTACGCTGATTGCGGCCACCGTCTTCGGAATTTTCTGCGGCCTCCATTACTGGTGGCCGAAGATATTCGGCTATCTGCTCAATGAAAAGCTGGGTAAATGGTCGTTCTGGATATTTATGATTTCGTTCAATATCTGCTTTATGCCGATGTACTTCCTTGGGCTGATGGGCATGACGCGGCGTATGTACACTTATCCGGCCGGACTCGGCTGGGGGCCGATCAACTTCATCATCACAATCGGTGCGTTCGGCATGGGCCTCGGCTTTATCATCATGGCACTGAATATCGTCTGGAGCGCCATTCATGGAAAAAGAGACACGACAGGCGATCCGTGGAACGGCCGTACGCTCGAATGGTCGACCGCTTCTCCCGCTCCTGAATACAATTTTGCCCATATTCCGACCGTATCGACGCGCGATGCTTTTGAAACCATAAAGGAGGAAAAGAGAAAGGGCGGGAAGCAACCGCAGCGGCCGTTTAAACCGATCCATTTGCCGAATAACACAGGCATTCCGTTCATCATGTCGGCCTTTATGTTTGTGGCCGGATTCGGATTCGTGTTCAAATGGTACTGGATGGGCATCCCGGGACTCGTCGCCGTCGCCATCTGTATGATTGTTCGTTCCTTTGTTTACAATGATTACCATTACATTTCGGTTGACGAAATTGAACGCACTGAGCGCGCTGCGGGGAGGTTATCATAATGGCTGAATCCATCCTGGACGCAAAAGACAAAAAGAACATGCCTCTGGAGTACTCGACAGAAGAGGGAGATCTTCGCATCGTCGGATTCTGGATTTTCCTTGCCGCCGAACTGGTTCTTTTCGGTACATTGTTTGCCAGTTATCTGGTGATGCAGAGCCATACCGCGGGAGGGCCGACGGCAAGGGATCTGTTTAAAATCAATCCGGTCATGGCCGAAACGATCATCCTTCTGGTCAGCAGTTTTACATGCGGCCTCGGTACGCTTGAATTGCGCCGCCATCATGTAAAAGGACTGATCGGCTGGCTGGTTGTGACGGTGATTCTCGGACTCGCCTTTATTGGCCTCGAAGCAAATGAGTTTTATTCGTATGCCGTACACGAAGGCGCACCGATCACGAGAAGCGCCTTTCTGTCGGGGTTTTTCGTCCTGCTCGGTACGCACGGCGTCCATGTGTCGCTGGGGATTGTCTGGGTGACTTCGATCATCATCCAGCTTGCGCAGCGCGGCATCACAGCCGTTACCGCAAGAAAAGCATTTATGGTCGGCCTTTACTGGCATTTTCTTGACGTCGTCTGGATCTTCATCTTCACAGCAGTTTATTTGACAGGGCTGGTGATTTAAAATGCATGAAAATGAAAATCAGGCAATCAAACAGGAACAGACAGGTTTTCCCTGGAAACAGGTTATCGGACTGATCCTCTCGCTGGCACTGACCTTTCTCGCTTTGTGGGTGGCAGTCGGCCTTTCTCTGCCGGTTCATGTCACGCTGACGATTATTGTCGCACTGGCGATTTTCCAGGCGCTGATTCAATTGTTCATGTTTATGCATGTAACTGAAGGCACCGAACCGGTGCACCAGATTCTCGGTCTCCTGTTCGGCATCTTTGTAGCTTTTGCCATGGTTGCCGGCTCGATCTGGATTCTTGCCTATGTTATTAAATAGAACACAAAAAAAAAATTAAAAACGAAAAGCGGACGGGATCATCCTTACGGGGAATCCCGTCTTTTTTTTAATGGATTGATTTCTCCATTGCCCCGTTTAAACGACTGGCATTTTTTGATTGCTTTGTGATCTAATTTGATTGATATTGACTGATTATCCCTTTATAATAAATATCTTGGGAGGGTCAAAAATTGATTTCCGGTTCCTGCGCGGGACGGCTGCAGCAACCGAAGTGAATCACACGGATGGAACGTATGGTCCGCAAAAGCGATGAAAGGTTGAAACCGGCAATAAAGAGGGAAAATGATCAGGCAAACTGTATCCTTCCGCCTGTATGTTTTTATCGCTTTGCTCCCCCAATAAATGAATCATGAAACCAAGTCCGGCGGGGTACGGAAATAATAACAGATGAACAGGGGCTGATCACTGGTGATCTATACATGCACACTGAATCCGGCAGTCGACTATTTCCTGCAGATCGACCATTTCAGGGCCGGAGAACTGAATCATGTCGAAACGGATCGAAAAATGCCCGGCGGGAAAGGGATTAATGTATCGCGGGTGCTGAATCATCTGGGACAGACGTCAAAATGCCTCGGTTTCATCGGCGGCTTCACCGGCAATTTTATCAAGGAGCAGCTCGCCGGAGAGGGTATCGAAACGGATTTCGTCCCCGTGAACGGGGATACGCGAATCAATGTGAAGCTGAAAAGCGACACGGAAACAGAGATCAACGGCGTCGCTCCGCAGATTACGGACAGCCAGCTGGACGCGCTTTTTGCGAAAATCGCCGGATTGACGGCGGAAGACATTCTGGTGCTGTCGGGCAGTGTGCCCGGCACCCTTCCGATAACAATTTACAAGGACATGATTGAAAAAGTCGCTGCCGGCCGGGCAAAAGTCGTGGTCGATACGAGCGGCGAGGCTTTCGAAGAGGTCGTCACGGCTAAACCGTTTCTGATTAAGCCCAATCATCATGAGCTCGGCGAGTACTTCGGCGTGATGATTAAATCTGCCGACGATGTGAAAAAATATGGGAAGAAACTTGTCGATCAAGGAATCGAGCATGTCATCGTATCCATGGGCGGAAAGGGAGCCGTCTACATAGATAAAGACGAATATCTTTTCGCTCCTCCTGCCAAGGGCGTGCTCAGAAACTCTGTCGGCGCCGGGGATTCTCTGGTCGGCGGTTTCCTCTCCGAATACGCTGTCAGCGGCAGCTTCCGGAAAGCTTTTCAGAAAGGCGCGGCTGCCGGAAGTGCGACGGCTTTCTCGGTTGATTTGTGCAGCAGGGAAAAAGTAGAAGAACTCCTGCCTCAGATAAAAGTCAGCAATATTTAAAATAAAAGGCTATGGAGGAACGGAACAGGGCAGAAATCCCTGTTCTGCTTTACGCGGAACCGGCCCCTATCAGCCCCTAATTGTGACAAATCTTATACAAGAAATTGCACTCGCTTTCAATATAAATGACGACTTGCTATAATAACTAGTGTCATGCTTTCCGGTGTAAAAAATAGCCGTAAATGGCTTGCAAGTAATGAAAAAAATTTACAAAGGCCTGTGAAATCGTCATTTACGGAAGCTGCACACCGGCAGACAGAAGCGATCCGGTACGCTTCACAGCCCGCGGGACAAAGGCCGGAAATCAAGGCAGCCGTGCCTGTCATCGATAATCTGGCCGGCAGCGGGATCGCAAGGTTGCGACGGATCTGACGAGAAGCGGTTTCATAATCGCTGAATTCTTAAAATTTGAAGGGCTGGGTGAGTCTGATCATGACTGAAAAGATTAAGGGTATTGCCGCATCTGCCGGCATTGCCATTGCTAAGACGTTTATTCTGAAAAATCCGGATCTGACTTTTGAGAGGAAAACGGTCGACGACAAAGCGGCTGAAAAAAAGAGGCTCGATGCCGCGCTCGAAATCTCAAAAAAGGAACTGACAGAGATAAAGGGAACTGCTGAAAAAGAGTTGGGCAAAGATAAAGCCGATGTCTTTGCCGCCCATCTGATGTTTCTCAGCGATCCGGAGTTTGTCGGCGCAATCGCCAATAAGATCAATGATGAAAGCCTCAGCGCCGAAGCCGCGCTTGAGGATGTATCGACATTTTTTATTCAGACTTTTGAAAGTATGAAGGACAATGAGTACATGAGAGAAAGAGCGGCAGATGTACGCGATGTGTCCAAAAGGATCCTGGCCCATCTGCTCGGCGTTTCTTTCACGTCTCCGGCAAGCATCACGGAAGAAGCCGTCATTATAGCTGAAGATCTGACCCCTTCGGATACGGCTCAGCTCAACCGTAAATACGTCAAAGGATTTGCAACGAACGTCGGCGGCCGCACATCTCACTCGGCGATTATGTCCCGTTCGATGGAAATTCCGGCCGTTGTCGGCACAAAAACGGTGCTTGAAAAGGCAGAGGAGGACCAGCTTGTCATCGTCGACGGCCTGAACGGCGAGGTCATTCTCGATCCGAGCGAGGAAGAAATTAGAGAATATCGCGCGAAGCAGGCCGCCTTTAAAGAACAGCAGGAAGAATGGAAAAAGCTGGTCAATGAACCGACGAAAACGAAAGATGACGTTCGCGTCCTGCTCGGCGCCAACATAGGCAATCCGGGCGACGTAACCGGAGTTGCCAACAACGGCGGCGAAGCGATCGGACTGTACCGGACGGAATTCCTTTATATGGGCCGTGACAGCCTGCCGTCGGAAGATGAGCAGTTCGAAGCATATAAAGAAGTTCTCGAAAAAATGGAAGGAAAACCGGTAGTGATCCGGACACTTGATATCGGCGGCGATAAGAAGCTGAAGTATCTGCCGCTTCCACAGGAAATGAATCCGTTCCTGGGCTTCCGCGCGATCCGGCTCTGCCTGGAGCGTCAGGATATATTCCGTACCCAGCTTCGCGCCTTGCTGAGAGCAAGCGTATTCGGCAAACTGCAGATTATGTTCCCGATGATCGCGACCGTCAATGAACTCCGTGAAGCGAAGAAGATTCTGTTTGAAGAGAAGGACAAGCTTGTTGCTGCAGGGACCCGGGTTTCCGACGACATTGAGGTCGGGATGATGATGGAGATCCCGGCATCCGCTGTGCTGGCGGATCGCTTTGCCAAAGAAGCCGACTTCTTCAGCATCGGCACAAACGATCTGATTCAGTATACGATGGCAGCCGATCGGATGAACGAGCATGTTTCCTATTTGTACCAGCCTCTGAACCCGGCGATTCTCCGCCTCGTCAGCCGTGTGATTGATGCGGCACACAAAGAGGGACACTGGGCAGGCATGTGCGGCGAAATGGCCGGCGATGCGACAGCCATTCCTGTTCTGCTCGCCCTCGGCCTTGATGAGTTCAGCATGAGTGCGACATCGATTCTTCCGGCAAGAACTCAGCTGCTGAAGTTGTCCAAGGAAGAAGTGGCCAAGCATAAAGAAGCGATCCTGAATCTGGATACGGCGGCAGACGTACTCGATTATGTCAAAGCGAGAATGAGCTGATCCTCATTTTGTTATATTAAAAGACAGGCCCGGAATCATAATGTGATTCCGGGCCTGTCTTTTTGCGGCCTATGGATGGGGAGAGCGATACCGGAGTGCTATCGGCTGGTTCAGGCAGTGGGACTCCCAGCTGCTGAAAACAGCAGGCCCCGGGTAAGAAAGCCTCTCTCTAAATCGGCTGCGCGATTATTATTTCAGCAAATCCGTGAAAATATTTTTGACTTTCGGTGTAACCGCGTGACTGCCGCCCTGATTCTGAGTGTTCTCGACGACCATCGTGACAAGCAGCCGCGGATTGTCCGTATTGTAGGCGACAAACCATCCGTTTTCCCGCCCGGCCTGATTCTGCTTCATCTTGAACTCGGGTGTTCCGGTTTTCCCGGCAAGGGTGAGGCCGTTAATCTGAGCGTCATGGGCGGTGCCGGCCGGGTTGCTGACGACCTGAATCAGATCCTGGTTGAGAAGCCGGGCCGTTGCCGGCGACATCACGTTCTTTTTCCACATTTCCGCAGGCGCGTCAGTCTTGATCAGGCGCGGTTTGATGATACTTCCGTCATTGACGAACGCGGAGTAGATGAGCGACAGATGCAGGGGATTGACGCTGACCTCGCCCTGACCGTATCCGGAATTGGCAAGCAGCAGCGAATCATTCAGATTTCCGCTGCTGGAAAGTGTTGACGGCTGCATCGGATAAGGCACGGGCAGCGTCTCGCCGAATCCGAATTTTTTGGCATCGGCCGCAAAGGTCTGACCGCCGATCTTCAGAGCGGTTTGAGCGAAATAGATATTGTCCGACAGGTACAGCGCCTGCTCGAGATTGACACTTGGCGAGCTGTCGAGGCGGGTGACATAGAAATCTCCCCATGACTTGCTGTCCTGCCATTTAAGGCCGTTGATTGCAACCGATTGTGCCGGATTAATGGCTTTGCGGTCAAGCGCAATGGCAGCCGTGACCGGCTTGAAGACCGAACCGGGAGCGGAGGCGGAAGCAAAACGGTTTTCCAGCGGCTTCATCGGATCGTTGCTCAGCTTCGCATAATCTGCGGCGGAGATGCCGAGAGCGAAACTGTTGGGATCATAAGACGGTGTGCTGACCAGCCCGAGAATATCGCCTGTTTTCGGATTGATCGCTACGGCTGAACCGGCGCTGTTTTTCATTTCCTGATAGAGCGCATCCTGCACATTCCGATCGATGGTCAGCTGAATGTTCCGGCCGTTTTTCGGCGCCGTTTTGGCAATGATGCCGGTCTGCTTGCCGGATTTATTAAGCCGGGCAATCGTGGCACCGTCGTGCTGACGAAGCTGATTTTCAAAAAGCTGTTCCAGCCCGGTGATTCCGATCACGGATGTGTCGCTGTATCCTGCATTTGGATTCTTTTTAAGCAGTTCGGCCGTTATCTGGCTGACATAGCCGGTCAGATGTCCGCTCGCCGGGCCGTCCGGATAAATCCGGCTTTCAACGTTTGTCCGGACGACGCCGGGCAGCGAGGTGGCCTGCCTGATCAGGCTGACGTTTCCGGCGCCGATGGTTTTAATCGGAACAAAGCTGTCGGCCTGAACCCATGAAGCGGCCATCGCGTCGTTGATCTGCTGAACGGACACGCCGAGAATTTGGGCGAGCCTGCTGATTGTCCGGGCCTTCCCGCTCCCTGTCCCTAATTGACCGGGAACGACGCCGATGCTCGCTGCGCTTCCGTCTATAGCGAGCGGTTGTCCGTTGCGGTCGAGAATTTCACCGCGCTTGCTCGGCACGGTCTCGACATTGACGGTGTCCCCTGTCTTTAATCCGGGCAGAATCAGCGAAGGCTGCCAGTCCACGTACCAATTTTGCCGGTTGTTGCGTGTTTCCTGCGTCATCTGAACGGATTGCGAAAAACTGACCGGGCCGGCGAGGGTTGCGAGGGCCGCTTTAAAAGATACGGCATTCTTTTTTTCCTGATCCGTTTTCTGAACGGCTGCCGTCATTTTTCCGGCTGAAATGCCATTATAGATTTTCTGATAACGTGCGACAAAAGCCGACTTGCTGATCGTTTTTTGAGAACTTTTTGAAAGAAACCCGTACATTGCTGTAAAATTTTTACTCTGCCATGCCTTAACATACGCCTGAAATCTGCTTTCCGCCGTCGGCTGCCTGCTTCCGCATCCCGCAAGCATAAGCAGCGCGGAGACCAACAGAACGGCAAGTGCTGAATAATGTCGAAACCGCATGAAGACACCTCCGTTTCGTATCTGAAAAAGATGGACGATCTTGTTAAAAAATGAATCATCTGCGTGCATCGGATCATAATGGGACTATTTGATTACAGACACCTTTTTCTATTATAGCCGATCGGCAACGGACCGGCGTGACGATTCGCTTCATCGTATCCGGGCGTAAGAAACATTTTTCGCTGCCCGCCCGGATAAAGATTAAAAGAAAATTTTTACAGGCAATGACGGTTTTATTGCCGACAGACGCGGGACGTCATGGTAGTATGAAAAGAGGACGGAGGACTGCAGATGGAAACCATGAAACTGGTGATTTTGGAAACGAGCGATGTTCACGGGAACATCTATCCGATCAGCTACGCCAACAATGAACGAAGGGATCTCGGCATGGGCAGGATTGCCACTCTTGTACGCCGGGAGAGAAAAGCCTGCCCGAATGTCCTCCTCATTGACGACGGTGATATGATTCAGGGAACTCCGCTCCTTTATTATTATGCCCGCTTTGATGACCGGCGGCCGAACCCGATGATCGTGCTGGCCAACCGGCTCGGCTACGACTGCGCTGTATTCGGCAATCATGAATTCGATTTCGGCATCGGCCTGCTTGCCGAAACTGTGCGAAATTCGGCATTTCCGTGGCTCGCAGCCAACATACTGGATCGCAAAACCGGCAAGCCCTTTTTTGGAAGGCCGTATATTATAAAAACATTTGCAAACGGCCTGCGGGCTGCTGTACTGGGACTGACAACAAAATACATACCGAATTGGGAAAATGCGGAAAATATTCCGGATATGCAGTTTGCGGATCCGGTTGAGGCGGCAAAAAAGTGGGTGCCGGTCCTGAAAGAACGGAAGCGGGCAGATATTATTATCGTGTCCTATCACGGCGGTTTTGAGCGGAATCTGGAGACGAGCGAAACTGAGGGAAAGCCCACCGGGGAAAATCAGGGATACCGGCTGTGCATGGAGGTGCCGGATATTGACGTCCTGCTGACCGGACACCAGCACCGTCTGATCGGCGGCCGGCAAATTAAGGGTGTAACCGTGGTTCAACCGGGTTCGAACGGCTCTTTTCTTGGAAGAGTGACGCTTGATCTGGTCAGAAAAGGCGGACGCTGGAGCATCACCGGCAAAGTGTCGGATCTTCTTTCTGTCCGCGCCGTACCCGAGGATAGAGAGCTGCTCAAGCTGACGGACGGCTATGAAAAAGATACCCAGGCCTGGCTGGACAGACCGCTTGGCAGGATTGAGGGGGATATGACGGTCGGCGATCCGATGGACGTCCGCATGCACGATCATCCGCTGATCGAATTTATCAATGACCTGCAGATGAAGGTTTCGGGAGCGGATATTTCGTCAACGGCGCTGTTTAACAATGAGTCGCCGGGGCTTCCGCACGACGTGTCGATGCGCGATATCGTTGCTAATTACATCTATCCGAACACACTGAGAGTGATCCGGATCAGCGGGCGCGATATGCTCGATGCGCTGGAACGGTCGGCTTCCTATTTCAAACAGTATGACGGAGAGCCGCATAAAGACGGGGAGAGCTTTACGGCGCCGAAACTTCAGCACTATAATTATGATATGTGGGAAGGCATCGACTATGTCATTGATATTTCGAAACCTGTGGGGAGGCGCATTACGAAGCTGGAATATCACGGCGAGCCTGTTCAGATGGGCCGGAACTATGATGTGGTCATGAACAATTACCGTTCAGGCGGAGGCGGCGACTATCTGATGTTCCGCAATAAACCGGTTGTCAAGGATATCCCGGTTGACGTGTCTGAAATCATAGCGAACGAAATACTTGAAAAAAAGGTGATCCGGGCTAAAGTCAACAATAACTGGAAGCTGATTCCTTCCCGGCAGGATGGGGCATGATCGGGCAGATAAAGGTCTTGATTTGTTAATTAAAAAATCCGGCCGCAATCACGACCGGGCATTTGGGAGAGGTGTGCTGCTGTTGAAGAAACATATATTGACCAATGACTGGGAGCCGATTCTCGAACCTGAATTCCAGAAAGACTACTATTTGAAACTGAGAACATTCCTGAAGCAGGAATATACAACGAAAACCATCTATCCGGACATGTACGATCTGTTCAACGCGCTGAAATACACACCGTATGAAAAGGTGAAAGTGGTGATCCTCGGACAGGATCCCTACCATGAACCGGGACAGGCACACGGACTCAGCTTCTCCGTTAAACCGGGTGTGCCGCAGCCGCCGTCGCTGCAGAATATTTTCAAAGAGCTGCATGACGATCTCGGCTGCCCGATTCCGCATCACGGCTGCCTGATCGAGTGGGCGCGCCAGGGCGTGCTGCTGCTCAACACGGTGCTTTCCGTCCGCCGCGGAGCCGCCAACTCTCACAAGGGTATGGGCTGGGAACAGTTTACCGACGCAGTGATCCGCGATCTGAATAAACGTGAAAAGCCGATCGTATTCATTCTCTGGGGACGCAACGCCCAGGCGAAAGCGGATCTGATCACAGAAGACCGTCATTTTATTATCAAGTCTTCCCATCCGAGCCCGTTTTCCGCACGCTATGGGTTCTTCGGAAGCCGGCCTTTTTCACGGGCCAACCACTATCTCGAATCAGCCGGAGAGGAACCGATCGACTGGCAGATTTCTATGGAAGAACCGAGTATCCCGTTGGAAACCAAATAAAAAGTCCGTCGGAACGAATCTTCCGGCGGATTTCTTATATATTAACTGAATTATTCTCTCGGCTCATGATCAGCCGCAGTCTGTGTCTTCACCCGGCGGAGGATGGAAAACTTTCCGCTTTTCCGGGCCCGAGTCAATTGTTCCGAGTAGTGGCCTGAACCTGAAATGGCCAAAAAACAAGATCGTTTTTCCGGAGCTAAGGGAGCCCGCATAGGATAATAAAAATCAGTGTGTCTCCGTCTTCTTTTTTACAGATCCAGTTTTTTCTCAAGCAGCCATCCGGCAAGCATGATGAGCAGCCCGCTTAGTACCCAGCCGATGAGGACGGCGGGGATCGGGAGTGACGGTATCTGAAGAGACTGGCCGGATGCCTGTATCCATTCCGATGGGTCGCCTATACTCCAGCCCATGCCCCAGCCTATGCTCAGGACGATCCAGAACAGCGGGACAGCCGGACGCCACTTCGTCCTGATCAATGTACCGTAAAGGAGACCGAAGGCGATAGCCAGAGGAAAAAAGCATATATCGAGAAGGAAAAAATAAAGGCCCGATTCGGCAAAAACTCCAAAATCTTGCAAAGACAGACTTGCACTGATCAGCGTTGCGTAGCCTCCGAACAAAAAAATCAGAACATAGGCGGCGAGAGCAATCAGAAGACTCCTCATTAAACCGGCGATAAACTTTGCCAGAATCAGTGTCTGCCGGGAATAGGGCAGGGTCAGCCACCATCCGACCGTTTCTCCTTTCCATTCCCGTACGATTCTGGAGATAGAGAGTCCGAACATGGCCCAGGGAAGGCCCAAAAATACAAACCAAATATAGTTCAGCTGTATCGTGTGAAATAAAGAAAAATAAGTCGTCAGAATCAGAATAACAGCCAGGAAAAACAGACCGTAGGCAAGCTGCCACTGTTTGCTCATCCATTGGCGCCTTCTGCGGTGTCTGCGCCGGAATTCATGTCTGACCAGCGGAACGAGAACGGATTTAAGATTCGGTTCCATCTTATCTTTCCTCCTCGCGGTAGAGCTTCTTTGACAGGGCATCGATCGAGCCGTACTGCCTGCGCAGCGATTCTGCCTCGCCGGACAGTGCCACGCGTCCCTGTCTCAGGAAAACAACATCATCGAACAGGCCTTCCGCTTCGTAAATTTCATGTGTGCTGATCAGCAGCGTCTGCTGCTTCTCGCTGAGCGCGTCAATCAGGACGTCTATAATGTGTTCCCGCGAGCTGCCGTCTATTCCGGAAAACGGCTCGTCAAGAATCACAAGCGGAACGCGGCGGGCCATACATAAAATCAGCATCAGCCGCGCTTCCTGCCCCTTCGACATCTCGCTGGCTTTCAGATCCCGCGGAAGACGCATGATCTCTGCAAGCCGGCCGGCCTCTTCGCGATCAAAACCGGGAAGAAAACGGCTCCCCCATTCGATGCCCTGATCGGCAGTATAATCGCTGTACCAGCGTGCACGGTCGGGCAGATAAGCTATTTCGGCATCGCTGCGCCATCCCGGTTCCTTTCCGAGTACCTCGATCTGTCCGTTATCGGGCCGGACAAGACCGACAATCATTCGGAAAAAGGTTGATTTTCCGGCACCGTTCGCCCCGAGGACGCCCAAAACCCGCCCTTTGCCGACATTCAGTGTCAGGTTCTCAACGGCAGCCCGGCTGCCGTATCTTTTTGTGAGTTCTTTTGCGGAAATCACCGGCTCGGACATTTCATCGTTCCCCCTTCTTTTTTTTGATCGTGTTCAGAAAAGACTGTATTTCCGTCCACCTGAATCCAAGGCAGTACATATTTTCTAAAAACTGATTGCTGTAATCAAAAGCGAGCCGTTCTTTAAAACGTCTGATCTGGGCTGCCGATTCTGTTACAAACGTACCCTGGCCGCGCCTTTTCTCCGTCAGTCCGTCACGCTCAAGTTCCTGATAGGCGTGCATGACTGTGTTCGGATTAATTTTTAATTCATGAGCCATTTCCCGGACAGAAGGAATTTTTTCCCCTGCATGAATCGTTCCCCTGGCAATAAAACGGCGCATCTGCGTGAGTATCTGTTCGTAAAGAGGGCGGCTGAGATCAAGCGTAAGCAGGAGCGGCCCGACCTGCCGCTCATTCATGGAACAACCTCCATTCGGATTCATGCACATTATATGTTTCACGTGTATTATATCATATAATACACATAAAAAAGAAATGCATGCAAAAAAATTCCGGCTGCAGGCCGGAATCATGAGTCCTTGGCGTCAAAACACGCGCTGCTCGTTTTTCTCACCACTTTACGGTTTATTAAACCTTGATCCCCGGGAGGAAAAAGCAAGTTTGGCCTGCCCCCTTCTCGGAAATCTATGAAAAATGCGCGGACCGTCTCCGCGTGTACGGCCGATGACAAGCAAAAAAATCAGGTAGGAGGCAGCGATACCGGCGATCGACCATAACGTCGCCGTCATACCGGCATGGTCGATCGAGAAACCGGTAAATGCAGGGAAAACGGCCGATCCGAGACCGGAAAGGCCGGCAATGACCGGCGTGACCAGGTGGGCGCTGTCCGGGATCGAATAGTTGGCATAAACGAGCGTGATCGAATAAAGGCCGGACATCATCAGGCCGAGTGTCGTGACAAAAAAGTAGCCCATCGGCGCGTTCTTCAGAGTGATAAACAGAATCAGCGAAAGAAGCGCTCCGCAGATATTGATCAGCAAATAAATATTATAGGCAACTCTGCGTATGATCACCCCGGTTAATGCCCGCCCGACGACCATTGCTGCCCAAAAAACGCCGATGCTGATCGACGCGTCGTATGCCACGACATCCAGATAGTTCATAAAAATCGATGACAGAAAGTTGTTCAGGCTGCCTTCAAGCCCTCCGTACAGAAAAACAATCAGGGCAAACAGCCCGAGCGTGATCCATTTTCGGCCCATCCGCAGCGGCCCGGATTCTGCAAGGCCGGAAGCATCCAGCCGCTCCGACGGCACGGCGGCTTTTTTTGAAAAGGAGATCTGTGTCCAAACGACGGCCAGAATGAGGGCAAGTACAGATGTTACAACGAACAGATAGCGCCATATATTCAGCGCGATGAACAGGCTGGCCATGATCGGCATTGTAAACGCGCCGAGACCGAACGATACTTCGAGATAGCTCATGGCAACGGCCTGCCTGCCGATAAAGACTTCAATGATCATGGTGGCGACAACGACGCCGATGGCGGCCTGCCCCATACTGTTTATGAAATAGAACGCCATGAACAGCGGAATGGGAGGGAGGAGCAGAATGCCGAGCTGAGCCCCTGCGATAATCAGAGACGAGACGGTCAGCAAAGGTTTCGGCCGGAATCGGTTATTCAAATAGGAAGAAACGAGCACTCCGGCGAGAAAGCCCATAGCGCCAATAAAAATCAGCTGCCCGCCGATTGTGTACGAGACTTTGTAATACGCCAGCAGCTGAGGCAGTACGGATCCGATGGAAATAGCAGTCAGTCCGGTCAGAAAATACAAGGCGCATGACGCTAAAGTAAATTGACGCATAAGCCACTCCTTTTTAGGACGGATTGAAAATGGATAAATGAAAAAAGTAAAGAAGACGTGAAGAACATCTGTCCGCTCACACATTTTTTAAATCACAACTCAGTACATTGTAGCAGGATTGCCCACCCGATTAAAGATATTTTTCGGACGTTTTTTAAATAGTTTCCGGGACCGTGCATCCGCAGAAAACAGGGGTCCGGATCGAACTTCATCCGGACATTTTAAACCCCTTCCCTCTATAAAAAACGGGTTGCGGAGTGATGTGCAGAGGTACAAGCAAAAAAGACTTTTTATAATAAAATGAAAAGAAAAATCCTATTATGGTTTGAGAGAGGACTTGGTCTGATGACATTCAAACTCTATCTGGATCCGGGGCACGGCGGCAAGGATCGCGGCGCTTCCGCATACGGATTAACGGAAAAACAGGTGACCCTTTTGATTGCCGACCGGATCCGGGAAATCATCGAGCGGGAATATACGGATGTAAACGTAAGAATGAGCAGGGAAAACGACACGGAAGTTTCAGTGGAGGAGCGCGTGCGTGCGGCCAATTTGTGGGGCGCCGATTTCTTTCTCAGCCTTCATGTCGATGCCGGAGACGGGACGGGTTTTGAAGACTGTATTTTTACGAAAGCCGGAAATGGTGTGGAAACATACCGGTCGACCATTCATCGGGCAGTTCTCCGAGCGACCGGCTGGGCGGACAGAGGAAAAGGAAAGGCAGATTTTTCCGAACTGATGAAGAGCGGGATGCCGGCCGTGATGACAAAGAACGGGTCCATTGAGACGCGGGCGGATAATACAAAGCTGCGATCTGAGATGTTCATCGGGAAAATTGCCCGCGGCCATGTGAACGGCCTGGCCGCCGCATTCGGACTGAAGAAGAAAAAGGGCACCGATCAAGCGGGGCGTTTTCTGGTAAGGGTCCGGGCCCGGGATCTTTATTACTATGGCCGGCCCGACTGGTCGGCAAGGAACGGCCTTGTGCATAAAGGACAAGTGTTTGCCGTCGTCCGCACATTAACCGTTAACCAATCAAAAATGTACGCATTGAATAATGGCAACTATTTGACCGCCAATGAAAATTATGTGGAAAAAATTTTATAGTAAAGACATCCTTTTTTTTCTAAAATAAAGCCCGAAAATTCGGGCAAACCGGACAGGCAACTGACCGAAAGCAGGAAAATCCTTTTCTCCCTTCTCTGACCGGACAAAAAAATTAATTTAAATGGGCGTCCCCTCCATTCATGTATCCTGTCGAATCACGGTGTGAAAGCGCCGTCGATTTTTCCAGAAGACGATCGCTTGCATGGGCGCCAGTCTATTCTTTTGAATGTTCAGGCGGGCGGCGGTTTATTCCTTCGAAAAAAGAGAGATATCCGGTACGGACAGGCGTTACCTGGCGGAAACACCCGATCTTTCTCTTCGGCCCGCCGCGAATTTCTGTGAATCGTGGCGAAGACCGCCAGGAAAATGCCGGCGTATCAACAATAAACGGACTGGAATCAATTAGTGCGGATAATCGGAATGTACCTGATTGATTTAATCAATTGTTGCAGGGAGTTCAGTCGTCAAACTCTTGCCGGGGCGATACTTTGCCGGAACAGGGCGAATCGAGATCATTTTAGAGCGATAGCTCGCTGCTTCAGGTCGATTCATTCTTTTTTCGGGGTGATAAACTCTTGCTGGGGCGATACTTTGCCGGAACAGGGCGAATCGAGATTATTTTAGGGCGATAGCTCGCTGTTTTAGGGCGATTCATTCTTTTTTCGGGGTGATACTTTGCCGGAACAGGGCGAATCGAGATCATTTTAGAGCGATAGCTCGCTGCTTTAGGGCGATTCATTCTTTTTTCGGGGCGATACTTTGCCGGAACAGGGAGAATCGAGATCATTTTAGAGCGATAGCTCGCTGCTTCAGGTCGATTCATTCTTTTTTCGGGGCGATAAACTCTTGCCGGGGCGATACTTTGCCGGAACAGGGCGAATCGAGATCATTTTAGAGCGATAGCTCGCTGTTTCAGGTCGATTAGCAAATTCTTCAGGGCAAAGATTTTCGGACCGATACTGCCCAGCGGCCCGGTTGTATGGATCGGATTTCAGTCCATGATCGACCGTTAGTAGCTGTTTTTCGGTCGTCGACGGTGCTTAATCGATTTTCAGCAGGTACCCCGATCTATCATCAGCCGTGACAGAAGTTTATCGACTGTGAAAACGCCATCTGTCTTTCAAAAGATGGCCTCAGGAAAAGCCGATCATCATTTAATGGCACAGCAGGACAATAAGCTAAAGAGAGACTCATATTAATTTATTTTAAATGTATACCGTCCGACGTACATGCACGAAGAACGGCAGCCTGCTCCCAGTGGACGGAATCATTTATTCAGAATCTGGAAAAAACAAACCTTTTTGACAGGGCCTGAAAGAAGCGCCCGCCTGTGTATTTCGGATCATGGGACGGGTCCGCGCAGCAGGCCTTTTCCGGGTCTGGGCGACCACTCGGAGGAAAGCGGCAGCTCACGACGCGATATAGCGATTTTTCCTCCATATTGATATAATTAACTAAAAAGATTTATCAGGGAGGAAAAAGAATCATGGGGCAGCAGATTGCGTTTCAGAAAGCGGATCGGCTGAAGGTTAAGCCGGATCCGGAAAATCTCGGTTTCGGAAAGCATTTTACAGATTACATGTTTGAGATGGACTATACTGCGGCCGAAGGATGGCACGATGCCCGGATTGTTCCTTATGGCCCGATTGCGCTTGAACCCGCCGCAACAATCTTTCATTACGGTCAGGAAGTTTTCGAAGGGATGAAGGCCTATCGGGCCGAAGACGGGCGCATTCTGCTTTTCCGGCCGGAAATGAATATGAAACGGATGAACCAATCGTGCGCCCGCCTGAATATTCCGGCAATCGATGAGGTATTCGTGATTGAGGCGATCATGAAACTTGTCGCCGTCGAAAGGGACTGGATTCCTTCAAAACCCGGACAGTCCCTTTATATCCGTCCGTTTATCATCGGGACCGAACCGTTTCTCGGCGTTCATCCCGCCGAATCGTATAAGTTATTTGTTATCCTGTCGCCGGTCGCTTCCTATTTCGGCGATGCGGTTAGCCCTGTCAGGATTTATGTGGAAGATGAATATGTACGAGCGGTGAGAGGCGGAGTCGGGTTTGCCAAAACGAGCGGAAACTACGCGGCAAGCCTGAAGGCACAGTCGAAAGCCGGAGAGCTCGGCTTCGATCAGGTACTGTGGCTTGACGGCGTGGAACACAAATATGTTGAGGAAGTCGGCAGCATGAATATTTTCTTTAAAGTTGAGGGCGAAGTCTGGACGCCTGCCCTGAACGGGAGTATCCTTCCGGGTGTGACGCGCGACTCAGTCATTCGGCTGCTGCGGTATTGGGATGTTCCCGTCAAAGAGAAGAGAATTTCGGTTAAAAAGCTGTTTAAAAAGGCGGAAAAGCAGAAGCTCGAAGAAGTCTTCGGGACAGGAACGGCAGCCGTGATCTCTCCGGTCGGCTTCCTGAAATGGGAGGATCGTCTCATCAAGATTGGAAAGGGTGAGATCGGCCCACTCGCCAAGAAGCTTTACGAGACGCTGACCGGAATTCAGTCGGGCCGTCTGAAGGATGAGCTTGGCTGGACACGGGAAGTCACTGTTGAAGAAGCAGCGATGACTGACTGATGAGCCTGAAAAACAAAGCCTTTGCGCGCGGCATGCAGAGGCTTTCTTCATTTCATGCGAATAATAATCTAAATAGAGGTCTCCTCGGCATGTACCGCGGCCGTGGCGTGAAAGAAGCTATCATCTATTGGTACACAGTGGAATAAAGAGGGCAGTCTGCCAGTGCCCGTGGCGGAATACTCCTCTGGAGGGCGTATGAGGGGCAGACGGGTGGTCATTCCGGAAATACCGGCTGCTTTTCTTCCGCCTGCTGCATATTTATATGAATCGTGCCGAAAATCATCGGCCAACGCCGGTATATCACGGGTAAATAGCCGTTTATCATTGGTAGACTTCAGAATTTCGGAAGCAAGTGTGCAAAATCAACAGCAAAACGTAAAGAATCAACAGTCAACGACCTGAAATCAATATGTGTGAATAGCCGGAACTATAAAAGGGCTTTTGGCCGGTGAACGGCAGGGCGGTATCGACGCTCCGAAGGGATGAGAAATATGGAAAGCAGAGTGAACGGACGTGTCCGCTCGATTCAGATCAGCGGCATCCGTCGTTTTTTTAATAAAGTCAAAGACTATCCGGGGGCGGTTTCACTGACGATCGGTCAGCCTGATTTTCCGACGCCGGAGCATATTAAAGAGGCCGGGAAGGCGGCGATTGATCATAATCACACGGTCTATACAGCGAATGCCGGACTTCTCGGGCTGCGGCAGGCCGTTTCCGGATATGTCGCTGAAAAATACAATCTTTACTACGACCCGGAAACGGAAATCATCACTACGGTCGGTGCCAGTGAGGCGCTCGATCTCTCCTTCCGAACCATTCTCGAGCAAGGGGACGAAGTCATTCTGCCCGGACCGGCCTATCCGGGTTACGCGGCGCCGATCAGGCTCGCCGGCGGCGTTCCCGTCTATATTGATACGACCGGAACCGGCTTTAAGATGACGGCGGATCAGATTGCCGGCCGGCTGAACGAACGGACGAAGGCGGTTATTCTGCCGTATCCTTCCAATCCGACAGGCTGCGTGCTGTCCGCCGATGAACTGGCCGCCATTGCCGATCTGCTTCGGGATCGGGACATTTTTGTTGTCTCCGATGAAATTTACAGCGAACTTACGTACGGACGGAAGCACGTTTCCATTGCTTCTTTTCCGGGAATGAAAAAGGCGGCTCTCGTAATCAACGGACTGTCGAAATCGCACGCGATGACGGGCTGGCGGATGGGCTATGTGCTTGCCGACCGGCCGATTGCCGAACAG
Source organism: Sporolactobacillus sp. KGMB 08714 (assembly GCF_036598985.1). Lineage (NCBI taxonomy): Bacteria > Bacillati > Bacillota > Bacilli > Caryophanales > Sporolactobacillaceae > Sporolactobacillus > Sporolactobacillus sp. KGMB 08714. The sequence continues at coordinate 79,912 of NZ_JAUUBW010000023.1, forward strand.
CTGATTAAGGTCCATCAATACGGAATTTCCTGCATCACCAGCATTACCCAGTATGCGGCGATCGAAGCGCTGACTGCTGGGAAGGACGACGCGGCGCCGATGAGAAAAGCTTATAGGCAGCGGCTCGATTACGTGCTCGGCCGGCTTGAAAAGATGGGCATCGAGGCGGTCCGTCCGTCGGGTGCATTTTATGTGTTCCCGTCGATTAAAAAATTCAGCATGACGTCTGAAGATTTCGCGCTGCATCTGCTTGAAAAGGAGCGGCTGGCGGCAGTGCCCGGCAGTGCCTTTTCTTCATACGGCGAAGGCTATCTGCGCCTGTCCTACGCCTATTCACCGGAAGTCCTCAAGGAAGGGCTCGACCGGCTTGAAAGGTTTGTCGGCGGCCTGAACGGATCATTAAGCTGATAGGGAGAAAAAGAAATAACCGGCTGTACCCGCATCGCTGTTTATGTCGGACTTTGATTAAATGAGGCAGAGCGCCGGAAATGACACCGCTGAAAAAATAAGGCATTCCAGGATCAAAGCGACTTTACCATTTTTCTGTGTTGCCGGGTACTCAGTTTTGCCGGCTCAACTGAACCGGCTGAATCAGCGCGAGACATTTTGTCGGGCTGAACATCCCTCCAGATGCAGATGCGGGCCATCGTGTGCTCTTCCGGAGAACGGGTATTGTCTTCTGAAAGACGATGTGAACGGCGATAATGCTTCTCTGACAGGTGATATCATTCGCGGACGGGTGTTAAATGCCGAAAATGTCCGACACTTTTCTTCCGTCTGCCGTCTATTCATGTGAATCATGCCGAAAATTGTCCGCAGGCATTGGAAAAGCACCGGTAAGTTGCAAAGCATCACCCGTAACTGCCGGCATATCGTTGGTAAACAGCAAAATATCAACATGGGAAATCACCCATAACGGCCTAGTAAGTGCAAATAATCGGAACGGAAGAAAGAAATTTTAACGGACATTTCAACAGTGATGGAACGCCCATCCTGAAGGGCCGGTTTGTTATCGATACCTTGGGACACAGTCTGCCGGCCTGATGGCAAGAGGAAAAAAGAAAAGGCTATCCTGACGCTGTCATGGATTAGGCAGGCACTCCAATCTTTGATTGTTCAAAGGGTGCGCAATAGAAAGAATAAAAAGGGACGTCTCATCGTCGAAAAATCGGCTGATGCGGCGCCCTTCTTTTCTCACTCGATCGCCAGTGTGTCGATGGCTTTCGGATGTTTCGGCCCGTGAATTTTCAATATTCCGTTTGAAAATGAGGCACGGGTGCGCGACCGGTCAATGGTATACGGAAGGACGATCAGACGTTCAGCCCGCTCAAACCGTCTTTCGTGTGTCTGGATGTTTTTTTCTTCGTTCTTCGTTTCCATTGAGACATCGTTTTCTATCGCAATCCGGATCCGGTCTCCCAACAGTTCAATATGAATGTTTTCCTGTTTCACACCGGGAAGTTCGGCTTCGACAATCCATTCATCCCCGGATTCGTATTGGCGGACGGAGAATCCGGCGAAAAACGAATGCTTTTCAAAAAAGTCGTCAATCGATTTTAAAATACCGCGAAAAGGATCCTGCTGAAAAAAGGTATCGATCTCATCCATCAGATTTCGTCTTATCGGCAATCGGGGATCCTGATGATCTTTCTGATCCATAATTATCAATTCTCCCTTCATAAAACCAATCTACTTCAGCATATGAGAAATTATATGAATGGTTCGGACGGATAGCGGACGCTTCCGCCGGGCTTCTGATTTTTGGGAAACAACGGTCCGGTTTGTTGAGCCTTTTCACGATCAGGCGCGGCGGCCGATCGTGAAAAGATCGATAGAATCGCTCAAAGTCGGTCGATTCTGAATGGCAGCGGCGGCCGCTGCATCCCGTCGACGGCCAGAAGAGGCGCCTGAAATCGGCCGGTGCCGGACATTTTACGTTCAGGCAGAAAAACGAAACTTGGCCGGATTGGGCGGATCCTGTGATAAAATGAAACTAGTATTTTCGCGGCATGCAAAGGCCGGAAAAAGGTGGTTTCATTGATGCAGGACGCTGTCCACAAAGTATTGAAACAATATTTCGGTTATGATGAATTGCGCAAGGGCCAGGGTGAGATTATTTCGTCTCTGCTGTCCGGCAAAGATACGGTCGGCATCATGCCGACGGGAGGCGGGAAATCGCTCTGTTATCAGATACCGTCCCTGCTTCTCCCGGGGACGACGCTGGTGATTTCCCCGCTGATCTCGCTGATGAAGGATCAAGTCGATGCTCTGGAGAATGCAGGGATTGCGGCGACGTTTATTAACAGCTCGCTTTCTTTCGGCGACGGCAAAAGGCGGCTGAACCAGGCAGCCGCCGGCCGTTACAGGCTGGTGTATGTGGCTCCGGAACGTCTGGAGGTTCCGGCTTTCCAGCAGGCACTTGAGAAGATGAACGTCTCGCTTGTCGCCGTTGACGAGGCCCATTGTATCTCGCAGTGGGGCCATGATTTTCGGCCGAGCTACCGCCTGATTGCGGATATGATTGCCCGCTTCCCGCGCAAGCCTGCCGTCGCCGCTCTGACGGCAACGGCCACTCCGCGTGTTACGGCCGATATCTGCCGGCTGCTCCATATTCCGCAGACCCACGTCGTCATCACCGGATTTGCCCGCGACAACCTTAATTTTCAAGTGATCCGCGGCCAGAATCCGGATGCTTTTTTGCGGGATTATCTAAAAAAGAATCGCGATCAGCCGGGCATTATTTATGCCGCGACGCGCAAAGAAGTGGATCGGCTCTGCGACAGACTGACAACAGACGGATTCGCGGCCGGAAAATATCATGCGGGTCTCTCCGAGGCAGAACGTGCGGCCGGCCAGGAGCATTTTCTCTATGACGATTTATCGGTGCTGGTGGCGACGAACGCTTTCGGCATGGGTATTAACAAGTCGAATGTCCGCTATGTGATTCATTACAATATGCCCCGCAATATTGAGGCTTATTATCAGGAGGCGGGCAGAGCGGGGCGCGACGGTGAAAAAAGCGACTGCATCCTGCTTTTTTCGCCGCAGGATATCCGGCTTCAGAAATTTTTTATCGAACAATCGGAAATGGACGATGCGCTGAAAAATGAGGAATATCATAAGCTTGAACAGATGGTCGGATACTGCCACACGGAGTCCTGCCTGCAGGCTTATATTCTCCGCTATTTCGGAGAACAGAATTCCGAGCCGTGCCGTCACTGCGGCAACTGTCTCGATACCCGCGAAAAAACGGATGTCACGACGGCGGCACAGAAAGTGCTTTCCTGTGTTAAACGGCTGCGCGAGCGTTACGGGAAAACGATGGTGACTAAGGTGCTTGCCGGGGCGGCCGATCAGAAAATCATTCAATATAAACTGAATACCCTGCCGACTTACGGTATTATGAAAGATTTGACACAGCGGCGAATCGGCGAATTTATCGATTTTCTGACCGCCGAGCAGTATTTGGCCCAGCAGGGCGGCGCCTATCCGACTCTGGCACTGACTGCCCGGTCGCTGCCGGTGCTAAAAGGAGAGACACACGTGCTGAAAAAGGGTGCGGTGCGGGCCGTGCAGCTTGAAGTTCATAATGAACTGTTTGAACGGTTGAAAAACGTGCGGAAGCAGCTCGCACAGAAAGAGTACGTGCCGCCCTATATTATCTTTTCTGATCAATCGCTCCGCGAAATGAGCGCGAAGCTGCCTGCGGAAGACCGGGAATTCCTGATGATAAAAGGGGTCGGACAGCAAAAACTGGAAAAATACGGACGCGTATTCATGAAAACGATAGCACAGTATGAAGCGGAGCGGGGCAGCATGAAGGCATCCGTTTCTCCGAACGAATGAAGACAAGAATTGACGATTGCAAAAGGGTTCTATAAAGGGTACAATGACTGTTGGTATTTAAGGCCGATCTCCTCGCATGGACCAGAGGAGGTAGAGGTTGCGGTGTTTAAGACTAGCGTATGGAAGGCATAAGGAAGCCGCTTGACTGTGCGTGAAAGGAAACATCGCCGAAGTGCGCCCGTTGCCTTAACGGGCGTGCTGGGCCCGCATCCGAAGAGGGGCGGGACTGTCACATGAAAACACATGTGATGTGCTATCGACGGAAGACATGGATGGAGAGAGTAAGAGAAGGCTGTATGGAAACATGCCGCCGCTCGGAAAGTCACACGTTTTGAGTGTCAGTTGAAAAAGTATCGCATAGATACCGGTAAGGTTGTGAGAAATTCTTTCCGGGATCGGCAGCCGTATCCGCGCGGGTCCGTGAATGACGCGAGTCGGACAGGCGCCGCCGGTATGTTCCGCCTTTTTTAACGATCCTCCCATGTATGATACATTTCGTCCGTCGTAAGCACGATGCGCTTCCGGCGGTTTTTATTTTCTTCATCTGTCTCCCGAGAGAACGAACAGAAAAAGGGGAGAAAAAGAAAGATGCAGCAGAAGATTGGAAGAAGCATGCAGTATGAAGAAGCGACAAAAAAGCCCAGAACATTAAAGCGCGGTCTGAAATCACGCCATCTGACGATGATTGCGCTCGGCGGAGCGATTGGCACGGGGCTGTTTCTGGCAAGCGGGAACTCGATCTATCAGGCGGGACCGGGCGGGGCCCTGCTTGCTTACGGCATCATCGGCATCATGGTCTATTTTCTGATGACAAGCCTCGGCGAACTCGCCGCCTTTATGCCGACGAGCGGTTCGTTCAGCACCTATGCAGCGCGATTCGTTGACCCGTCATTCGGCTTTGCGCTCGGCTGGAACTACTGGTATAACTGGGCCATCACCATCGCCAGCGAACTGTCCGCGGCAACGCTGATCATGAAATTCTGGTTCCCGGACAGCCCGTCGATACTCTGGAGCGGCCTGTTTTTGCTGATTATTTTTTTACTGAATGCCCTGTCTGTAAAAGGGTACGGCGAATCGGAATATTGGTTTGCTTTTATTAAAATTGCGACGGTCATTATCTTTATCGTTCTCGGCCTTCTGATGATTGTCGGGATTATCGGCGGCGGCGTGCCCGGTTTCCGAAATTTTACGATCGGCGACGCCCCCTTCCACGGAGGCTTTCTGGCGACGTTCGGCGTTTTTCTGGCGGCCGGCTATTCATTCCAGGGCACGGAGCTGCTTGGCGTCAGCGCCGGCGAAAGCACGCATCCGGAGAAAAATGTACCGAAGGCCATGAAAACAATATTTTGGCGGATCCTGCTGTTCTACATCCTGGCTATTTTTATCATCGGCATGATCATACCTTACACCAATCACAATTTGTCGATTACTGACACGATCATGGTCAGTCCGTTTACACTGGTGTTTCAGAAGGCCGGTCTTGCGGTCGCGGCTTCTGTCATGAATGCCGTGATTTTAACTGCGGTGCTTTCGGCCGGCAACTCCGGGCTGTATGCTTCGACGCGGATTCTTTATGCGCTTGCAAGAAAGGGCAAGGCACCCAGGCTTCTCGGCTTTGTCACGAAAAACGGTATTCCGCTCTGGTCGCTGATCATAACGGCGGCATTCGGCTTTCTCGCTTTTCTGGCATCGGGTTTTGGCGACGGTATCGTCTATAACTGGCTGCTCAGTGCTTCGGGCATGTGCGGATTCATTGCCTGGCTCGGCATTGCCGTCAGTCATTGGCGCTTTCGCCGGGCCTATTCCGCTCAGGGAGGAAAACTTGAAAATCTGCCTTATCGTGCGAAGTGGTTTCCATTCGGCCCCCTGTTTGCCTTTGCCGTCTGCATGATCGTCGTCATCGGTCAAAGCATGAACGCCTTTTCGGGCGGAAGGATCGACTGGGGCAACCTGATTGCTTCCTACGTCGGCATTCCCGTCTTTCTGGCCGTCTGGCTGATTGCCAAATGGAAGATGAAGGCGAAATTGATTCCCCTTGAAAAGTGCGATATCTCGCAGAAACACTATGCCGAATAAACGGATGGGACGAAATACGGCCGACTTATGGAAGCGCCGATCGCAGCGTGAATGCGTCATCCGCTCTTCTGGAAGGGATCTGTATTCTTCCGGACAGCAACGAGGGACGATATGCTCTTTCTGAAGGACGATATCACACGCGGCCGGGTGCTAAATTGCGGAAGTGCCCGATATTTTTCTTCCGTCCATTGTACATTCGTATGAATCGTGCCGAAAAGCGTCGGTAAATGCTAAAATCAACGATAGTCATACCGAAATCCGAAAATTCGCACCAAAATGTTAAACGGCCCTGTTTCAGGAGGGTTTGTCGGCCGTTGTATCCGGGTCATCGATTATCGGTCGACACACCAGGCTTATCGGTCAACGCAGCGATTTTATCGGTCGCCGTACTCGCTTTATCGGTCGATATACCGGTTTTATCGGTCATCGGATCCAGTTTATCGGTCGGCACAGTGGATTTAACGATCGGCTCCCGTGCTATCGGTCAACGCAGCGATTTTATCGGTCGCCGTGCTCGCTTTATCGGTCAATGTAGCGGTTTAATCGGTCGCCGTGCTTGCTTTATCGGTCGATATACCGGTTTTATCGGTCATCGCGGCAATATTATCGGTCAATGTACCTGATTTATCGGTCGTGCCCAAATGACGCCGGACTCACCCTGAATCCGGTTGATATCCAAATAGAACCCGGATTGAGGTTGCAGAATAGCACCAGTCATCGTCAGAAAAATGCGGAAAGTCGACTGTGACAGCTAAAGAATTAATAAGTGCGAATAATTGAAATTATAAGATATATATCACCAAGCATTTCCTCCTTTCAACAGCAACGGAGATCATCCTGAACGGCCGCTTGGCACTTTGGGATGCTGTTTGCCGACCTGGATGGGACTATATAAATTTATAATAAACAGCTGACGATGCGCCGTTCGATTTTATCGTCCTCAGCGGGTGCACCCGACTTCGGCACCGGGTATTGCGGCGGTCCGCTCGGTAGCGGCAGGCTTTGTTCCGGCAGCCAATGAAGCATTGCTTATAACGGCTCATCGTTTTTCGGATAGGAGCACTCCCCCGCTTCTGGCCGCACATCGACCGGCGGATTTATTTAGGTCTGCAGAAACCTTCAGGTCGCGGATTGTGAGTCCGGGCGCTTTCCGTGATAAACTGGACAGTGAAATAGAAAAGAGCGGTCCGTTTTTTAACGGAAAAACAACGGGAGGGGCTGTCATTGTTCCACTTTTTAGTACAAACACATAGCGGCATGTGGGGGATCATGGTGTTGCTGTTTATTCTCGGTTTCGCGTTCTATCGGCAGCGCGGATGGAAAATCGGCCTGAGGCTGGCCTATCTTGTGATGATCGTGACCGGCGTGTGGATGCTTGCGTTGAAGGGCTTCCCATGGCTGTTTATTTTAAAGGGTATTCTTGCGCTGATCCTGATCGGCATAATGGAAATGACGCTCGCCAGGCGCAAAAGAAAAGAACCCACTTTCTTTATGTGGCTTCTGATCATCGTTATTTTAATCGTAATTCTGCTGATCGGTTATGGAGTATTCTAAATAATGGCTGCGGCCATGAAGTGGCGTGTCAAAGGGCCGCCCGAAAATAAGAAATCGACAGGCTCATCTGAACCTGTCGATTTTTGTTCCGGAGTCTTAAAATTTTTGCCGATTATTTGTAAGAGTCCGCGAAAGTCCTTAATTGGCTTCGTCCTGCCATCGGTCGACAGCCTTTTGAAGAAGAAACGGAGGACTTTTTGACAGGAGGGAGGCTTCCACGAAAGATCCGGAAAGAAATTGTTTAATAAACTCGGATCTTGAATTTTACAAGGTTTTTGGAATCGGCCCCTTTTTACGGATCAAATCGGAACAGCCTGATCGGCCGGCAGACATTGTTTTGTTATACGTTCGTTGCCTGCAGGATGCCGGAAGCCTGAATCCTTTTTGCGGCTTCGCGCAGGCGGCCTTCGGGTTCCAGCAGTCCTGCACGCACAAACAGATCTCCATGGCTTCCGAATCCGATCCCCGGTGCCATGGCAACATGTGCTCTTTCCAGCAGTGCGCGGACGAACGTCTCCGAAGTATACCCGTCCGGTATTCTGAACCAGCAGAAAAAAGAGCCCTTTGGTGCCTGAACATTCCAGCCGATCGCGCGCAGGCTTTCGACAAGGACGTTCCGGCGCCGTTCGTAGCGTACGCACAGGTCGCGGACGGAGTCCTGGGGACCGAGCAGCGCAGCCGATGCGGCATCCTGTACCGCACCGAACACGTCGCTGTGTGCCATTTCATGAAAACGATTGAATGCCCGGATGATTGAAGCGTTCCCGGCGGCGAATCCGAAGCGCCAGCCGGCCATGTTATAGGTCTTGGACATCGTGCAGACTTCAATGCCCTGTTCTTTTGCGCCCGGCGTCTGCAGGAAACTGCGGGGGCGCACGCCGTCAAATCCGAAGGCGGCATAAGCGAAGTCATGGACGACGGGCAGATGGTACGCCCGGGCGAAAGAAAGGGTGTCGGCAAAAAATTGTTCCGTCGCTACGGCGCCTGTCGGGTTATTCGGATAGTTCAGCATCAGCAGCCGGGCTTTTTCCAGAATCTGATCCGGAATCGTCCGGTAATCCGGCAGAAAGTTATTTTCAGCGCGTACCGGAATGCCGTAGACGTCGGCGCCTGCAAGCGACGGACAGGAAAAATACATCGGATAGCCGGGATCCGTCGTGATCATGATGTCGCCCGGATTCAGCAGAATCTGAGGCAGTGCGGCGATGGCAATGGTTGCCCCGTCAAAAACCGTGATTTCCGTCTCGGGATCGAGCGGCACTCCGTATTCCCGCAAATAGAACGAAGCGATCGCTTCTTTGGCGCTTCGCTTGCCGCCGTACGGCGGATAGCCCTGATTCTCCGGAAGCCGCGCAGCGCGGCCGAGCGCCCGGACGATAGGCTCCGGAGTCGGCTGATCCGGACTGCCCGTTTCCAGATGAATCAGATCAATTCCTTTATTCTCAAACGCATCAATCATTCGGTCGATCCGGGCAAAATAGTTGCCGGGTATTGTCCGGACGAGTTCTGAAGGAATGAAATCAACCATGAAAAAGCCTCCAATTTCAACGGGTTATTCCTATTACATTATTCCAAACAAGAGAAATCGCAACAACGCACCGCTTATTTACAAGCCGCTTTGATCGGGCTTCGCTCCGGCCGATCGCTGTCCTGCATCTATTATCCATTGCGCGCAGGAATCCCTGGCCCCTTGGGCTGTGAAAAAGCAACAGACGAAAAAATTTTATCCCATTCATTCCTGCTCTGTCAATTTGGAACGGCTGCCTGATCCGAAGAGGCACACCCGCAGGTGCGGAGAATAGGATAGAGGGAAACGCCTAATCGATCATGAGGCGAATAGCGGCGCCCGGGACAAGGGCGGAAAGGATGGGACTATGTTTGTCTATACAGTGAAAGCGGGGGATTCTCTGTACGGCATCGGGCAGAGGTTTAATATTCCCGTTGACACATTAAGAACAGTGAACGGTCTGACGGCGACAAATATTGTCACCGGCCAGGCGCTGCTCGTGACCAGTGATGTTTATGTTGTGCAGCCCGGCGACAGTTTCTGGGCGATATCGCGTGCGGCCTTCGTACCCCTGAACGCATTAACGCAGGCGAATCCGGGCATTCGTCCGGAAAATCTGAGCCCCGGGATGAAACTGAATCTTCCCGGCATTGAGCGGCGCCCGGCAACCGTTCTCAGCTATACGCAGCTTCGGACGCCCGCCGCCGATCAGGCGCTGATTGAAAGCCATGCGCCTTACCTGACTTATGTAGGTTTATTTGAAACCCATTTTAACTGGAACGGCGATTTAAGCCCGATGAACGACAGGGCGGCGGTTCTGGCAGCCTGGCGCAGGCGTGTGACGCCGATCCTGGCGGTGACCAATCTATCGGAGACGGGTTTTAATCCCGCGCTCGTACAGCGTATGCTGAATGCTCCCGATGTACAGGCACGGCTGATCGACAACTTGATAAATCTTGCCACGTCGCATGGGTATGGCGGGATCAATATCGATTTTGAAGGGGTGCTCGCCGACGACAGAGAGGCCTTTGTTGCATTCCTGCAGGCACTGAAAGCGAGAACCCAATCAGCCGGAATCCGTCTGAGCATTGCCGTGCCGGCGAAAATGGACGACACGGTTCCGTGGGTAAAGGGCTATGACTATGAAGCGATCGGAGCCGTCGTCGATTTCATGTTCATCATGGCCTATGACTGGCACCATGCGGGCAACGAACCCGGACCGACGGCACCGATCGCCAATGTCCTCGGAACAGTCCGCTATGCGAGCTCTCTGATTGATCGGAACAAGATTATTCTGGGCACGCCGTTTTACGGCTATGACTGGGTGATTCCTTTTACCGGACAGAATCCCGGGCGGCCGATTACCAATCAGGCGGCAATCCAGCTCGCAATGAGCGAGCGGATTCCGATTAATTTCTCCGCAGCCGATCAGTCAGCCTATTTTTACTACACAGATGACAACGGGCAGAATCATGTTGTCTGGTTTGAGGATACACGCAGCCTGTTTAATAAGGCCCAGATCGCCTATAATGCAAGACTGGGCGGCATCGGCGGCTGGCAGCTGAATTTTGCCATGCCTCAGTATCCTTGGATTTTTACCCATTTCTTTCAGATCCGAAAAGTCTGAGGTGCCCGTCCGCTGTCTTATAAACGTATAAAATTTCAGCAGGTGATACGATCAGAGGCCGAACAAACGCGGCATCCCGGCGGCCTGCCCGGCGCCCGGCCGTCCATGGCCGCCGCAACGGAACTCCATGCTTCGCTTAAAGGCCTGCCGATCGGCAAGTTTTCTTTACGTGAATTCAGCCGTTTTTCGTGCTATCGTTGAAAGAGAAGCAGAAATGGTGAAAAAGCATGAAAGCGAGTGGAGCTCATGAGTGAAAAAGCAGTCGGTTTTATCGGGACAGGAGTCATGGGTCGGGGAATGATCCGCAATCTGATGAAGGCCGGTTTTAAACTTTACGTTTATAACCGGACAAAGAGCAAAGCAAATGAATTTTTAGCTGCGGGAGCCGTCTGGAAGGCCAATCCGGCCGCTGTTGCCGAGACGGCCGATATTGTGATCACAATGGTCGGCTACCCGCAGGATGTCGAAGCCGTTTATTTTGATGATGGCATACTTGACCACGCCAAACCGGGTGCTTATCTGATCGACATGACGACGTCATCGCCGCAGCTGGCTGAAAAAATCAGCGCGGCGGCGCAAGAGAAAGGGCTGCACGCATTGGACGCTCCGGTTTCGGGCGGGGATGTCGGCGCGCAGAACGGCACCTTGTCCATCATGATCGGCGGCGAAAAAGAGGATGCCGAAACAATGGCTCCTGTTTTTCGGGCGATGGGGAAAAAGATCGTCTATCAGGGCAGAGCGGGATCGGGGCAGCACACCAAAATGGCCAACCAGATTGCCATCGCTTCGAATATGATCGGTGTCGCCGAAGCACTTTCTTATGCGAAACACGCGGGGCTGAATACGGACAAAGTGATGGAAAGTATCGAAACCGGAGCGGCCGGCAGCTGGTCGCTTTCCAATCTCGGCCGCCGGATGCTGAAGGGCGATTTCGAACCGGGCTTTTATATCAAACATCTGATCAAGGATGAACGAATCGCACTGGACTCCGCGGAAAGTATGGGACTGGATACCCCCGGCCTTGCTCTTTCAAAGAAAATTTATGAACAACTTGCCGATGCCGGTGAAGAAAACAGCGGTACCCAGGCAATCTTTAAAAAATATTGGAAAGAATGAGCGGCGTTTCCGATAATCGGTGTATGAAGCGAAAAGAAAAAAGACTGCCTGCCGCATTCGGCCTTGAAAGTGTTCTGCTGATTTCGGCTTCAGCCGGTCTCCGCGCGTTTTATTAAGCGGAACAAGCGGCGGAACACAGTCGGGTGCCGGTGATCCGGCAAAGGAGAGATAATTAGATGAAAATTTTTATTGCCCTTGGTTCCCTGCTGGCATTTCTTTCGGTTTCTTTCGGCGCTTTCGGCGCTCATGTTCTGAAACCGCATCTGGGCGAACATTACTTTCCCATTTTTCAGACGGGTGTCCAGTATCAGATGTTTCACAGTCTCGGCCTGATTTTGATCGGCATACTCGCTGCAAGTGTATTCCGCGGGTCGGCCGGTCTGCTGCAATGGGCCGGCTGGCTGCTGGTACTCGGCACGGTTCTGTTTTCGGGAAGCTTATATGCGCTGAGCCTCAGCCGTGTTGATGCGATCGGCATCATCACGCCGTTCGGCGGCGTAGCCTTTCTGATCGGCTGGGCTCTGCTGTTTCTTGCTGCCATCGTGGGATAAGCGCATTCGGGAGTCCTTCCAAGTAAAAATGGGCCGAAGTGAAATGGGCGGAGCAGCTCACTCAGCCCGTTCTTTTCCTGTCCGCCGTCATCTTCCGGCTGAAGGAGGCGCGTAGGGATAACTGTATTCCAGAGGCTCGTTAAACGTAAAATAATTGACGAATACCATCGGAATCAGATAACGCACGTTCGTTTGCTTATCAACGACAATCACGTGGTCACGGCCCGCCGCTTCGATCGTGCCGGTGAATTTTTTTGCGTTCCATTCCGTGTTCCCCTCAAATGTCGCGTAGACGGTGGCGGTTTTCCCAAGATTGAGCCTCAAAATGTTTTCAATATAGGATTGCTCGACGAAGGCCGGTGCGGTCGCTGCAGGTGCCGCCTGCGACGGGACGGCGGTTCCCGCAGGAATGGTATAGGACGGATATGGATAAGGCAGAGCCTGCGGTGCCTGCGTTGTTGCGGGAGCTCCCGACGGCGTGGCGAACTGTCCGGGGAAGGGGAACGAAGCACTTCCCGCCTGCTGCGGTGTCGGCTGCCCAGAAGCCCTCTGGTTCTGGGATTCTCCGTATTCCGGATTGAATGAAGCGCCGTAAGGCCAGTTTTCCGGTGGAAATTGATCGCTCATGATTTGAATCACTCCTTAGAAAAGATTAACCGGCACAGTCTCACTAAAAAATGAAAAATCGGGCTTTCCAAAGCGGGTCCGGCAGGATCAGTAGACCCGCGGGCATTCTGTCGGAGTAGGAGCAAAAAAGCAGTGCGCCTTATAACGCCCGGTGTTCCATTGATTGAACCACTGAGCCGGGCACACGTCCAAGGGCTTAAAGAACCAAAGCGAATTCGCTGCCGGATTGAAGCGCTCGCCGTTGATGACGCGCCTTGCCAGCCTTTTGTCCTGCGAACGCGCGGCCTGATAGAAATAACCGTGCTGCGTGGCCTCAAATCCGCCGGGACTTTGAAAGACCATCTGCTGAATGCTTGTGATGCCGTTAAAGTCGAGACAATTGCCCAGAACCCGGTTGACGCCGACATTGCCGACCAGCAGCATGCCGAGCCGTCCGTCTCCTTCGGCTTCTGCGCGCATCAGCCGGGCAAGCAGCGATACGTCGCTCGATGTATATTGGATGACAGCGATGGCCGGACACCCCCTTTTATCCGAACATTCCGGTTTGCGGACAGATTTCATTGACGTACAACACAGGGCTGTTTGCCGTATACTTTTAAAGACTATGCGGCTTGAAGCAAATGATGACAAAAGCGCGGAAGGACGTCCGCATGCCGCCGGTCGGCAAAAACGGCCCGCTCCCGGTTCGGGGGGCGGGCCGCTCGGCCTTTTTGCCGTGTCAGACGGCGAGCATCTTCCTGAACTTTTCTTCATCCAAAAGCGGTCCGACATAAAACGGCCCGAATTCGCCGTAACGGGCGCTTACCTCGTCGAATCGCATTTCATAGACGATTTTCTTGAACTGGAGTGCGTCATCTGAGAAGAGCGTAACTCCCCATTCCCAATCGTCGAAGCCGACCGAGCCGGTGATGACCTGCGTGATTTTTCCTGCATAGCTGCGCCCGATCATGCCGTGGCTTTTCATCAGTTCGCGCCGTTTTTCCATCGGAAGCATATACCAGTTGTCGTCCTGATCGCGTTTTTTATCCATTGGATAGAAACAGAAATAATCAGATTTAGGCAGAAGCGGGTACAGGCGCTCCCGGACGCGGGGATGGGCGTACGGATCGCCCTTGCCGCTGCCGAGATAATTGCTCAGTTCGACAACGGAAACATAGGAGTAGGCCGGTACTGTCACTTCGGCAAATTTCGATTTATTGAAGGCTGTTTCCAGTTCGTTCAGCTCGTCCATCGTCGGTCTGAGCGACATGATGACGAAATCAGCCTTCTGACCGAGAATGGAATAGAAGGCGTAGCTGCCTTCGTGATTTTGTTCAATTCGGTTCCACTCCGCCAGAAAATGGCTGAATTCCTGAACGGCTTCCTCTTTTTCATGAGCTGAAAGGGCTTTCCATAAAGACCAGTCAATAGTTCGGAAATCATGCAGGCAGTACCATCCGTCGAGTGTCTCTGCTGCTTCGGCCACGATAAGTCACCTCTTTGTCTGTTTGCTACTTATTTACTATAGCACAGTGCGGGGGCTGTCTGCGACCAAGTCATCTGCAATTTTCACCCTAATCAAATTAATTTTCAGGATGTAGGATCGGCTCATTTAGTTTATACTGAAAATACGCATTAATTTTAATTGGAGGGGCCAACATGGCAGATTTGTTTGACAGGCTTAAAGCTGAGGTGAAGGAAAAGAAACCGACGATTGTCTTCCCTGAGAGCGGAGATGAACGGATTCTGGCGGCGGTCCGGAAGCTGGCGGACGAGGAAATGGTTCAGCCTATTCTGATCGGAAAGCGCGGGCAAGCCGTGCCGGAGATAGGCGCACTGGCGGATCAACAGAAAATTCTGTTCAGGCATCCCGAAACGGAAACGAAGCTGGACGAACTGGTTGAAGCGCTCGTTGCCCGCAGGAAGGGGAAAACCGACCGTGAACAGGCACGAAAATGGCTCGCTGATCCCGTATATTACGGAACCATGCTCGTCTACATGGGGGAAGCGGACGGGCTGGTGAGCGGAGCCGTCCATTCCACGGCGGACACGGTCCGGCCGGCGCTTCAGATTATTAAGTCCCAGCCCGGGAAGAAAAGAATTTCCGGATCGTTCATCATGGTGAGAGACACGGAAGAGTTTGTTTTTGCCGACTGCGGCATTAACATTACTCCGGACAGTGAAACACTGTCGGAAATTGTGGTGGAATCGGCCGAAACGGCCAAACTGTTCGGGATCGATCCGAGAATTGCCATGCTCAGCTTTTCCACCAAGGGATCTGCGAAAGATCCGGCAATCGATAAAGTGACCGAGGCTGTAAAACTGGTCAGGGAAAAGGCCCCGGAACTTCTGATCGACGGAGAGCTGCAGTTTGATGCTGCTTATGTGCCTTCCGTGGCTGAAAGGAAAGCGCCGGGCTCCCCGGTCGGGGGACGGGCAAACGTCTTTATTTTTCCGAATATTGATGCCGGCAACATCGCTTATAAGATGGTCCAGCGGCTCGGCAGCTTTGTAGCAATCGGACCGATTCTCCAGGGCCTGAATAAACCGGTTAACGATCTGTCGCGGGGCTGCTCGGCGGACGATGTCTATAAGCTGGCAATTATTACAGCGAAACAGGCATTATCGCTTCGCCTGCATCAGAAAGCCTGATTGCCTTTTTCCCAGTCACTGTCATCCGTTTTAAGCCAGGGAGGGGATGCACAATGAAGAAACTGAGTGCCCTGATCGCCGCGGTATCGGCTGTTTTCTTGATTGCCGGCTGTGCGAACGGCAGCGCCGGAAGTTCAGGCGGAGCCAAAAGTTCAGCCGGACAGAGCCAGGTACAAAACTCGGAAGCGGGCAGCAGCACGGCTGCCAGCCGGAATGCTCGAACGGAAAGCAGCGCCTCGTCGAACGGCTCGTCCGTTGAACAAGGGTCGCTTGAACAGACTCAGCAGGAAATCCGGTCGGCACTGAAAACGACGGCAGGCCTTAAACTTCCGCAGATGGTTCCTGTTCCGAAGGGTTATTATATTTCGGCGCTTGCGCAGCACACTTCTTCCGGTTATACGGTCACTTACAAACAAACGGCCCGTCCGCTGAAAGTGAATGACCCGTCGCTTTCGCAGGCCCGGACTCTTGTCACACTGAAGGCCACTGTTTATTCAAGCGACGCAGAAGCCGGGAAGCAGATTTCTTTTCACCGCTATGGTGCTTCCGACGGCCAGTCGACCGATCTCGGCCACCGGATAACCGGCTACACGTCGGCGGGAGCCGGTACGGCCGGCGTCTCTTGGAATGAAGGGCGCTGGACACTGATGGCCCTGTCTCCGACGCCCGATCAGGTCAAAGCAATCAGTCTGGCGAAAAGTGTCGTTGCCTATCTGGATGTATATCTGCTGCCTGTTCCGCATCAATACGGCATGATTCAGGTTTATACGGATAGCCGGAAAAGCCTGGCCATGTGGCAGGACGGCCGGACCGTCTACCAGCTCACGGATGCTGCCGATCCGATGAGCCTGGTGCAGATTGCTGTTTCGGTAAAATAATAGTGATAAAGAGCTTAAATTCTAAAATAGGTCAAGCAAGATTGAACCGGTTTCCTTATTGCGGAGCTGTCCCTGTTGATGGACAGCTCCGCAATTTTTTGCTGATTCGGGTGAACGGTCCGATGACCGGGAATAATTTGTATCCTCTTCAGGTAAGCGCCTGTCTGTGAAAAAATTTTACCGTTTTTGGTGTTATATGCTCTAAGTGGCATCTTAATTTCTATGGTTAATGAACCTGAACCTAGTCCTATCATGGACTACGCCGATACCGATGGGCGCAGTAGTTGGTGCACGAGTGCTGCAACTATGATAACGGAAATTGCATCGCACTAGACGATGGAGAGAAATGGATCTGCGTTCAGAGTATTTTCTACTCCCCACTGTGTCGAGGGTTCCAAGCGGCCGTTCTCCCGCTGGATAAGAGACTGGAAAGCGCCCTACTCTACTGAGGGAGTGAAAAACACTGGTCCTATGCGAGGCGCTGTTCCTCCTCAGCTCCAACCGAGCGAGGACTGTTGCCGGACGGGGGCGTTGCCGTGTGGAGCGCCGCGAGACAACGGAAACGATACGTGATTTCTGCGTATTTAGGACTGGGAAAAACCTGATAAATCAAGGCTTCCAGTCACGCGCCGACAGGGGGCCTGTGTGTTTGTTTTTCAAGGCCCGGAAAGTGCCCCTTTAAGGCCAGTAAATTCCCATTTGATGATTAGTGCCGGGGTGCCTATGAACAAAAAAGCCATCGACAACTCCACTACATCTGCTGCTGTCCCGCCTATCGTAAAAGAAGAAAATGCCCCGTTTGTGAAGAAAATCGGCAAGGCCGTTTACCGGGTGCGAGTCCACATTAGCACCGCTGGCAGGGAGACCATGAGTAACAAAATCAAACGAATACTCCGAAATGAGATCAACCGGATGTGATACTCAAATTTCGATAAAACAGTCTTCGATAATTTGTTAAAGCAGATAGCGTGACATTGGGGAGCTATTGTGCCGTTTTAACATTAAATGGGAAAATTCGCCGAATTTTGATTGAATCGCGGCGCAGAAAAAAGGAACTTTTCCTCTGAACCGGCTGGAAAAGTTCCTTCGCTTCCTGTTCAAACTGTTCTCGAATTTATCCACTCTATCTGCCGGCCGGCTCATATGTTGTGTGCGGCTAAACGACCGCAGATTTTTTGTTGAAAAATAGTCACCGATGTCGGCAGCCGATTGTCTTTTCTTAAAATGACTGTCCGGCCGGGTTCAGGAACGGCCCTTTTTAGTCTTTTCCGGACGGAAGCCTTCTTCGATCAAGTATTCCCGTGCCTCGAGATATGTCCGGAAGGTGCCGTCCAGCAGTTCTCCGGCATAGACATTCCAAAGCTCGTTTTCGTAAATCACCTCCAGACTCTGGCCGCTGCGGTTTATCCAGATTTCATGATCGACTCCTCCGGCGGTTGCGGCCTCATAGGCGCCTTCTGCGGACAGGGCATGAATCGCCTTTTTAATGATCCCGCGCAATTCTTCCTCCGAGAAATCCCGGATGTTGACCATGCCCTTTGCATCGGGTTCGTATCCGTCGATATCCTTAGCGTAGACGTAGCCGTTGCCATTGGGATGCAGATGATAAATGACGTTCTTTTTATCTGCGACGCTATCCGCATATTGGAAATTAATCCTTCCGAGCGAGACTTCTTTTTTCTTAAGTTCGGGAAATGATTCAATAATTGACAGTTTTTGCTGGTAATCAAGCATCGAGATTGTTCCACTCCGTTTACTCCAATTTTTCTTCGGTTTATTATAGCATACAAAGGACGGGACAGTGAAACGCGGCCGGGGGACTGCATCCGCCCGGTCCTTAAGATTGGATCAATTTCTTATCGGCGTTTTCTTTCACCGTGAAATGTTTCCGTAAGGAATGAACGTAACGAAAACGATTGCCGCAGATAAAATAATCCATCAAAAACTTGATTGCCCATGACGAAATCATGTCTAAAATATGAATGCTGCTTTGTGAAAAGGGAGCTTGCCCGCTCCCCTTTCCCACATAATTTTTATCTTTCAAATTTATTTGAACCTATCGTATTTAGTCGAAATAAAACACAAAAAAAGCCAGCAATTGTTGACGATTTTGTCAGTATATTATTTTAGCCATTAGCGTTTTATTTTCCCGTCACATGATTGCGGACTATAAACAGAACCGGAATAGCGCCAAGCTGCAGAAGCACCGATATTCCAGCCAAAGCCGGCAATGAAATACTGTAGATGGCACCCATGATAAAACTGCCCATAAACCAGAACAGCCCGAATGCGGTATTAAATATGCCAAAGCCGGTTGCACGGTGATTTTTGGCGACAAGGCCTGTGACGATCGATTGCATGATGGATTCCTGCGCGCCCATTCCGATTCCCCAAAAGATGATTCCAACGATAATGAGCGCCGTGTTTCCGGTGAGGAATACAAATGGTGCAAAGCATGCCGAGATAGCTGTTGCTATGATGAGCGAAAGCAATCCTTTTTTATCGTAGAGCCATCCGAAAAACAGGGCGGACAAAGCGTCGACTCCCATTGCAACGGCATAAAGAGCAGGAATCATATTGTCTGCGAAAAGATTCTGATGCACCAGATGATAAGATATCAGCGAGAAATCGGCAAATCCGGCGGCAATCAAACTAATAGACACCATGTAAAACCAGAATGAGTGTTTAAAATGAATCTTTCCTTCGGCTTCTTTGGTTCTATCAAATGCATCCGGTGTCGGATAGATTTTTTTTGATATCAGTAACATAATAACAGAGAGTATGGCGGCGATGCCAAGCACCAAAAAGCAAACGGCGTATGCATTTTTTGTACCGGACGAACCTTTCAACGTCAGGATAACAAAAAGAATGACCGGGCTTATAAATGCACCGAGTTGATCAAGTGCTTCCTGAATGGCGAATCCCTTTCCCGCGCCTACTTCACTTGCGGCAAAGGAAACCAGCGTGCTTTTGGAGGGTGTTCGGATCGCCTTGCCGAGCCGTTCGAGAATAATTAGTCCACAGGCGTAAATCCAGCCGTTTGCGGGAACGATTGCGAGTAACGGGATGGCTATAATATTCATTGCGTAGCCAACGATTGTCATCGTCCAATACTTTTTCGTTCTGTCGCTGATAAATCCGGTAACCAGCCGAAGAGCGTATCCGATAAATTCACCCAGCCCTGAGACAAAACCGACCGTTGCGGCGGTCGCACCAAGGAGTCCGAGGTAAGGACCGATGATACTTCTTGCACCTTCGTAGGCCATGTCAGACAGAAGGCTTACAATTCCCAGCAGAATGATAAAAGAATAAGCGGCTTTTTTCATATTGTTCATCATTCAAATCACGACTCTCTGTGTAATAACTTAATGATTGCCACAGCTGCAGCGCTCAGAATTGCAAGCCAGAACAGGACGATTACGGCGGAAACAACATAATTTTTCGGCTCTTTGTCCGTTTCAAGTTTTTGGGCCCTTTCACGGCAATCTTCCATAATCTCAGATGGAATCAGCCGGATAGCAAGCCAAATAAGGGCGGGAAGAACAATTGCATCGTCGACAAATCCCAGAACGGGTATGAAATCGGGAATCAGGTCAATCGGGCTGAAGGCATATCCCACGATGATAATGGGTAAGATTTTTGCGTAACCCGGTGTTCGCTTGTCCTGATACGCCAGCCACAACGCAGAAATGTTCATCTTCATTTGTCTGGCCCATAGCCGGATCCTGCTTATCAGATTATTCATCATTTCTGTTGTATACCTCGTCACTGAACCGGCTCAACAAATCTTCGGACTTCTTCAGTCTCTCAGCTGCTTCGGATTTGAAGGAGCAATCGAAATAGTCTTTTCGGATGATCTTGTTCAGCCAGATGTGCAGTTTTTTAATTTCGTGCTCGTTCTCTTCGACTTCTGCATAGGTAAAGTTTTCTCTTTCCGTTTCGCGTTTTATTTCATGCTCGAAATCATCACATTTATCAAAGAATTCTTTAAAATCCTGTTTCCGTTCACTGTTGAAACCGTCGATTATTTTTTGATTTTGGGCCTCGTCTTCGATCACCGTGACACAATAGATGGATTTGCCGCCGTTCTCGCTGATCTGTTTTTCAAGGGCTTTTAGTTCTGATTTTGCAGCTTCGGATTCCGGAAGTATCCAAATCGATTGCAAAACATTGAGCGCGGCAATCGACTTGAGCTTTCTCCAAACAGCCATCCTGTTCTTATGCATTTCTCTTGGAATCTGATAGATAATCGTTATCCAATTCATGATAGGACCTCAAATGCTTTTGTAACCAGTATAACATGTTATACTGGTTACAATATATTTTTATTGTCATATTATCAGATAATGATGATTTTTTGCCGCTTTACAAATTACTTTTATCGTCTATAAAGGCCATGCCGGGCATTGACACACGGGGAAGCAGCGGCCTCCGGAGTGATAGTAGTTGTTTTAACATTATGTAAAAATTTTTGCTTGTAATAACCTTTCTTATAAACTGTGCCGTCAGCCGGCCCCAAAAATCTGCGGGGACTCATCCAGGCCGGCGGATGGCGTTCCGTGTACGGCCCATGCCCGTCCGCTGCTGTTGAAAGGGGCCGGTGCCTGTTAAATATTTTTTCTCAGTTCTGATCATTCACGCTTATTGATCCTTTGGCCATTACTGTTAATATTCAGCGCTTAACCGATGATTCTTTGACTGTAACTGTTGATAGTGGGCAGTTTACTGACGATAGAGCGGCGGTTATTGGATAAGAGTATAGATTCTCCAGCCTATACGGACGATTTTCGTCAGGATGTCGGCATACGCAGCAGATTGCGGCCGTTTTCGGATTTTAACACCATCTGCGCATGATCCCGTTTAAGAAATCTATTGCCGCTCGCTATGCCTATACCTGCTCTAATGAACGAATGACGGATTCACACCCCCGTCCGGCCGGATACATGAGCCGAGCGGATGCCCGGTTTTTGTTTTATGTCTTAAATTTTCTATTTTTGAATTGACATGATTTTCCGCCTAGTGTACTATTTAACTAGCACAGCAAAACAAAGATAAATCAGTAACTGGGGGGTTGACGATGGCGGCTTGGACGGCCTTATTAAAAAAGGAGATGCGGCTTGGAGGCCCTGGCTTTTTGATTTTCCTCATATCTCAGGCTGCCGTGATGGCTCTTGGCATTTATCTGGCCTATCGAAGCGGCAGCCGTACAGCGATGGCTGTAACCGGCCTGATTTTAATCGGGTTTCATTTTCTTTATCTATTTGGTTACATGGTTGTCAATGTCTCTATGGAAAAAAAGACTTTTCATTTGTGGCTGCACAATCCGCTGCCCGGTTGGTCGCTGCTGGCCGCAAAACTCGTCAGCGGCATCATCTACATGACGTTTTCGCTCCTTGTGATTGGAATCTATACATGGATCGGGTATCTGATGTCAGGTCCAATCCCGTTGTCCCATGGGATGCATATCTATCGGACCGGCATCCTGGTTATTGCTTATATTTACTGGATTGCGATTTACATAGGGATTGTTTTTATCTTTCTATGGCTGGTTTTTCTCTGCCTAAGATCGAGAATGGGCCGTGCGGCGTGGGCGATCATGATTGCGGGCATGGGAGCCGCTGTCTTTCTGTTAGTTAAACTTACGCAATATGGAATTTTTGCAGCCATCACAGAATGGGGGAAATTGCCGACAGGGTTTGTTGATTATTGGATCTCATCCGGCGTGCATGTTTATTCGGATCCGGTATATCTCGGCAGTTACGTGTTGGATCTTTTCGTCATGGCGCTTTTCTTTGCTTTATCGGCCTGGCTGATGGATCACAGACTGGAAATGTTTTAAAAATCTGTACCGGAAATCGTACGAAAGAGGGTATGGAAGATGGCAGAAACGTTTAACCCCTCTGTACCGATCTATCTCCAGCTTGGCGAGCGCATCAAGAACAGAATCATCCGCGGAGAAATCGGCGTCGGCGAGCGGCTGCCGTCCGTGCGGGATCTGGCGATTGCTTCGGGTGTGAATCCGAATACGGTACAAAGAACCTATCGCGAGCTGGAGGAGGAGGGTATTGTGGAGAAGCGCAGAGGGCAGGGGACCTATGTGACGGAAAATCAGGAGGCACTTGGCCGGATGCGCAATGAGCTGAAGAAACGGCATATCTCCGCCTTCGTTTGCGAAATGAACGAAATGGGTTATTCGGAGGCCGAAATGCTGGAAGGGCTGAAGCACTACTTTGACGAAAATAGTACAGGGGAGGGAAGGCAATGATCCAGCTGGAGCATGTATCGAAACGCTATCTGACAAAAAGGGCGCTGAGGGACGTCAGCCTGCAGATTGAACCGGGACATATTGTCGGCCTGATCGGCTCGAACGGAAGCGGGAAGTCGACGACGCTCAAATTGATCTCCGGCCTCATCCGTCCGACAAAGGGAACGGTGCTTGTCGACGGCGTCATGGCAAGCAGGAAGATCTGTACGAAAGTCGCTTTTTTGTCGGAACTGGACGCCTACTATACTTTTTTCACGGTAAAACAGACGCTCGATTTTTACGAGCAGACGTTCAGTGATTTCAATCGGGCAAAGGCGGAGAAGATGATCGACTTCATGAAGCTGGACCGTGACCAGAAAGTCAGGCACTTATCAAAGGGCAATCGCGGCCGGCTGAAGATTGTCGTCACACTGTCCAGAGACGCGCCGTTCATCCTCATGGACGAACCGCTGTCGGGGCTTGATCCGATGGTTCGCCGCTCGATCATCAAAGGGCTGATTTCGTTCATCGATCTTGAAAAACAGACGGTTGTGCTGACGACGCATGAGCTTCATGAAGTCGAACCGCTGCTGGACACGGTCATCCTGATCAGAAATGGCGAAATTCTTGATATGAAAAGTGTCGAAGAAATTCGCAGCAAGGAAAATCTCAGTTTAGTCGATTGGATGGTGAAAGAGTATGAACAATAAGGCCGAAACCGGGAAGAAACCTGCGGTCAAATTGGAACACGTGACCAAGAAATTCGGCAGCAGGACGGTGATTGATGATCTGAGCTTTGAAATCTACGGCGGCGAGGTTTTTGGCTTTCTCGGCCCGAACGGTGCAGGGAAAACGACAACGATCCGAATGGTCGTCGGTCTGATGCGGATGACGAAAGGCAATATTTTCATCCAGGGGCACAGTGTAAGAGGCGAATTTAAACAGGCGATGCGCCAGGTCGGAGCGATCGTTGAGAATCCGGAGATGTACAAATTCTTGACCGGCTATCAGAACCTTATCCATTATGCGCGGATGATCCCGGGAATCGACCGGAAACGGATCGACGAAGTCGTCGGTCTGGTCGGCCTGAAAGAGCGGATTAACGAAAAAGTCAAACGCTACTCGCTGGGGATGCGGCAGAGGCTCGGCCTGGCTCAGGCCCTGCTTCACCGTCCGTCCGTTCTGATTCTCGATGAACCGACCAACGGACTCGACCCGCAGGGCATCCGCGATCTGCGCAATTATCTGCACGACCTGACGCGCAAAGAAGACGTCGCGGTGATCGTCTCCAGCCACCTGCTTTCGGAGATGCAGCTGATGTGCGACCGAATCGGCATTATCCAGGAAGGCAAGCTGCTCGGCGTGGAAACGGTCCATGCATTCGTTCAGGAAGGCGGAGAAAAAGTCCGCCTAACTGTTGACGATGGTACCATGGCTGCTCAGGTGATTAAAGAAAAACTGGCGATCGAAGCAGATGCGGTCGAGGCTCAGGCGATTGAGCTGGCAATCCATCGCGAAAAGATTCCGGTTGTCATCGATACGCTGGTCATGTCCAAGGTGAAGATCTACGGCGTCGTTTCGGTAACCAAATCACTGGAAGACAGATTCCTGGAAGTGACTGGAGGGAAAGGCCTTGTCTAACTTTTTCGCACTCATTCAAAATGAAAATATGAAAATTTACCGCAGGAATGCCACCAAAGTGATGCTGATCATCCTGCTTGGCATCATTCTGGCCGCCGGACTGATCATTAAACTGAATCAGCCGGCGCCCAAGGAGAATCCCCAGTGGAAGCAGACTCTGGCGCTGCAAAATAAGGCCTATCAGCGCGAGATGGCGCAGGTTAAAGGAAGTAAGCAGGCCGTCAATTATTACAAGCAGACGATTGCCACAAACCAGTACCGGATCGATCATAATCTCAAGCCGGCATCGGGGATGACCCTGTGGAGCTTTATCGAACAGTCTGCGCCCAATGCCGCCCTGTTGATCAGTATTTTCACGATCATTGTCGTTTCGACCTCGATTGCCAGCGAATTCGATACCGGAACGATTAAGCTGCTGCTGATCCGGCCGATCTATCGAACGCAGGTGCTGCTGTCCAAATATCTTTCGGCTTTACTGTTTGCCGTCTTCTGCCTGGTTGTCCTCTTTGTCTTTTCCTGGCTGATCGGGGGTATCATGTTCGGATTTGGCGGAGTCACCGAAGCTCATCTGAGCTATATTAACGGCAAGGTGTACGAAACAAGCTGGGTGCTTGCGATCTGGAAAAACTATTTGCTGAGCTGTGTATCGCTGTTCATGATGGTCACGCTTGCCGGACTGATCGCCTCGGTCTTCCGCAACGGCGGGCTGGCAATCGGTCTGTCTATTTTCCTGCTGATGGCCTCCTCGATCATCATCTCGCTTCTTGAGAGCTACAGCTGGGTGAAATATGTCCTGTTCGCCAACACCGATCTGACGCAGTACACAACGGGGACGCCGCTGCGCAGCGACATGACACTCGGCTTCTCGCTGGCCGTGCTCGCCGTCTATTATGTTGTTTTTGTGATTATCGGCTGGCTGTTTTACACGAAACGGGATATCAAAGCCTGAACGTTTGCATGCTTAAAAGTATTGTTGAGTCCGCGCCTGCAATGACGGTGCGGATTTTTTATTAATAAAAATGTTTATTTCCTCAATTCATGTATCCAGCCGTGCTGCTGCGTGAATACGCTTTCATTTATTCTGAAAAGCGATCGGCCTGTATGAGCGCCGGTTTATTCTTTCGAATGTTCCGGCGAAAAGGGGGGATATTCTGCGCGGAAAGGCGTTAAATGGCGGAAACACCTGACCTTTTCTTCAGCTTGCCGTGTATTCGTATGAATCATAGAGAGAATATCGCTGGGAAGTCGCCATGAAAAGGGGCGGCCGCCCCGAATCCGGCTAGAGACGCCCCGAAATAGAGAAAAGTTGCCCCAAATCCGGCTAGAGACGCACCAAATAGAAGTGGTCGCCCCGAAACGGGCTAGAGCCGCCCCGAAATAGAAAAAAGTCGCCCCGAAACGGGCTAGAGACGCCCCGAAATAGAGAAAAGTCGCCCCAAATCCGGCTAGAGACGCCCCGAAATAGAGAAAAGTTGCCCCAATCCGGTTATAGTCGCACCAAATAGGAGCGGTCGCCCCGAATCCGGTTATAGTCGCCCCGAAATAGAGAGAAGTCGCCCCGAAACCGGGTACAGCCGCCCCGAAATAGAGGAAAGTCGCCCCGAATCCGGTTATAGTCGCACCAAATAGGAGTGACCGCCCCGAATCCGACCGCCAGCTGTCACAGCGGGCCATTGCCTATTTTTAAAGGCCTGCCAAACAGCAGGTTTTATTTATCCGGGCCGGCTGTCCGAAAGTTGATGCTGTTTCCGGATCGGCCGGTCCGAAAATTAAAAGGTCCGGTTCGGTATAAAAGTCGATTTTTTCCCAAAATTTATCTTTTGAAAGGGATCTCGGGCTAAGATGATAAAGGGATAGATCTTTCAGGAAAAGTTAAAAATTGCGTTGTACGATGTTTTTGTCCGATGAGGATGCGGTGCACAATCGCGGTTAAGCCAGTAAGGAGGAAAGATCATGAAAAACATTTTTTCATTTAAGGTCTGTGCGGCGGCGTTTCGGGTAAAACCGATGATTCGTTTCTACCGTTACTGTGAAAAAATGGGACAGACTGTCTATGTCTATGGGAAAAACAAAGTAGAGAAGGTCCATCAATTGCCGGAATTGCTCTCTTTTCTGTTTGCCAATCTATCGCGGGAAAACGATTGTCTGGTTGTCGTGGAGGGCGATCATGTGAAACAGCTGAAAAGGACGCTGCTGAAGGTCGGCGGTGCAGGGATGCTTGCAGAGGGTTACGCCTGAATCATTTTCCGCCGTCGGGTCAAGCCGGCAGAAAATCAATCCTGTCCGGCCAACTGGGCAGAGGACGGCACAGCGATCCAGCCGAAAAGTATCGCGGCCTGCCTGCCGCGGATGAGAGTACGGGATAAAAAAAGTGAAATGAAGCCGCTGAAATCTCCAGTAATAAAGGGATTTCAACGGCTTTTTAATTGTCCGGTTCCTCAATCAGGCCTGGATGACCACTTTTGTATTAAAAGGCACATGCTCGTACACCCATTTCGCATCCGGAACAGTCAAATGAATGCAGCCGTGCGAATCTTTCTGACCCAGCTTTTCGGCATCGGCAGTGAGCACATGCTGATTTTTGTCCATCGGCACACTGTGAAAAAGGAATTCGCCGTGGTTTTTCCAAGAGACCCAGTATTTAGCCCCTTCATTATATTGAGGGGTATAGAACCATTGGCCGCGTTCGGCCTGAATGTAATAGGTACCGGTCGGTGTCGCGTTGTCCGGGTCGGTACCCAGCCCTGTCGAAACGATCATGGTGTACAGCGTCCTGTTGCCGGTTTTTATATACACTTTTTGCTGTTTGATCGAGACGTCGAGCCAGATGTTTTCGCCTTTTTTCAGGACGGGATAAGCACCTCCGGACGGAGCGTTCCAATTAACGGAGGCATGGGATGCTGAATTTGCCTGCGTCGATGATGTCTTTGCCTGGTTCTTCTGAGTGGCGGAAGTGTCAATTCTGGACTTCTGCTGATCCGAATGATCGGCCGAATTTTGGGCGCATGCGGCCAGTCCCAGGCCAATCACGAATGCCAGCAGGATACAGCTGCTTTTTCTAAAAAAATTCATGGGTAATCTTAACGTCGCCCTCTCTATAAAATAAGCTAATCATCATATTAAATAATTTCGAAGCCGGCCGGTCCAAAAAGAGGGCCGCCGTTCAATCCTGCTGCGGATGGATGGCATCGTTGCCGAACGCTTTTTCATTGCGGCGGATCATCCGCTCGTAATAGATGCCGAACTGCCTGCTCTCGCGATCGGAAAGAGCAGACGGCACGACTCGGCCGAGTGACTGTAAAGTCCGGAGAATGGCAGTGATGATCATGGAGACAGTCAGTCTCTGACCGCTGATTTCCGCGAGTGAAGCCATCACGAGCGGATCGATATTCGGGTAGGCGAAGCGGGTTTTCTCTCCTTGAAGACCCATTTTGTAAAAGTTGCGGATTAGCCGCGCCCGTTCCGGCCCGCTGCCGCCCACGCACAGATAGATCTGCACGGCGACGCCGTTTCTGATCCGGCGCTGCGAGATGCCGGCAAATTTTCGCCCCTTGGTGCTGAGATCATAGCGCCCCGGACAATAAGAACGGGCGATTTCTCCGGTTTCGAACGAAATGGCAAACGGTGTCAGCATTTTTTTTGTAAAGTCGACCATCGCCTGAAATGATTCGTCAATCGACAGCGGCTGTTCTTTTTCGGAAAAAATCAGCGTGAGATTCAGTACATCGTCATCCAGTACAACGGCCAGCCCGCCGGAATTTCTGACCGCATAGCGGTAGCCGGCGCGACGAAGGACCTGAAGTGCATCGTTCAAGTGCGGAAGCCGCGTATCCTGAATACCGAGCATGACCGTCCGGCGATGCACCCACAGCCTGGCCGTGCACGGAGACTCTCCTGCACCGACCGACCGGCACAGTGTATCATCAACAGCAAAAGACTGTCTGCCGTCAAAACCGCTGCCAAGTGAAGATTGGTCGATCACTCGCCAGACAGGCTGATCAAGGAGGAGAGACATTGCGCATCGCACCTTTCAATCTGTATCTCGTCTTATTATAACGTATGCCCGCCGCCGGTTGCACCGTATTTGCTGGAAAACAGCCATAGGGCTGATTCCGGAAACCGGCAGTCACGGTTCCGGCCGGGCTTTGCTGCTCACCCGAAAAATAGAGGCAAGGTCATGGGCGGCGGTGTCTGGCATCGTCCGGTTCAGAAAACGCATCGCTCCGCCCGCAGTTTGCCACTGCCGGCGGAGCCATTTCAGACTCCGGTGCAAAATAACACCGCAAAGAAGCAGATTCTTTTCCTTTCCGCACCGGTCGGGTTATGATGGCTTTATAACAGACGCAGGAGGTTTTACTTTTTATGAAAGCCGTTGTCATCGATCGATATGGAGGCAAAGAAGAATTACATGAAGTTCAAGTTGAAAAACCGGTTCCCGGCCCGCACCAAGTGATCGTGAAATTGTCCGCGACGTCGGTCAATCCGATTGACTGGAAGCTGCGTGAGGGTTTTCTGAAACAAATGTTTGACTGGCCATTCCCGATAATACTCGGTTGGGATGCTGCCGGAATCATTACGGAAGTCGGCGAGCAGGCCGCCGGATGGAAGAGAGGCGACCGTGTCTTTGCGCGGCCGGCGACCACGCGATTCGGAACCTATGCCCAATATACAGCCGTGGATGACGATCTGCTTGCCCGCATTCCGGAAAATATTTCGTTCGCCGAGGCAGCTTCTGTCCCGCTCGCCGGATTGACGGCTTGGCAGGCCCTATTTGATCATGCCGATCTGAAATCCGGGGAAAAAGTGCTGATTCATGCCGGAGCAGGCGGTGTCGGCAGCTTGGCTGTGCAGTTCGCAAAGGCACGGGGAGCGTATGTGATTGCCACGGCCGGAGCGGAAAACAGCGATTTTCTGAAATCGCTGGGCGCTGACGAAGTTATCGATTATCACACGGCGCATTTTGAAAATGTGCTCTCGAATATTGATGTTGTGTTTGATACGATGGGCGGAGAGATTCAGAAGGCAAGCTTTAAAGTGCTGAAAAAAGGCATGGGCAGGCTCGTTTCCATTACCAATGCGCCCGACCGGACGCTCGCCGAACATTACGGGGTGTCGGCGGTATCGATCTGGCTCAAGGAAAACGGCAAACAGCTCAGCGAAATAGCCGGTCTGCTTGCATCCGGAAAGGTGAAAGCAGTCGTCGGCTCCGAATTTTCTTTTTCAGAACAGGGAATCAAAGAAGCCCACGCCTTGAGCGAGACGCATCATGCGCGCGGAAAAATCGTCATTACGTTTGATTGAAAGGCCGGAAAAACCGGCGGGCAGCAAAAAGACGCCCGCATGCCGAACCTGGCCGGAAAGACGCCGGAACCGGCCGAAAAACTGATAAATCTGACCGAAAGACTAGAAATTCAGCCGGAAGAGCACCTAATTCGGCTGCCGGCTTTTCCCGGAATCCGAAGCGGGTCTAATGTCAGTTGAACGGCGGCCGTGTCAAGGCCGGATCCGATCCGAAATTTAAAGCGTGAATGCAAAACTGAAAATTGAGGCCGAAACGGTGAGCGGGTTCAGCACCCATTCACTGAATCCGGTGTGCATGAATGTGCCGGTAAAAGTGATGTGCGACTATTTTTTAACAACAAGACCATTGTTTGGCCGGATATCCTAAAAACGCCGTCGCGGATCGCGCCGAAACACCAGCGCTTACAGCCTCGCGCTGGCAGATAATGAAGAGGAAACGATCAATGCGCTCGATCGTCCCGACGGACGAAGCGGTCCCGTTCCGGGTAAAATTCCGGAGCCTTCCTCGTCCCCGGCAGAATTTTTGAAGAAATCTGATGCCGATCCGTCAAAAGCGGGCATTCGCTAAAACGATGCCCGCGATTTCAATTTAAAAAGGCTGGAAAAAGTCCTGGATGAATTCGGCCGTGACTTCCTGAAGAAAGTCCGAAAGGAGTTCCACGAGGAGAAAGCCGGACAACACTATCAAAAAGGACCGGAGCCACTCCGGTTCTTTTCTTTTAGGCTCTTGACAGCCTTTTTTATACGTAAAAGTATGGCTAACGGCCCGGCGCGATGTGTTAAAAAATCTGATCCGCTCCGCCCGATAAGCTCCCGCCCTGACCAATGGGACCGCTCCCTGCGGAATCCGCAGCCGCGTCGCACCCTATGCGGCCGGATCCGTTCCCTCAGCTGAGATGATCCAGTTTTTCCTTACAGAATCCGTCGTAGGGTTCGACTGCCGTCCCCGCCTTGAGCATTTCCTTAGCCAGCAAAGTCTGATCCTCGGATTCCAGTTCCTCCAATAAACGAATCATGATTTGTGAAAGCCGAATTTCCAGTTTTTCAATCAGTGAACCGCTCCACTCATCCTGGAAGACGGCAAGACAGGAAGGATTATAGATATTCAGTTTATGAATAAACTGTTCAGTGCGTGCGGCGAGCGGAATCTCCTTCAGAAGCAGCGGTTTAAGGTCTTCCATGAAATCGAGCAGATCGCATTCGAATTTTACGTTAAGGGCGACCGCTTCCCGGCTGATCATCAGTGCGTGATCGAGCGAATGCTGAAAAATTTTGTTCAGGTGGTTCAACTGGACGCGCAGACGGGTTTTTGCCTGAGAAGCGGCAAGCTCGGGCATGAATGTGTCGATCAAAGCCGTACGGGTCACAGAGCCGTGATTCATGATGATGTAGAAAAGCAGTTCCCTGGCGTGGCGCTGATTCCACTTGCCTTCAATGGGGCGCTCATCCCAAAGTATCTCAACGGTGCCCTTCATGACCGTCATTCTCAAAGAGGGACGGCGGATGTGCAGTTCACTGAATCCTTTGTCAAGAATCCTTTTTAATTCGTCTGCCGCTTTTTGGTGGGCTGCGGAGAAGGGGAAAGGCGCCTTTTGGCCGCGAATAAAAAAATTTAAACGGGCAGCCACAATTTTCGGCTGATCCAGTTCGATGAGATGCGAAGCCTCGGGAATAATGAGTCCTCTGCCGTTTGGCAGTTGTGAGGCAAGAATGACGGACAGATTTGCCGGGAATAACGGGTCGAATTCGCCGCTCATAATCAGAACCGGCAGTTTTAAGCGGCTCATTTCCCGAATCAGGCTGAAGCGATCGGCAAATGTCTGATCCGTCATCACAGTAATGATCTGTTCGAAATTCCGGGCCGACACACGGTTGAACGCATTTGTGATCAGCGTTGTTTTTCCGGGAGTAACCGGATACACATTTTCCGCAACAATCTTTTGGGTCAATAAGCGGCGGTCGACTGTAAACAGCCGAATGATCGTGTGTAATTCTTTTCTATAGATTTCTTCCGGGACATAAAAGGGCATGGACATAAAGCTCAGTGTCCGTACGAGGCGGGGATAGTTTTCCGCGAACAGAAAAGCAAGCACGCCGCCGAATCCGCTGCCTGCCAGATGGACGGTGTCAAGGCGCAGTGTGTGCATCAGCGACAGTATTTCACGGAAAAGCTTTTCAAATGAAACGGGGCCGGCACTGTCCGTCGTTTTCCCATGGCCGAAATAATCATAGACGAGAATGTTAAAGGACGGATCCAGAAACGGAACAAGTGCGTGCCAGACCGTTGAATCAACGCTCAGATCATGAAGCAGCAGCAGGGTCGGATTTTTTTTATCCAGATAGCGATAATCATAATGAAGACGGTAATCATCAATATGAAGGATCGGCACGATCAGTTCCTTCTTTCAGATCAGTAGATTTAGGGGAGGTTTAAACCGGGCCTTTGCCCGCCGCTGTGGGATGTTGCAGGATGTTCAGGTGCCTGAGGGCCTGCAGACGGACGGCATAAGGGCTGAAAGCGGGATGATACACGATCTCTTTATTGTTTTTGACAGGAATCCGTTTTCATCTGCTTTTTTGGCAGACACGGGCTTCTTGTTCCGCGGGTTTAACCTGTGTCGCGATCAGAAGGACGCTGCTCATACTTTTTACCCAGGCAGGTAAAAATGTACTATAAAATATTATAAACAAATCTTCAGAAATCGGAAGAAAAAAGAACTGAATCTTGCCCGATCCACGTTTTATCATTACAATAGAGAGCGTAAATTGGACGGCAGAGTTCGAAACCCTCCTCTGCCTTAGCAAAAAAACTACGGGAGCGATAACGAATGGATCACACAAAACAAACTGCCGGCGTCCCCTTCAGACTGCTCATCCTGGCGATGCTTTTTGCCACCTGCCTGATCGCCGCCAACCTCGCAGCATCAAAAATTTTCTCACTCGGCGGATGGTCAATGACCTCCGGCATTATTATCTATCCCTTAACTTTTCTCATCCTGGATAGCATGACGGAAATCTGGGGCAAGCAAGTCGCCCGCAAAATCGTCTGGATCGGGCTGGCGGCGAATATTCTCTTTACTTTGCTGCTGCAGGCTGCGGTTCATCTGCCGCCGTCTCCGTTCTGGAGCGGCCAGCGGGCCTATGCGGCCGTGCTCGGTGCCGTGCCGAGAGTGGTTTTCGCGTCTCTCTGCGGCTATACTGTCTCGCAAATGCTTGATATTGCCATTTTCATCCGGCTGAAGGAGCGTACGAATGGAAGAAAGCTGTGGCTGCGCAGCTGGATGAGCACCGCTGTCAGCCAGCTGGCCGATTCCACGGTATTCATGTTCGTCGGTTTTTCCGGCACGCTGCCTCTTGCCGTCATTCTTTCAACCATTGGCAGCGAGTATATTCTCAAATTCTCCTACTCGGTCATCGGTGTTCCGCTTATCTATCTGGCCGTTCACTGGGCGAGGGGAAAAGGACGGCCGGCTGCAGCGGTTTCGGAGATTCGCTGACAAGCATAATAATTGAAGCACTGGGAGGCGCCGATCATGACGGACAGAAAAAAAGAAGGGCTCACTCAGCTCGGCAATAAAGCAACAAACTACATTTTCGACTACGACCCGGGCGTGCTGGAAACATTTGAAAACGCGCATCCGGGCCGGGATTATTTCGTAAAATTCAATTTTCCGGAGTTTACGAGTCTCTGCCCGATTACCCATCAGCCGGATTTTGCGACCTTGCATATCAGCTATGTTCCGGCTGAACGGATGGTCGAAAGCAAATCGCTGAAACTTTATCTGTTCAGTTTCCGCAATCACGGCGATTTTCATGAGGACTGCATCAATAAGATCGCCGATGATCTGATTGCCCTGATGGATCCCGAATATTTGGAAGTGTGGGGCAAGTTCCTGCCGCGGGGCGGGATCAGCATCGATCCTTATGTCAATTACGGCAAGAAGGGCACCGTCTGGGAAAAAGTCGCTTTTGACAGGCTTTCAAGGCACGACATGTATCCTGAAAAAATCGATAATCGCTGATAAGGGTCAATAAAAAGCTTTTAAACAGGCAGCACATCGGCCGGGCTTCCGGCGATGGGGCGGCCTGTTTTGTTTGATCGCCATCGATCAATAAAATCTGCGCATTCAACGAATCCTATCAGATCCCCGCTCTATTTACATTAATTCGCGAAATGGTTCGTTCTGTGCAGAGGTACGGACAGCGGGATGGCTTGTCTGGAATCGAATGGTCTGCCCGGCCTCCAGGCCATCTCAAACACGAAACAATCGTTTGATTAGTTCCGCCGCGCCGGCTGTCATCACAAAAAAGCAATTTCCGGCGCCAAAACCAAGAAGACTGCCGCTGCGGCGGTACATCGATTGATTCGGACTCTATACCTCCCGGTGACCCATAATCAAACCTATGACTATGGCCTGGCCATTCGAAGATAGTCCGCTGTACGTTTCTATCCTCTATCCGCCTGACTGAAAAGATCCACCGGGCCAGGCCTCCTTTGGCATACCCTTTTTTGACCAGAAACTCTTAAAGATTCCGCTTTCTGCATTATTTTATTTAAGGGCTTAACTAATAGTAGAAGACCGCGGACAAGGCCCGGTAAAACACCGTCGATCGGAAAACCCGGCTTTACCGTATTAGCGAGGGCTGTGCCGTCTCAGGCCGAACGGGATCCCGCGTTCGGCCGCTTCTGCAACAAATTTTTAAAAACCTTTGAGGCATCTGCTGGCTGTCCAATGGGAGGCCGATCCCGAGGATCCACGTATTATACCGGGCAGGCTCCCTCTTTGGCCATCTCCGTAAACGGCTATTTCCAATGCCTTCCTTATAATAAAAAAAACGGCAGCCGGCAAATCATCGGGTCGTTTAAAAAGGCGCCTTCTTCACCGAAAAGGAACAGATAAAGGAAAACGGCGGAAATAAGCAGAAGCAGTTTGGTTCCTACCGCGTCAGCCTATAAATTTTGATCATTTTTTTGGTGCTGTGCCAATCGCTATCGAGGGATTTTGCCTTTCTTTTTTCACTTTTTCTCAAATAATCGGCGGATTGACGGACTTCATCCGAAGGAACGGAATTTTTTTCGGATAGTTCCAGCACAATAGCGCAGGAAGTTTGGAAGTCATGGATGTCTCCGATCGTCTGAAGCAGTTTTTTGAGCCTTCGGTAGAGTTTTTGACCCTTCATATCCAGAATCGGGAGAAATAACTCCAGGATCGTTTTGATTTTTTTACCCGCGATTCGGAACCGATGCAATTGATCGGGTGCGGAAAAATCGGTTTTTCTGCCCAGTTTTAAGTATTTTTTTAACATGACGCTCAGTTCGCTCCGGACATAATCGGAAACGGCCGTTTCAAGACGGGCCGAATCATTCCATTCAATCGCCGCCGGCCAGTCAATGGGCACTATTTTGGATTTTCCGTCCGGGCCTGCCAGTTTCTTGCGCAGACTGTCCGATAAATCCAGCCGCTCTGCCCGGACAATGCTGCTCAGGACGCTCGATTTGTTGAAGCGGCTGCAGTTCGAAATGAGAATATCTAAATCCCGTATGGCTGCCAGAGATTTGTTTAAATGTTTCAGTCCGCCGTTTAATGAATCGTAGCAGCCGCTTGTGATCATTTTTTTGATAAAGAATAAGAGGG
Organism: Sporolactobacillus sp. KGMB 08714; assembly: GCF_036598985.1. Lineage (NCBI taxonomy): Bacteria > Bacillati > Bacillota > Bacilli > Caryophanales > Sporolactobacillaceae > Sporolactobacillus > Sporolactobacillus sp. KGMB 08714. The sequence continues at coordinate 115,147 of NZ_JAUUBW010000023.1, forward strand.
AGCGTATCTTTCTGATTTCAAGGCGCATCTGGTGCACTGTTTCCACGGCGGAAGCATCCGACATAAAGTCTGCCGTGTCGGATTTCAATCGCTTTGAAGCGGACACTAGAAATTTGATCATCGTTTTTTTTTATGTCGGCATTGATTTCAAATGGCATGCTTTCCTGTTTCATCATCTTAACAACCCCCCTCGTTGTTTGTCTGAATGCTCGATTGTCTGTGTGATTGCGGTAGAATAGGTAAACTCTTAAGGAAACACAATATGAAGCGCTTTCATTTTTGAACTTATCCACTCTTGCCGCCGAAAAGGCATCGCCTATTTCTGCCAAGCCCGGGACGGTGAACCCCGCCGCAGCGGATTCTGTACGGCACCGGCCGGGAAGTTTTCTTGTTCACATCTGAATATGGAGACATTTCTCTATCTTTATTATAGAGAATGTGCGTTCTAATTAAAAGGACGGCCCAAATGGTGCAGCGAGGAACTTCATTGACATCATGTCGATGGAAAAAGTGTAAGAAAATGTCTCAGTCCAGTGAAGCAGACAAAGCGTATCTTTTTTGTCATAATAATTATCCACTCTCTCAAATAAGGAGCGCAGGATAGCCGCTGACCCGCCTGCGCGGCGGGTCGTTTAGACTGAAAATAAGGAACGGGATTGTGTACAAACAAGGAAATTTTCGGAAATCACAAATCTGTCTGTAAAAGCGTTGTGGATGGCTGTCCCTTTAATCATTGCCAAGAATTCAGCTGAGTTAAGGCGTCAATCAAGGTGTATGAAAAAGAGTTGAAAAGACGTGGTTACCTAGTGTCCGTTCACAGGATCTAGACAAAGAACGGTTTGATTTGAAGGGAAAAACTTTTAGTGACGTATAACAGGCAAAACGGGCACTTAAAATCGTGCCCATTCATGGTTTTTTTTTTTTTTAATAATCTATAATTTAAAACGTCTACGGTCATGTTGATAACCACATAGGCAATCAATCCCGGCATGTAATAATTTCCACCGGCATCAGGACGTATGAAAATATAGATTAGGAGAAGAACTAGAGAAAAAACCTTGATCGAAACGAAGACTTTGTTGTTCATATTTAGTATCCTTTTTATTTGTTGTAAGTTCTACTTATTTTACCTATGAAGTGTGTCCGTGCTGAATTACTATAGAAATAATAATCTGTTCTTTCCTTTAGTACAATTCTACCGCCATTGATTCTATTTACTAGCCATATTCTATAAATTTTTTCTGTGACATATTCGTTGGGAGCATATGCCGCGAGAAAAGTGTTTGCGATGACTGAGATGGCCCTAATTGATGCAAAAGGTATAAACTGAGTAACTCCCGCTATTACAGCAGATCTCGTTACGGCTAAAAATTTTTTAGAGTATTTAAGTGTTCCCCAATATTGCCAGCCCGTTACATAGGTAATGCCACCCCCACCACCTGATCCAGGATTCATCATGAACGAGATGATCTTTTTAGGTGTTGTGTTACTTGTATTTTGTAAATCAACATTGTTTAAAGATGCAGATGGGGCAAACGAAGGTGATACGCTAACTTTTGGTATAGTTGTAGCTGGCGTGGCAGCACTAGCTGAAGTTGCGAATAGGGCGAATGAGCCGAAAAACAAAGTGGACAATAACTGTCAGTATAATTTTCTTTAGCTTTAATAGTTTCATAGATGATTTTCCCCCCTTAGTTTGGAATACATCTATGATTGTAAACGTTGCCAATTAAAAAGACTGTCGAATTAGGGAGGATAATTGTAAATTTTATGCAAATATTTTAGAATTTGAGGATGTTTTTGAAAGAATCATTCAATATGGATCGTTATCATCTAGTGACTCAATATGAACAAATCGATCAGTTAATTCATGAACCCATCAATCTGAACTCATGTGTTCTGACCAATCCATATCTTCTGTTATTTTTGCCAAGATCTCCGGTCTCTCCACCGATTTTTCAAACCTCTTCTCTCAGCAATTCTTCACCTCTTCAAGAGTTAGATGTTTTTTCTTTTTCATATGACAGTCATAGTAATGATGTGGCTTCGTACTGTTAATTAGATCATTAATGCCTCTCAAAAATCAAACATCAAGATTTTGACTTTTGTCACTGAAAATTGTAAAAAATTAAGAGGAAAGAAATTTGTTTAAATGTTTCAGTCCGCCGTTTAAAGAGCGATTCGGACAATTGCCGCCGGACGGCGGCCGATTATCTTCCTGCTCCTTCCCGGTGGTCTGTATACGGCGGTTTCAGCATCCAATCGATGCCCGCTTTAAAGGGGCCCACCGTTCAGACGTTTAGAAAAAAAACAGTTGACTCTCCCGTGCGGAGGATCGTTTATACTAAGGAGGCGAGTATGGGCCGTGTACAAAATCGGGGAGTTTTCCAAAATCACAAACCTCACTGTTAAAACGCTGCGCTATTACGACGAGCAAAACATACTGACTCCGTCTTTTCGTAATGAAGAAAACGGATACAGATTTTATAACACTGCCGATTTTAAAAAAGCAGAACGGATTAAACTGCTTCGGAATCTTGAATTTTCCATTTCCGAAATGAAAGATATGCTCGGCCGCTGCGAAACGCCTTCTGATTTAACTTATTTTCTTGAGGAAAAGAAGGCGATGATCGAAAACAGAATTCTGGAAGAAAAATTTCTGCCGGATAAAATTAACTTTTATAGGAAACCGAAACAGGCGGAAGAAAATGGCCCGGATTACGAAATCGAAATCCGGGATATCGAACCGATTGCCGTGGCATCGATCAAATATAAAGGGAAATACAGCGATATCGGAAAGTATATGGAAAAGTTATATAAGGCCGCCGGCAGCCATACCGAGGGATGCCCCTTTACCCTCTACTACTCGGCTGAATACAGCGATGAAGCGGATATTGAATGCTGTCTGCCAGTCCCGGCGCAGCTGAAGCAGGCGGATGCGGCCGCGCCGGTCAGAGCCGTTTGTACGGAACATAAGGGCGGCTATAACAGCCTGAACAGGGCATATAAAGCTCTTCTGGACTATGCCGGGAAGCATCATTTCAGCTATCTCACGCCCTTCCGGGAGGTGTATGTTCAGGGACCGGGCAGGATATTTAAAGGCAATCCGAATAACTACGTAACGGAAATCATCATGCCGATCGGCAGGAGGCAGGAACATGGCTGCTGATAAATTAGACTATAAAAATGCGTTTAAAGATCTGTATCTTCCCCCGAAAAAACCCGTGCTCATTGATGTGCCGGCCATGCCTTTCATCATGGTCGACGGAATGGGCAATCCGAACGATGAAGGAGGAGACTATCAGTCGTCGGTTGAATTGTTATACGGCCTTTCCTACACCATTAAGATGAGTAAGAACGGAAAACAGCGGCTGCAAGGATACTTTGATTATGTCGTGCCGCCGCTTGAAGGGCTGTGGTGGATGGACGGCCGGGAGCTTGACTTATCGGATAAAGATCATTATAGCTGGACATCGATGATCCGCCAGCCGGAGTTTGTGACTGCTGAGGTGTTCCGTTGGGCATGTGCAGAGATTGCAAGAAAGAAGCCGCTGCTTGACGTATCGAAAGCCCGGTTTCAGACGTTTCAAGAAGGCCTGTGCGTGCAAATGATGCATATCGGTCCTTTTGAGAAAGAATCGGAAACCATGGCGCAAATGGAAAACTATATCGAAGGTCATCAGCTGAGGAACGCGATTTCAACAGTCCGGCCGGACGGAACGATCAAAAGGCATCACGAGATTTATCTGTCCGATCCGCGAAAATCGATGCCGGAAAAAAGAAAAACAGTAATCCGCCATCCTGTTGTGCCGATCGTTTCGTAATTGAGAGGAACAGGCGGCCACCGGCTTAATTCTAATAAAAACGATGCTGCGGGAAATGATTCATCTTGTCGAAGCAGCCGGCCGGTCTTTTCTGATGGGCAGCCGGTTTAACAGCTAAAATGAGAGAGAATGGCCTATCCAATCCGTCTATTCTTTCTCATTTTTTGCTGCATTTTTTCTGAGCGGCACGTCGCAGGGCTTCTTTCAAATGCTGCCGATAAATCCTGTCCGCCGGCGGGACGTCACGATTATGCCGCTGCACGGATGGCAGGACATTGCGTGGAAAATTTTTGCAGAAGATTTAGGCCGAAGATAAACGTTTTAAGCGCAAAAACTGCTGCCCCGTCTTGAAAAATATTATCCTCTCCAACGCTGCTTTCTGGAAATAAAGGTTTCTTCAGCGTGCAGTTTTTTTGAATTCCTATTCGGGCGGGCTGAAGAAACCGGCGGCTCATATTTTTTCATAAAGTGTCCGGCTTTTATGACTATGCCGTTTTTACCGATTGCCGGTGTCTAAGCGGCAGCGGAGATATTCAGATTCATAGAAGAAAATTAATTTTATATTCATCATGATGAATGACAAGATTTATTCATACCATTTCGTAAAATTTTCATATATAATTATGAAGAAAAAGTAAAGATTAGTTAACGATGACACAGGGTCTCTCGGCATGTGCAGGACTGAAATGCCTCTGGAGAGGAGAGTATAGATGATCAGGCAATTAACGGAAAAGGACAGAACGCTCGTCATGGATTTTGCAGGTGAACGTCCTGCAGAAAATCTTTTCATTCTCGGCGATATTGAAACGTTTGGCTTTGGCGGTGAACCGGTGATGGTATGGGGAGACTTTAATGAGACCGGAGCACTGATCAGTATCCTGCTCCGATACCGGGATAATTTTATTCCTTACGCGAAGCATCCCGATCAATTGGACGGAGAGGCATGGTCGGAAGTGATCAAGAACAACGGGAAACTGAGGATGCTTTCCGGCCTGAAAGAGATGGTTGAGCGGATTCTGCCTTTTATCGGGCAGCCGCCTCAGGATAGAAAACTTTGTTTCTATGCAAAACGTGAAGATCGCGAAGTACTGGATAAAGAGTCGATGCGCAAAGACGTAAAAATGCTTTTTCCCGAGGAAGCGGATAAAATCGTTCGGCTGCGGGCATCAATCCCAGAGTTTTCGGAACCGAAAGTAGATCCCGCCGATTTTCAGGAGAACATGGAAAAAGGTATTTCAAGAACCTATTATATTGAGAAAAACGAAGAGCCGGTCAGCGCGGTCTCGACAACGGCCGAGACGCGCCGAGCAGCGATGATTGTCGGTGTCTGTACAAAGCCGGGCTATAAACGGCGCGGTTATGCGACCAGCTGTCTGATCAAGACGATTGCTGCTCTGAAGGCGGAACACAAAGAACCGTGTCTTTTTTATAACAACCCGGAGGCCGGCAGTATCTACAAAAAACTCGGTTTCGAAGATATTGATCAGTGGATGATGGCGAGCTACAGGAAAATTTCATGAGACAGAGGGGCCGAAACGACGGCGCTGATCCGATGAGCCAACCGACAGGAGCCGCATGAGTCGTAAGGGCTTTTTTACTGTGAAGGCACAGCTATTAGAGGGGCCGGACCCCGGGGCCTGCCGGTATGGTATGAAGACGTACCGGCTTTTGCAGCAGAGGCTGTGCCGGAGACTGCGAAGCCAGGTTTTTTTCGAATAGTTCTGCCGGCAGCCCCGTATGTTCATGAACCGGAGAGTTTGCTATAATAGTCACACTGAGGGTTCGAAATTCCCGCCCCTCATGAAACAAAACTAGGGAGCGTTGCAACTGAAAAATTCGGCTGCTTTTCTTGAGAAAAAGCGTTCGGAACGGCGAGTGGTCCAGTTAGTTGGGTTCACGGACCTGTCCGGATGCCTATCAAGGGACAAGGGACGTCGTCCGACTTTGCGCTCTCCATTTTTGTTATGGAGAGTTTTTTTCATTCGCTTCTTTTTGCCAGCCGGAATGCTAAAGAGGCCTGTAATCTGAGCTCCAAAAGCTGAATCCGCACTGGATCCAATGCATCCGGTCGGGGGAAAGGATACATACACCAAGGTTCGTAAAAAGGCAGTGCCGTTTGTGCGCGGCCAAGGCAGCGGACGGAAAAAATACTTACCGGACCGCTGCCGCAAATGATTGAGGATCTAAACCGGGGAGGTGCCTGAAATGGCCAAAAAAGCAGTGGCTGTGCTCAGCGGAGGGCTGGACAGCACAACATGTATGGGTATTGCGAATCAGGAAGGCTTTGAAATTTATCCGCTGACATTCAGTTACGGTCAGCGTCACAGTCGGGAAGTTGTTCAGGCGAAAAAGGTGGCGGCCTATTACCGCGTGAAAGATCATCGCATTGTCAATATCGACTTTTTTAAGCAAATTGGCGGCAGTGCTTTGACCGATACGTCCATTGGCGTGCCGCAGGACGGAGATGGAAGCGCCATCCCCGTCACCTATGTCCCCGCCCGAAACATGATTTTTCTCTCTCTTGCAAGTGCTTATGCAGAAGTGCTGGGTGCAGAGACCATCTTTATCGGCGTCTCTTCCGTTGATTACAGCGGCTATCCCGATTGCCGCCCTGAATTTATCGACAGTATGAACCGGACGATCAATCTGGCCACAAAAACAGGGGTCACAAGCCGCGGCCTGTCCATTCAGGCACCGCTGATGCATCTGACAAAAAAAGAGACAATCGAGCTTGGAACGAGGCTCGCGGTTCCTTACCAGTTGACGACATCCTGTTACAATGGCGGAGACAAGGCCTGCGGCACATGCGACAGCTGCAGGCTGAGGATCAAAGGATTTCAGGAAGCGGGGCTGATTGACCCGATCCCCTATCAAATCGATATCGACTGGACCCGGCGGCCGTCACAGAACATGCCCGGCAGAGAATGAAGCCGCCGCCGAAAAAATGTTGCTGATAGAGATTTCATCCATCCGTCTCCGTTGCTCTACCGGCCAGATTCGGAGTTCTATCGGCGGAAACGAGTGCTCTAACCGGCCGAATTCGGAGTTCTATCGGCGAAAACGAGTGCTCTATCGGCCGGATCTGGGGTTGTATCGGCGGAAATGGGTGCTCTACCGGCCGGATCTGGGGTTGTAACGGCGGAAATGGGTGCTCTATCGGCCGAATCGGCGGAAATGAGTGCTCTATCGGCCAAATTCGGAGTTGTATCGGCGGAAACGAGTGCTCTACCGGCCGGATCTGGGGTTGTAACGGCGGAAATGGGTGCTCTACCGGCCGAATTCGGGGTTGTAACGGCGGAAATGGGTGCTCTATCGGCCGAATTCGGGGTTGTATCCGCGAAAATGAGTGCTCTATCGGCCGAATCGGCGAATGCTCTTTCTCTGATTTGTTGATCAAACTGCTAAAAAATATGAGTATCTCTTTAGCCCATTTTCCTGCTGTGCCCTCAGATGATGATCGACTTTTCCTGAGATGATCAATCCCGAAAGACAGAGAGTGTGTCCGCGATCAAACTTCTGCAACAATTTGATAGATCAGGTGCCGCGAAACGGGCACAGCGACCGATAAACTGCCGCCGACGACCGATAAGCCGGCACAGCGACCGATAAACTGCCGGCGACGACCGATAAAGCTGGCACGACCCGATAAACTGCCGGCGACGACCGATAAAGCCGGCACGGCGACCGATAAACTGCCGGCGACGACCGATAAAGCTGGCACAGCGGCCGATAAACTGCCGGCGACGACCGATAAAGCCGGCATAGCGGCCGATAAACTGCCGGCGACGACCGATAAAGCCGGCATAGCGGCCGATAAACTGCCGGCCATGATCGATAAAACGGGAACAGCGGTTAATAAGGCTCCGGCCGCGGCTGATCCATCAATCAGGGACAATCTTTCTGTTCTGATTATCCGCACTTATTGATTCCAGTCTGTTTGCTGTCGATTTTCCGCACGTTATTATCGATATTCTGCCATTTACCGTTGATATTTTGCTTTTTACTGCTGATAAGCTGGTATTTCCTGCCGATTTTCACCACGATTTACAGGAATCCGCGGCGGGCGGAAGAAAAAGATCGGACGTTTTCGCCATGTAACGCCTGTTCTGCATGATAGCTCTCTTTTTCAGCGGAATAAATCGCCGTTCGCAGGAACATTCAAAAGAATAGGCTGTCGCCCGTGCCGAGCGATCGCTTTTTGGAAGAATTGCCGGCGTTTTTGCGCCGCGGCCCGACTGAACGGATGGGGATATCCATTAAAAAAATATGGCCGCCGTCGGACGAGGCCATATTTTTTCTACCTATTATATATAACTAAGTAATTTTTAGCGGCAGCTGCGTGCCGAGTCAATTGACCGAGTTTTGAACGGCTTCGACGACGGGCACCTTTCCTTTTTTTCCCCTGCTGGCCCAGTACGAAGCCAGGACCGAACCGGACATGTTGTGCCAGACGCTGAAAAAAGTGCCCGGAATGGCGGCGGCCGGTGAGAAGAAGGCCATTGCCAGCGATACGCCCAGTGCGGAATTCTGCATGCCGACTTCAAAGGTGATCGAACGGCTTTTCGGATGATTCATGCCGAGCAGCCGGCTGAAGAAGAACCCTAATGCAAAGCCTAGCAGATTATGCAGCATGACAACGGGGATCAGGATCAGAGTACTCGCTGCAAACAGTGACGCGTGGTTAGCGGCAACGACGCTGCTGGCGATCAGAATAATGGCAATTGTTGAGACGAGCGGAAGAGCTTCAGCCCCTTTTTCGACTTTGTTTCCTCCGAATGTGTGGACAAGTACGCCCAGAACAATCGGCAGGATGACAATTTCAATCACGCTGATAAACAGGGATCCGGTAGGAATACGAACCCAGCGGCCTGCAAGCAGCCACAGGATCAGGGGCAGCATGACCGGAGCGATCAGTGTCGAGACAGCGCCGATTGAAACGCCAAGCGCGACGTCGCCCTTTGCAAGGTAACACATGACATTGGATGCCGTGCCGCTCGGACAGCAGCCTACTAATATCACGCCGACAGCCAGCGCATTTGGCAGATGAAAAGCCAGGCAGAGTGCGTAGGCGACCAAGGGCATAATCAAATAGTGTGCGCAGACACCGACGATTACATCTTTAGGCCTCTTAAATACTGCGGCAAAGTCGGACCTTTTCAGAGAGACGCCCATGCCGAACATGATCAAGCCGAGTAGAAGAGAAACATACGGCAGAACCCAGAGGATCAGGTTCGGCTGAAAATAACTGATAACTGCGCCGGCGAGGACGAATAGCGCAAAATATTTTCCTAAAAACCGTCCTGTGGAAACAATGGCTTTCATGATGCTTCATCCCTTCTGTTTTCAAATATCTATGAAGTCTCTGAAAAATTATTTTGCGGTACCGGCCGCTTTTTTCTCTTGTGCTGCATCGTTCCAGGCTTCGGGCAGCCGCATGACGCCTCCCGTATGAGCGGAAGTGACGAGAGCCGCATAGCGGGCCAGATAGCCGCTCCTGACTTTCGGGACAAAAGGTTTCAACTGATTCCGGCGATCGGCCAGTTCCGACTCCGAAACGTCAAGATGGACGGTGCGTTGCACTAAATCTATGGTAATGGTATCGCCGTCTTTGACGAGGGCGATCGGCCCGCCCGCCGCCGCTTCCGGGGAAACGTGCCCGACCGATAGGCCGCGCGTCGCGCCGGAGAACCGTCCGTCCGTAAGCAGCGCCACATCTTTTCCGAGGCCGCGTCCGACAATAGAGGATGTCGGTGCCAGCATTTCCGGCATGCCCGGTCCGCCTTTCGGTCCTTCATAACGGATGACGACAACGTGGCCTTTTTTGACCGTATGATTGTCGATTGCTTCAACCGCCTCATCGTGTGAATTGAAACAGATCGCTTTTCCGGTGAATGTTTTGATGGACGGGTCGACGCCGCCGACTTTGATGACCGCTCCTTTCGGGGCGATATTCCCGAAGAGGACGGATAAACCGCCGGTCTTGCTGTACGCCTGATCAAGCGGATGGATGACTTTCGGATTTTTAATGTCGGCCTGTGCGACATTCTCGCGGATTGTCTGACCGGAAACGGTCATTCGATCGGGATGGATCACGCCGCCCATATCGGTCAGCACTTTAATGATGGCCGATATGCCGCCGGCTTCGTGGACATCCTGCATGGAAAAGGCAGAGCTTGGAGCGATTTTGGCGAGGTAAGGAACTTTTTCCGCGACGCGGTTGATCCGTTCGAGGTTATAATCGATGCCGGCTTCTGAGGCGACGGCCAGCATGTGGAGTACGGTATTTGTCGATCCGCCCATTGCCATATCGAGCGCGAAGGCATCATCGACAGCTTCCGGTGTGATCAGGTCCCGCGGCCTGACCTGATTTTTAACCAGATCCATCAGCTTAAATGCCGATTTTCGGATTAAGTTGCGCCTTTCTTCGGAAACTGCGAGAGCGGTGCCGTTTCCGGGGAGCGCAACTCCGAGCATTTCCATGAGACAGTTCATCGAATTGGCGGTAAACATTCCGGCACAGGATCCGCAGGTGGGACAGGCCGCTGCTTCAATATCGAGAAATTGCTCTTTTGAAATCCGCCCCTCTTTAAAGGCGCCGACGCCCTCGAAAACCGAAGACAGCGTCAGCGCTTTTCCGGTGGCCGAGAGACCGGCCTTCATCGGCCCGCCCGAACAGAAAATGGCGGGAACATTGGTGCGTACGGCTGCCAGCAGCATCCCCGGCGTGATTTTGTCACAGTTCGGGATATAGAAAACTCCGTCAAACCAGTGGGCGTTGATCATCGTTTCGGCAGCATCGGCAATCAGTTCGCGGCTCGGCAGCGAGTAACGCATGCCGATGTGACCCATGGCGATGCCGTCATCCACACCGATCGTATTGAACTCGAACGGGACTCCGCCGGCTTCCCGGATCGCCTGTTTGGCGACATCGGCCAGTTTCCGGAGGTGGACATGTCCGGGAACGATATCGACATATGAATTGCATACTGCAATGAACGGCTTACGCATATCCTCCTCGTTTTTCACCACTCCGGTGGCCCTCAGCAAACTGCGCGCCGGTGCCCGGTCAACGCCCTTCTTGATTTCGTCGCTTCTCAATGTTTCTTCATCCTCTCTGTTTTTGGCTTTACAAAAAATACAACGAGTTCCGCATTGCCCGGCTTACCTTTCCAGAGATCCGCCGACTCCGCCGGCAGAATGCAGATCGTACATCCACCGGATTGAGACGGCACCGACGCTGCCTGCCGGCCGTACTTCCGCCGGATGCAGCGGCCTTTGAGCTGCACAGGCCATGACAGTCCATGCATCCACAGAATGCACCGGTTCCCGGCGGCGTTAACCGCCGGACAGCGTGTTCTCAGCGGACGTTCTTTCCGGTCGAAGTTCCATCACCCCTTTACCATGGCAAAAATCTCTCCACCGGCGTTTCTGTCCCGGCGAAGACTTTTTGTTGAAACCATTCTGCCAGCGCCGCTGCATAAACGGCATAGAAAAAGGCTCCCATTCCGAACTGCGGATGGGAGCCTTGTACCCGGATCCCATTTGAAGCCAATTAGGACCCGGACAGTCGTTAGTTTTTTCACGATTGTCAGGATCCTAACTAATAAGAATAATGCTCAACAACACTCGGTCATCAAATGGGAAAGTCATGATGATTAACTCCTTGTCTGAATAATTTGTCGCTTTGGTATAGCTCAATATAACACCCGTCCAAAAGAAAGTCAACCCAAGTTTACAAATTAAATACGCTCTTTAAAAAAATCAGATATCGGCCGAAAAGGTTCCATCATCTGTTTATCTTCCGCATAGGAAAGGGGAATTTACGATTTCCACCAAAATTTTACAGACCTTTTTTGCTTCCAACTATTGGCCTTAATTTTTGAAATTAAAATTTTTTAAAAGTTTTTAAAAAAGGTTGACTGATTTTTTTATCTGGATTAGTATGTGTGACAATCCTCTCAAAAAATCGCTTTCAGAAACTGGCTCCGGAGCCGTTTGTTCGGAATCGAAAAGTTGGCGGGGAGAAACGGACTTTTGAATAGAGCGATCGCAGGATCTGCTGATTCAGCGAGTCTATTTGCCAAATCAATGGGACGGAAAAAGACCCGGAACTTAATAACAAAAATCTGAGAAGGAAGGGGAACGCGCGTGGATGTCAGAACAAAAACCGCAGCCGCAGCGGGGTCACATTTGGAAACGGGTGCCGATGTCATGATCCGGTCGATCCTCCGGGAAGGAACCGACGTCATCTTCGGCTATCCGGGCGGGGCCGTCCTGCCGATTTATGACGCGCTTTACAGACAGAAAGTCAGACATATCCTGGCCAGACACGAACAAGGGGCAATTCATGCGGCGGAAGGCTATGCCCGCGTTTCTGGAAAACCGGGCGTAGTCATCGCGACAAGCGGTCCGGGCGCGACCAATCTGGTAACCGGGCTGATGGATGCCTGTATCGATTCCTTGCCGCTCGTTGTTTTTACCGGACAGGTGTCGACCCAGGTTATCGGAACGGACGCCTTTCAGGAAGCAGATGTGATTGGAATGACCATTCCGGCGACCAAATACAGCTTTCAGATCGAAAATACAGATGATTTGCCAAGAATAGTCCGGGAAGCTTTTTATATCGCGACGACGGGGCGCCCGGGTCCCGTGCTCGTCGATCTGCCCAAGGATATTTGCGCGGCGGCAGTGAAACGGGAGCGGCCGGGTACGGACATGGATCTCCCGGGCTATCGATTCCTGAAGGAGCCGAATGTGGCGCAGGTCGAAAAACTGGTCCGTGCCGTTGAAACAGCTGAAAAACCCGTTCTTCTGACGGGAGCAGGCGTCATCCACGCGAAGGCGGCGGATCTGCTGCGTGCTTATGCAGTAAAGCATCATTTGCCTGTCGTCAGCACGCTGCTTGGACTCGGCAGTTTTCCGGCGTCCCATCCGCTTTTTCTCGGGATGGCCGGCATGCACGGAACGTATGCGGCCAATATGGCCCTTTCGGAATGCGACCTGCTCATCAACATCGGATCGCGTTTCGATGACCGCCTGACCGGAAATCCTGCCCGGTTTGCGCCGGGCGCAGCTGTCGCCCATGTGGATATCGATCCTTCGGAAATCGGGAAAAACGTCCGGACGGTGATTCCGGTTGCAGGAGACGCCCGGGCCGTACTTAAAAAATTGCTGCAGGCAACGGGCCCGTCCGGAGACAGGCACCGATGGCTGGAACATCTGAAGCAGTATGCCGGAGCGCACCCGCTGTCTTTCGGCACAGACGCGGATGACGGGGGGATGGCCCCTCAGAGCGTAATCCAACATGTTTTCCGCCATACCGGCGGCGATGCGATCGTGACGTCAGACGTCGGACAGCATCAGATGTGGACCGCTCAGTATTATTCTTTCGACCGGCCCAATCGCTGGGTGACATCGGGAGGGCTCGGCACGATGGGCTTCGGTTTCCCGGCGGCGATCGGCGCGCAGATTGCCGAACCGGAAAAAACAGTCGTATCGATTGTCGGCGACGGCGGTTTTCAGATGACGCTTCAGGAACTGGCCGTGGTTGCCGAGCTGAATCTGCCTGTCAAAATTGTTATTTTGAACAATCATGCGCTGGGCATGGTCAGGCAGTGGCAGGAGGCTTTTTATGACAAAAGGTACGCCCATTCCATTCCTTCCGTGCAGCCTGACTTTGTCCGCCTCGCGGAAAGTTACGGCATCCGCGGTGTCCGTGTGGCTGCGGAGGAGGATGCGCGCCGCGTGTTTCCCGAAGCCCTCCGGGATCCCTACCCCTGGGTGATCGATTGCCGGGTCAGGCAAATGGCCAATGTTTTCCCGATGGTCGCCCCGGGGAAAGGGCTTAATGAAATGATCGGGGTGTAAACAATGAACAGAACCGTTCACGCAAAGGTTTCTGCTGAAAAGGACGCTCTGTCCCGGGTCGCTGCCGTTTTTTCCAGATACAGACTGAATATCGGCAGCCTGACGTACCAGAGATCCGGAACGACGTCCGATATGAACATCGTGACGGATATTAAAAATGAACGGCAGGCCCGGCAGCTGATCGGCCAGCTGAACAAGCTGGTCGACGTGATTTCGGCAGCCGATATCTCGGAACCGTCTGCGAACAGGAAGCGCGGCGAAGAAGAAAATACGGCAACGGGAACAAATGGCAATGGCTGAACCGCCTATCGGTTTCGGGAAGGGCCTTCCGCAGCCTGGAAGAATGCATGAAAAAATCGGAAAAAACAAAGGGGAACTGCAAAATGACAGCCAATGTTTACTATGACAAAGATATCGATGAAAGCGTTCTGCGCGGCAAAAAGATAGCTGTTCTCGGCTACGGCTCGCAGGGCCATTCACAGGCACAGAATCTTCGCGACAGCGGATTCCAGGTGATAATCGGCGTCAGACCCGGCAAATCATGGGACAAAGCGGCCCGTGATGGATTTGATGTCAGATCGGTCAAGGAAGCAGCTGCAGAAGCGGATGTCGTTATGATGCTGCTGCCGGATGAGCGGCAGACACAGGTTTACTATCAGGAGGTTGAATCCGGACTGAAACCCGGCAATGCGCTCGGCTTTTCCCACGGTTTTAACATCCATTTCAGCCAGATCGTTCCGCCGGACTTCGTCGATGTCTTTTTAGTTGCACCCAAGGGTCCGGGCCACTTCTGCCGCCGGGAATATCTTAATGGCGGCGGCGTTCCGGCTTTTGTCGGCGTGGAGCAGGATGCGACCGGTCAGGCTGAAGCGCTTGTTTTCGCCTATGCTAAGGGCCTTGGAGCAGCCCGTGCCGGTGTTCTGAAAACCACGTTCAAGGAAGAGACAGAAACCGATCTGTTCGGCGAACAGGCGGTGCTGATGGGCGGGCTGACTCATTTGATCCAGGCCGGTTTTGAGACATTGGTCGAGGCAGGCTATCAGCCGGAAAATGCCTATTTTGAAACGTGTCACGAAATGAAGATGCTCACCGATCTGATCTATGAAAACGGCCTGACAGGCATGCGCTACTCCTGTTCCGATACGGCAAAATTCGGCGATTTCACAGTGGGTCCGTATATCATCGATAAAGATACGAAAGCCCGTATGAAAAAAGTGCTGGAGGATATACAATCCGGTAGATTTGCCCGCAACTGGCTGCTCGAAAACAAGGTTGGCAGGCCGATGTTCAACGCGCTCATGGAAAGAGAGAGCAATTCGGAACTGGAACGGGTCGGCAGAAAACTGCGCAGGCTCATGCCGTTTGTCAAACAAGGCAAGCAGGACAGTGAAGACATCACTGAAAATGTTGCTCAATAATTGCTGGAATCTGAAAGAAATCAAAAAAAATAGCGGTTTCTGTCCGGATGGGCGGCCTGGCGGAAACACCGTATTTCCGCCTTCCCGTGCCCGCATTTTCTGATGAATGATCAGGCGGGGCGCAGTAAGAAGCGACGGCGGCCGGCTGTCCCACACCCACAGGCCGCATTGAAAAGCAAACTCAAAAGGAGTGTGAAGATTTTGGGGATTCCTTGCAACTAACCGACATATTCGAGGCAATGCGCTGTCTCGGCCCGTATGTCCATAAGACACCAATGGTCGAGTCGGCGACGTTCGACCGTTTAACGGGCGCACACCTGCACTTTAAACTGGAAAATTTCCAGCGGACCGGATCGTTCAAGCTGCGCGGGGCGCTGAACAAGATGCTCCATCTGCCGCTGCTGCCGCCGGGAGGGATTGTCGCCGCTTCGGCCGGCAATCATGCTCAGGGAGTCGCCCTCTCCGCGTCAAAAAAGGGGATCAGGGCCAAGATTTTTATGCCCGCTGCTACGCCGAAAGCGAAAGTACGGGCAACGGAGGCATACGGTGCGGACGTCGTCCTTGCCGGCGGCTCCTATCAGGAATCATACGAGGCGGCAGCAGCGGACTGTCAGGCCAGCGGCGCGGTATTGGTGCACGCCTTTGATGATTTTGAAATCATGGCCGGACAGGGAACGGTCGCTTTGGAAATGCTGCGGCAATGTCCGGATCTTCAGACGGTCCTGGTACCTGTCGGCGGCGGCGGTCTGGCGGCCGGCACGGCAACGTGTCTGAAAAACATCAGACCGGATATCCGGGTGATCGGCGTGCAGTCCGAACGGTGTCCTTCAGTATTCAATCTTTTTTATCATACCGGTCCCGTCAAATCGGAGCACGTGGGCGGCCTGGCGGAAGGCATCCTTGTGAAAGAAGCCGGCCGGAAAACTTTCCCGCTGATCGCCCGTTATCTCGATGATCTGGTGACCGTATCCGACAATGAGATCGCACAGGCCATGATCCTGATGCTGGAGCGGGGAAAACTGCTCGTCGAAGGAGCGGGAGCCGCTGCGTTTGCCGCGGCCCTGTCCGGCCGTTCCGCCATTCGCGGAAGGCATGTCGGCGTGATCGTCAGCGGCGGAAATGTCGATCTGGAGATGCTGCCCGAGGTCAAAAAAATGGCTGAGCGGTGCGAACGGGCCGGTTCGGCGGAGTAGCGCAGAGCGCGCGGACAGCGTTTCAGGCGGGATATCGGGGCAGAGGACGTCCATCTTAAAATTTTCGCGCGGGGAAAGCCGGACTCCCGCTGCTGCCGCGCTGCACGCTCCGTTTTTCGTAAAAGGCAAAGAAGGGGACGGTGCGATGATCATTAATGCAAACCATGTCAGCTGGCGGCGCCAAAATAAAGAGGTGCTGAAAGACGTGACCTGGCATGTGAGAAGAGGGGAACATTGGTCTCTGGTCGGACTGAACGGTTCAGGGAAGACGACACTGCTGAAAATGATTAACGGCTATATCTGGCCGTCGAGCGGAACGCTGTCGGTGCTCGATATGCCGTTCGGCAAGGGGGACCTGCGCGAGCTGCGCAAGAAAATCGGCTGGGTCAGTTCCGCGCTCGGAAACGAGCTGCGCCCGCATGAACTTCCGGAAGAAATTGTGCTGAGCGGTAAATTCGCTTCCATCGGGCTTTATGAAGCCGTTCATCCGCAAGACGTCCGCAAAGCGAAAGAATTGCTGGAGCTCATGCATTGTTCGCCGTTTGCTTCCAGGCCGTACGGCACGCTTTCTCAGGGGGAAAAGCAGCGTGTCCTGATCGCCCGTGCCATGATGGCATCTCCCGAGCTGCTGATTCTGGACGAACCGTGCAACGGGCTTGACATCTTTGCCCGGGAACGGCTGCTGACGCTGATTGAGGAATTTACCGAATCGGAAAACGCTCCGACAATGATTTTCGTCACCCATCATGTCGGCGAAATCCTGCCATGCTTTTCCCATACTCTGCTGCTTAAAGAGGGCGCGGTCTATCAGTCCGGATTGACCGCCGACATCATGACGCCGGAAAACATGACCGCCTTTTACGGCGGCGGAGTCATTGTCGAACGGCACGGCGGCCGGCTTTCAATGGCCATCCGATCATGAGAAAGAAGAAAGATTCAATATTTTTATTATCATTGACAAAATTCTAAAAACGTGTATCATAAAATTCACAACCTTTTGAGTTTAAAAACAAAGCGGCCGGCATTTTCAACTGCCAGCCGTGCGATAAATCGATGAGGAGGAAAAAATCGCGGCGCGGTGCCTTTCAGAGAGCCGGAAGCGGGTGAAAATCCGGCGGCGCCCCCGATGATGCGCTCACCTC
Source organism: Sporolactobacillus sp. KGMB 08714 (assembly GCF_036598985.1). Lineage (NCBI taxonomy): Bacteria > Bacillati > Bacillota > Bacilli > Caryophanales > Sporolactobacillaceae > Sporolactobacillus > Sporolactobacillus sp. KGMB 08714. Next base: position 132,591 of record NZ_JAUUBW010000023.1, read on the forward strand.
CGAGTGTCTGCCTGAAAAGGAATGAGTAGGGCGGACCGGGTGTTTCTGACACCTGTTAAGAAAAAGGCAGGTTCAGCGTGATCTGAATCTGCCGCCGAGTCGCTATTTCGCAAGGAATAGCGAAAGCCGGGTGGTACCGTGAAAAGAAGCCTTTTCGCCCCTGCAGTCGCTGCAGGGCGCGGAGAGGCTTCTTTTATTTTTTATAAAACAAGTGTGTCAACGAGTTCGGTAAAAAGAGAGACGGCCGGGATCTGTGATTGTGATGAAAATATGAGAAAGGAGTTTGCGAAAATGGAGAAGGTTGAAATTTACGATACGACACTTCGTGACGGAGAACAGTCGCCGGGATGCAGTCTGAACGATGATGAAAAAATGAGGATCGCCCTGCAATTGGAACGGCTCCGCGTGGATGTCATCGAAGCGGGTTTCCCCGCTTCTTCGCCGGATGATTTCAAGGCAGTGGCCGCCATTGCCGATGCGGTAAAGAGCAGTACGGTTACCGGGCTTGCAAGGTGTCTGAAGAGCGACATCGACGCCGCCTGGCGGGCATTGAAAAACACGGAAAATCCGCGCGTACACGTATTTATTGCAACATCGCCGATACACATGGCTGATAAACTGCACATGACACCGGCCGACGTTCTCGATTGCGCCGCTCAATCGGTCGGCTATGCCAAACGGTTCTTTCCGCAGGTCGAATTTTCGGCGGAAGACGCCACACGCAGTGATCCGGCTTTTTTAGCAAAAGTTGTGACGGCAGCGATTGACGCTGGAGCAACGGTCATCAATCTTCCCGATACGGTCGGCTATGATACACCTCGGGAGTATGCGGACATGTTCACCTATATTCGGGAATCCGTACCGAATGCCGACCACGTGTGTTTTTCCTGCCACTGCCACGACGACCTCGGGATGGCGACGGCGAATACGCTCGCTTCTCTTCAGGCCGGAGTCCGTCAGGTCGAATGTACGATGAACGGTGTCGGTGAACGGGCCGGCAACGTCGCTCTGGAAGAAATAGGCGTTGCGCTGCATGTCCGCCGGGATACGTACAAAACGTTCACCCGGCTGAAGCTGGATGAAATCAAGCGGACGAGCGATCTGGTCAGCAGACTGATGAACAGCCCGGTTCCGAAGAATAAAGCAGTTGTCGGAGCCAATGCCTTCGCCCATGAGGCGGGCATTCATCAGGACGGGGTGCTGAAGAACCGGGCAACCTATGAAATTATGTCGCCGTCGCTGATCGGGCTGGATACCGGCCGGCTGGTGCTCGGGAAACATTCCGGCCGTCACGCATTCAGAATGAGGGCGGCAGACCTGGGCGTGCAGCTGTCGGAGGAGCAGGTTGATCAATCTTTTAAAGCGTTCAAGAAAATGGCGGATGAAAAGAAGGAAATCAGCGACAAAGATCTTCTGTCATTGTTCGCACATACGGGGAAAACGAAGATCACCCATTGAAAACGAAAGGAACGGGGGAATGGAAATGACAAGGACGATTACGGTGCTTCCCGGCGACGGGATCGGCCCGGAAGTGACGGGATCCGCTGTCCGTGTGTTGAAAGACGTTTTTGAAAAAAAAGGGTGCAATGTGCGGTTTGTCGAAAAACGCATCGGAGGGGCCGCTATTGATGCGGACGGCACGCCGCTTCCTCAGGATACAGTTGACCAGTGTGCGGCGAGCGACGCAGTTTTATTCGGGGCGGTCGGCGGTCCGAAGTGGGATCAGCAGTCAATGCGGGTCCGTCCCGAACAAGGGCTGCTCGGCCTCCGCAAGACGCTCGGCCTTTTCGCCAATCTGCGTCCGGTCAGAACGTTTGCACCGCTGCTCGGCAACTCGCCGCTGAAAAGAGACTATGTGGAACATGTCGATTTCGTAATCGTCCGCGAGCTGACGGGCGGCCTTTACTTCGGCACACCGAGCGAGCGGCGCGGCGAGCAGGTCGTCGATACACTGGCTTACAGTGTCGGCGAAATTGAACGCGTCGTCGAAAAAGCTTTCCGGCTGGCCGAAGGAAGAAAAAAGAAACTGACTTCCGTCGACAAAGCCAATGTGCTGGAGTCAAGCCGCGTCTGGCGGGAAGTCGTGAACGAATTGTCCGGCCGCCATCCGGATGTTGCGGTCAGCCACTTGCTGGTCGATTCGGCGGCGATGCAGCTGATCGTCAATCCCGGCCAATTTGACGTGATCGTCACAGAGAATATGTTCGGCGACATATTGAGCGACGAGGCCTCCGTCATTAGCGGATCGCTCGGCATGCTGCCGTCGGCAAGCCTGCGGGCGGATAAAATCGGCCTGTATGAACCGGTGCACGGATCGGCTCCGGACATAGCCGGACAAGGAAAGGCCAACCCGCTTGCGGCGATCCTGTCCGCCGCGTTTCTGCTCCGCTATTCGCTCGATATGGACCGTGAAGCGGCACTTGTCGAAAGGGCGGTTTTAAAAGTTCTCGAACGCGGCTTCCGCACGGCGGATCTGAAAACCGGCGGGGAACAGATAATCCCGGTCAATACTGCGGAAATGACCGATCAGGTTATCGCCGCGCTGAATGAAACTTTTTGAGCGATGAAAAAAGCATGCAAGTTAAAGGGCATGCCTGTTTGATCCGTGTACGCAGCCGGTCCGCGGCCCGGCTGTCATGAACTCCCCTGAAAAGTGATATGTTCCGGGATGGCAATCAATTGCGGAAAGACGATTTTTCTGAAAGATGAAGAATTTCGAAAGACCCGATCATTCGATCATGCATCTGCTGCGTGTACCGGCGAACCGCAGGGGCCCCGGTCTGATGAGATAGTCGGTTAAAGCTTCAGGAAAGGAAGGAATGGAATGAAACCACGGACAATAATCGAAAAAATATGGGAAAATCACCTGATTCACCGTGAGGAAGGAAAGCCCGACCTGCTCTATATCGATCTCCACCTTGTTCACGAAGTGACCTCCCCTCAGGCGTTTGAGGGGCTGCACCTGAATCGGCGGCAAGTCAGGCGGCCGGACCGGACGTTCGCGACTGTCGATCATAATGTGCCGACGACGGAAAACCGCGAGACGAAGGATCCGGTTTCCAAAATTCAGATTGCCGCATTGGAAAAAAACTGTGCGGACTTCGGTATTGAGCTGGCGGACGTTTATCGCCCGAACCAGGGAATTGTCCACGTCATCGGCCCCGAACTAGGTCTGACTCAGCCTGGGAAAACGATCGTCTGCGGCGACAGCCACACGTCGACTCACGGCGCGTTCGGGGCGATCGCTTTCGGCATCGGTACGAGCGAGGTGGAGCACGTGCTGGCAACTCAGACGCTGTGGCAGAAACGGCCGAAAACCATACAGATCCGGGTGAACGGCAGACTCGGCACGGGAGTGGCCGCGAAAGACCTGATCCTGGCTATTATCGCGAAATACGGTATTTCGGTCGGCACAGGCTGCATCGCCGAATATACGGGCGAAGCTGTTCGCAATCTGTCGATGGAAGAACGGATGACTGTCTGCAACATGTCGATCGAGGCAGGAGCCAGGGCCGGTCTGATCAGTCCGGATCAAACGACGGTCGAATACATCCGCGGCCGACGATTCGCGCCGAAAGGCGAGGCGTTCGAACGGGCAGCGGAAGAATGGCTGGCGTTGGCGACTGACGAAGGGGCGGTTTATGACCGGACGATTGAGATCGATGCGGCTGAAATTGAACCGCAGGTAACCTGGGGTACGAATCCGTCCATGGGATCGTCGATTAAAGACACAATTCCGGATCCCGGCTCTTTCGGTTCCGAGGAGAAAAGGAAGGCCGCCGAAAAAGCTCTCGCCTATATGGGTCTGCAACCTGGAACCCCGATAGCCGCAATTCCGATTGATGTCGTCTTTATCGGATCGTGTACCAATTCGCGGCTGAGCGATCTTCGCCAGGCGGCGGAAATCGTTCGCGGCAGGCATGTCCATCAGGACGTCCGTGCGCTGGTTGTTCCCGGATCGCAGCAGATCCGGCGCCAGGCGGAACAGGAAGGGCTGGACAAAGTCTTCACAGATGCGGGCTTTGAATGGCGCCAGTCCGGCTGCAGCATGTGTCTCGGGATGAACGACGATATTGTTCCGGCGGGAAAACGCTGTGCGTCAACGTCCAACCGCAATTTTGAAGGACGCCAGGGGGCCGGTTCGCGGACACACCTTGTCAGCCCGGCGATGGCCGCGGCTGCAGCGATCAGCGGCCATTTCGTTGACGTCAGAGAAATTGAGAAAGTGCACTGATTGAGGAGGTAAATTCATGGAACCATTTCGAACTTTTACAGGGCTTGTCTGCCCGATGGACCGGGCAAATGTGGATACCGATCAGATTATTCCCAAACAATTTCTGAAGCGGATCGAACGGAAAGGATTCGGCGAATGTCTTTTCTTTAATTGGCGCTTTAACAAGGACGGCGGCAGAAATCCGGATTTTGTATTGAATCAGCCCAAATATGCAGGAGCTTCTATTCTTGTCGCCGGCAATAACTTCGGCTGCGGATCTTCACGGGAACATGCGCCCTGGGCCCTGCGGGATTATGGCTTCAAGGTGATCATTGCCCCCGGTTTTGCCGACATTTTTTATAATAACTGCCAGAAAAACGGGCTTCTCGCCATACGGCTGGACAAGGAAAAAACGGATGTGCTGATCGCCTATGCCGTGAAAACGTCCCTCCATCTAACCGTTAATCTGCAGGAACAGCTGATCTCGGGGGACGGGTTCAGCTACACGTTCGCTATCGATCCTTATCAGAAAGAGATGCTTGTTAAAGGCCTTGATGAAATTGCCGTGACGATGGGGTACGAAGATGAAATTGCCGCATACGAACGGAAACACGCAATGTACGCTTGAAAAGCGGCCGCTCCGGGTAGGCCGCGCTGCCGCGGCAGCGGAGAAATGCCTGATTGAGCCGCATCATGATTTTGCCGGCCGGATCGGTAAAGATAAGCCGGCTTGAATCAAACACCTCCCGGGCAGGAAACCTGCCGGGAGGTGTTTATGTGTTTCAGCATTATGTTGCCGGCTGTTCCGGCACCGCCGCTTTTCATTCAATCGGTGTTGCGCTGCTGCGGATGAAGGCCGGTCTGCGCTCATTGTAAATGATCCAGCCTCTTCAGCAATTGGTGATAACGATTCAGTGTCTCCCTGTCCTCCACTTTCCGGCCGGATTGATAAAAGGACACGGCTCCCGTTCCGCCGCCGATCTGATGACGTTCTTCCAGAATCCGTTTCAGGTTCTTCGCCGTTCCCACGCTGCCGTCAATAATGTCTGTTTTTTCAGGAAACAATTTTTGAATGCTGTCCTTGAAGAACGGAAAATGGGTGCATCCCAGAACCACGGTGCCGTATTGATTCGGGTCAAACGGTTTCAGCTGTTCTTTTAAGTAAGGCACAACCTGATCTTCCTGAAAATGAAAGGCCTCGGCCAGGGTGACAAGCCCCGGAAGCGGGAGGCCGTCGACAATATCGTGCTTGTCGACGCGCTCGACCAATTGGTGAAATTTCTCTTCCTTAAGTGTCAGCCTTGTTGCCAGCACCAGCACTTTCTTATTCTCTTTCTCACTTTCCAGAACGGCCGGTTTTACCGCGGGCTCAACGCCGAGGACCGGGAAGGGACAATATTCGCGCAGATCTTCAATCGCTGCGCTGGTCGCCGTATTGCATGCGATCACCAAGGCCTTTAAGTCATGAGCCATCAGGAAATCCGCCGCCTGGAAAATATATTTTTTGAGTTCGTCTTTAGATTTTTCTCCGTAAGGTAAATGCGCCGTATCCGCATAGTAAATATAGTCTTCATTCGGCAATAATTTGATGATCCGGTACAATACGCTCATTCCGCCGATACCAGAATCAAAAACGGCTATTTTCATCGAATTCACTTTCTTTTGTTTAATTTTGTCGTTCAATCGGTTTCAGTATAGCATCTTTTCGCGTCCATATCATAAGTCTGATTATCTATAACGTCTTTTTCGCTTTTTTCCGGACCGGCAATTTGCCGATGACAATGCCATAAATTGGATAACGGCCAATTTTCGCAGAAGCCTTTTATAGAAATCAAGCGGGACAGGCTCTTGAAGGGAACCGTTCAAAACATAGGATTTATAAAAATTCACATACCGCTCTTGGAATGAGAATGCCGGTGCAATCCAGATGGAAAATGCTGTAAGTCGACTTCCATAAGAATAAGTGAAAGTGTGATAAACAATCCTCCGAAAAATAAATGGGCTGTTAAATGATCATAACCAAAAATGATCGAAAAAATGCTGCCAAAAACGCCTTCAAGCATCATAATCAGTCCGGCAGATGTTGCGGTAGTATGTTTCTGTGCCAAAATCTGCAAGGTTTGACCGACAAATGAACAAATGACGCCTACATAAATCAAAGGCCAGAGCGCAACGGACCAATTGACGGCTGCGAACTGTCCGACCCCTCCCGGCAGAAAAAAAACGAATCCACCTGCTGCCTGGACGGCCGCCAGCATAAAAGCGATCACGCTGACATCCGCTATTTTTGCTCCGTAACCCAGATACACGATGGAGCCTGCGTAAAACAGCGCGCAGATCAAAGAGTATACATCGCCGAGATTGAAAGTGAACGCCCGATTCAATACTCCGGTCAGTACGGCCATGCCGAGCAGGCAGAAAAGCAGAGAAATCACGCTTTTAACCGGAATTTTTTTATGAAAGACGATCCAGGCTATGATCGGGATCATCACCACATAGGTTGAGGAAATAAAAGCATTATCCGACGGAGTCGTATACAAGAGGCCGATGGTCTGCGTCATATATCCGCCAAAATTGAGCAGCCCGGCAATCAGCCCGATTTTGAATTCCAGGCGGGTCATTTTTAAAATGTTTCTGTGAAAGAGCATAAATGCCAGCACAACAAAAATAACGCCGCGGAAAAAATTGATGAATCCTGAAGACGCATGGGCATCGAGTACTATTTTTATAGCGACAAATCCGGAGCCCCAAAAGACAGAAGCTAACAATAGCAGCCCGTTTGCCATTGATTTCGTCATTCCGTGCAGCCCCCCCTTGCTATTATCATAAAAAATCCCGGCTTTGAAAAGAGACAGGATAAGTTTTCCCCTGTTTTGTTTTTACCGGCGGCGAGGCGATATGAGGAATGAAATTCCCTTTCCGGCAGCGACCGATAAACGAGGAGCAACAACTGATCGACTCGCGGCCGTGATCGAAAAACCGGGCGCGACCGATAAACTCCTGGTCCCGACCGATAAACGCAGTGCAACGACCGAAAAATTGCCTGTGCCGACCGATACAGAGCCAAGGCAGACCGAAAAACTGCCTGGCGCGACCGAAACCATAGTTTCCGGCCGATAATCGTCTGTCGCCGCCCGCAAAATAGCAGCTCACGTTCGATCGACTCGCGGCCGTGATCGAAAAACCGAGCGCGACCGAAAAACTGCCTGGCGCGACCGAAACCATAGTTTCCGGCCGATAATCGTCTGCCGCCGCCCGCAAAATAGCAGCTCACGTTCGATTAACTCGCGGCCGTGATCGAAAAACCGAGCGCGACCGATAAACTCCTGGTCCCGACCGATAAACGCAGTGTAACGACCGAAAAACTGCCTGGCGCGACCGAAACCATAGTTTCCGGTCCGTTTACTGCCGATTCTTTGGCTGTTCCTGTCGGTTCTCCCGCACGTTATTGGCGATATTTCGCGCTTTACTGATGGTAAGGCAGCGTTTTCCGGCGGTTTTTGCAGCGATTTACAGGAATACGCGGCCGGCCGAAGAAGAGATCGGTCGTTTCCGCCATTTAACGTCGGTCCGGCAGGGTATTTTCCTTTTCAGCAGAATCAATCGCTGCTCGCATGAACATTCAAAGGAATAGACTGCCGCTCGTATAAGCAGATCGCTTTTCGGAAAAACAGAAAACGTTTTCACACCGCAGTCCGGCTGGCCACATGAATTGGAAGAACAGCATTTTATCTTTAATATTAGATAGAGTGAAAGTTATTGACATCGTTTATCAATGTACTATACGGATTTCATAAAATCAACCGGCCGGGCGATGACATAGAAACAAAGAATCTTCTGTCCGAAGCATGCGCTGTCCGTCATGGCGCAGAAGCCGCTGCGCTCCGTGTATGTTTCGGAGGAGGGCGAACGGAAATGCAAAAACGGAACGAGATGAATGGCAAAGAAGAGAAACACAGGGAGGGTTCCTGTTTAGACAAGCCGCGCCGGCCGGCCGTTCCCTTTTTTGCATAAAAAAGCTATAATGGGTCACAGAGCCCTCCGGAAAGGCCTCGGATACGGTGGCTGAACGGAGAAAAATAACAGGGGCGTGGTCGTCGTGACCCAACAGTTTGAGAGGCTGGATGAAGAGAAAGTTTTCAAGGATCCGGTGCATCGCTATATTCATGTCCGCGACCGGCTGATCTGGGATCTGATCGGCACTGCGGAATTTCAGAGGCTGAGGCGCATCCGCCAGCTGGGGACGACATTTCTGACTTTTCACGGGGCGGAACACAGCCGTTTCGGCCATTCGCTCGGCGTCTACGAGATTACACGCCAGATGATTCATATTTTTAAAAACAGAAATGACTGGGACGACTCAGAGACGCTGCTCTCAATGTGCGCGGCGCTGCTGCACGATGTCGGGCACGGGCCGTTCTCGCATTCTTTTGAAAAGGTGTTCGGCACCGATCACGAACAGTATACACAGGCGATCATTCTCGGCGATACGGAGATTCACCGCCTTTTGGAACAGGTTGACGGCGATTTTCCACAAAAAGTTGCAGATGTGATTGGGAAAACGTACAAGAACCGGCTGGTCGTCAGCCTGATTTCCAGCCAGATTGACGCAGATCGGATGGATTATCTGCTGCGTGACGCCTATTTCACGGGCGTCAGCTACGGCCATTTCGATATGGAACGGATCTGGCGTGTGATGAGGCCCCGTAATGATCAGATCGTTTTCAAGCTTTCGGGCATGCACGCGGTGGAAGACTACATCATGAGCCGTTATCAAATGTACTGGCAGGTTTATTTTCATCCGGTGACACGAAGCGCCGAAGTTATTTTGACCAAAATCCTTCACCGGGCCAAAATGCTGTATCGTTCCGGATTCAGATTCAAGTATCGGCCGGTTCCGCTGCAGACGCTTTTTGAGGGCAGGATGACGCTTCAGGATTATTTAAGGCTGGACGAATCAGTGATCATGTACTTCTTTCAGGTCTGGCAGGAGGAGGATGATCCGATTCTCAGCGACCTGTGCCGCCGCTTCATAAACCGCCGCCTCTTTAAATACGTCCAGATCTCAAAAGATCAGCTGAATGTTGACGATAAATTAAAAGAAGCATTCATCGAGGCGGGAATCGATCCGGAGTATTATCTTGAGGTCGATTCTTCTTCGGATTGCCCATATGATTTTTATCGTCCGGGTGAAGAGGAAGAACGTCAGCCGATTCAGCTGCTGATGCCGGACGGCAAGCTGCATGAATTATCGCAGGAATCGGATGTCGTAGGCGCGATTACGGGAAAAAGGCGTACCGATCATAAATTGTATTATCCGAAGGACAGGGTGCTCGACCTGCCGAATCACTCAAAAGCAAAAAAAGAAATATGCGAACTCTTGCATATATGAAAAAGTACGGTGCACTGTCCGCAGATGCGGCAGCTCCAGCAAGGCAGGAGATGTTCGCCGCACAGAGCATGATGATTCCGAAGCAGTTCACAGGATGTACTTTCACGGAACGCGGTGACTTTTGCGTGATGCACAGGGCGTACGGACAGAAGCTGTGTACGTTCCTGACCGAAAATTCTTTTTTCGTTGGAAGATCCTCAAACCATCTGTTCACCGCCGTCTCAGATTCAAAGTTATGGACCATCCGCAATAAAGCAGAGCGCTTCATTGAGCGGCAATGCAGCCATTTTCTCGGGAGACTGTGACAACAGAGGCAGAAAAAGCCGATTTCCATGTGCTCACAGAAACACACGGCCGGACAGTCAACAGAAAAGAGCGGCCAATCATCAGTAAATGGCCACGAATCAGCAGTTCATCGCAAGGAGGCTTCAGTAACGCCTGAAGAATCGACAGTAAACGGCCTGGAACCAATAAGTGCGAATAGCCAGAAACCGATTCGCTTTTTGGCAACGCCGAAACCTGTCTACGATAGCGGCCAAGCCATGCCGGCCGCAGTTTGAAAATGGCTGACTTGTTTTTGCCGCTGCGGCCGGACAATACAGATAAAATCAATATTAATCGGGGGGAATTTGCAAAAATGCTGGAGGATCATGCTAAAATTGCGGCTTTGATCGATCAGGCAGGCGAGATCGCCGGCAGAAAGAAGCTGCAGAAAATGGTATACATACTGCAAAAGATAGGTTTTCCGTTTCATGAAACCTATCGCTTTCTTTTCTATGGGCCTTATTCCGAAGAACTGACGATGCAGCTGGAAGAATTGTGCGATTTCGGTTTCCTTTTAGAAAAACAGAAGGAGACAGGCGGCAAACGCCGCTATTGCTATCGGCTGACCGAAGAAGGCAGAACTTTTCTGGCGCACGCGGAAAATCAGCTTCCGTCTGTTAAAAGTGCAGTGGAAAAGCTTAATGCCGAGACGGCTGCCTTTCTCGAACTCGTATCCATTCTGCTTTATTTCGATCGGCTGCCCCGCGAGTCGGCCGTTGAAAAGGCACAGGCAATCGGGAAACATTTTAATCAAACCGATGTGCGGCGGGCATATACTTTTATAGCTGCGCTCTACGCAAATAAACCGTTCGGGCCGTCCGCCCGGATCAGGGGGAATAAAAATGTTTACATTCAGGGTGGATGACGAAATTCAGCTTAAACTGTTAGAACAGCCTGACGCGTTCCCGCTGTTTGTTCTGATCGACAGACAGCGCGACTATCTGCGGGAATTTCTCCCCTGGGTGGATCGTGTCACATCGGCGGAAAATTATTTTGCATCGATTGCCGGCTGGACGGAACAGTTTCGCCAGGGACTGGGATTTCAGGCCGGAATTCTTTATCGCGGCGAACTGTGCGGGATGATCGGCTTTCATCCGTACGACTTACAAAACCGGAGAACGAGCATCGGTTACTGGCTCTCCGGAGACAGGCAGGGAAAGGGCATCATGACACGGTGCTGCCGGGCGGTTATTGACGATGCCTTTGAAACGACAGCTGTAAACCGGATCGAGATCGGGGCGGCCACCCAGAATGCAAAAAGCCGGGCAATTCCCGAACGGCTCGGTTTCGCACATGAAGGCACAATCCGCGATGCCGAATGGATCTATGATCATTTTGTCAATCACGAAATATACAGCCTTCTGAGATCGGAATGGCGGAAGGCCCGCCTGAAAAAAGCGAACCCATAAAAAGCACGTTCCCTGCCGCGATAGCTGGGAACGATACTTGAAGTTTTCTGCAAGCAGGCGGCAGCCGTCCGGCCCGGATGCAGAACAGCCGCGTTAAGCAAACATTTGTTTAAGTTTCTCCGCGCGCTTCGGGGGACGGAGCGCGCGGACGATCGTCATTCAGCCCGCCGGCTCTCTGCCGTATGGAGGTAAACGGATTTTATTTTTTTTGCGAGGACCGTGCCGGCAGCGAACGTACTTTCTCCGTGGATACGTCCGCAGATCCGTTCCGCGTATCTGCGAGCCGGATGGAGCCATCTTCCTTCTGCCTGATTGAGCGCGTTTGCGTAAATTTCAGGCAGATTTTTCTGCCGGACGAAAGAACGGAGCCTGCCGAATACATAGCGCATCTGATACGCCAAGGGATCGGAGACGGCCATCCGTGCCGCCTCATCGGATAATCGATCCGCCCATGCCTGGCTTTCGCGGTCAAAAGGTTCGTCTTCCTCCTGGGCCGCCCACATTAAGTAAAGATGCATCAAATACAAGTCATCAGGATTGATACCCTCTGCATAGAGCGGATTCAGATCCGGAATGCGCAGTTCGATCCGGTCGGCCTCGGGCCGCCACATGAGGTCTTCAAATCCTTTTCCCTTAATCCTGACAAGCTGATACAGCTCGCGCGGACTTTCAATAAGCCCTGTCTCCACGGCAGACGACAGCGAAGCGAGATACGCGGCGGGATTCGAATAATCAAGATAGACCGGTTCGATGTTTTTATAGCCGGAAGCGCTGAGACGGGCGGATCGGTAACAGACGCCGCCGTGCGTCTCGGGGCTTGCCGACAGCAGATGAACAAGAAAAAAACGATAGCGCATCGCTACAGCTGCCATCTTCAGATAAAGCCGGTTCCGTTCTTCTACGCCTGCTCCCTCATTGTACAGATTTTCTTCGGCAAATGAAAAATTAAAATGAATGCCGCAATAGAGTTGTCTGCGCCGTCCGTATTTTTGGGCGAGATAGGCGCGGTAGTCGTTTTTATCTTTTCCCGCCGGACCGAAGTCCGCTATTGGGATCCGCTCCTCCGCAGGCAGGCGCGCGGGCGGGCTGCTCAACGGCCAGAGCAGCTCGGGGCCGATTCCCCGATAGACTTTTTTTATCAGGTATTTTTCACGGAACAGCAGCTCGGGAAGAGAGGTCGAAACAGGTGTGATGATTTCAATCTGACTCTCAGAAAAATCCGTTGTAATTTCGGGGTTGGTCAGTTTGTCTCCGAATGCGGCAGGATGGGGCGTCAAGGCCAGGGATCCGTCCGGATTAATTCTTAAATTTTCCCGTTCAAGTCCGAAATAACCCTTTGTCATCAGACTTGAGTGGGAAAGTCGTTTGTCGTCAGGCATATATTATTCCTCGCATTCATTAATTTCAAAACCGTTCCTGCACGATTCATCTTCCGTTCAGAGAGAGATAGGGGAGTGCTGAAAAATCTTAAATCGTCGGCTTAACTACTCTGAGTTTAATGGATTAAAAGATGGATTTCAATTATTTGAACAATCGGCCGCAGTGGGGAAACAACGGAAGAAAGAAGTAGAACAGCGGTTGAAAAATTCAATTCATAGTTGACTTATAAGAATATAGGAATTAATATGAGGTCAATCACATCATTTAAAGTGATAATTGTCTATTTGTTGAATTTTCTTTAAACAATCAAGGGAAAGGGGGGAAAGAGAATGTCCATGATAAAGAGATCGCCAAGTGCCGGACAATCATGCATAAATAAAAATAAGATGACACTATTTGACTGGCCGGCCGGAACATCTACTGGAATTTTAAAATCCCGGATTCAAAAAAAGGAGTAACGGCTCAGCACCCACGACGTCCCGAACCGTTACCCGCAACACACACTCTTTATTATATCAGTACTTTCGAAAAATCGCATCCGAACCGTCATTGTACATTAGCCTGCCGCCTCTTTAAATGACAAATGCCTGATCATAGTGCCCGAAGAAGAAACATTAAAAATAATTGGGGTGAGACAGGTTTGGAGATCAGTATCGATATCAGAAATAAATCGTTTGCCAAGGGACAAAGGGTCATGACTGTGCTTGATGATATTCACCTCGACATTGATAATGGTGAATTTATCACCATTATCGGACCCAGCGGCTGCGGGAAAAGTACTCTGTTAAAAATCATCGCCGGCCTGGATTCTGATTATGAGGGCAGTGTTCAAATCGGTAAACGTGCGGTGAACCGGCCCGGCATCGAACAGGGATTTGTTTTTCAGGAACATCGTCTGTTCCCGTGGCTGACCGTTGAAGAAAATATCGCCGGCAATCTGCCGCTCAAAAAAGCGGCCATTCGAAAAAAAGTGGATGAGTTAATCGATATTGTCAGACTCAGAGGCTTTGCGAAGGCCTATCCTAAAGAATTGTCCGGAGGAATGTCGCAACGGGTGGCAATTGCCAGAGCTTTATTGAGAAAACCGGGAGTTTTATTACTGGACGAACCATTCGGAGCGCTGGACGCTTTTACCCGCCGGCATTTGCAGGAGGTCCTTCTGCAGATTTGGCTGGAAACGGAGACAACCATGATTTTAGTCACACACGATCTGGACGAATCTGTTTATCTCGGCAATCGTGTCGTTGTCATGGGGACGCATCCGGGAAGGATACAGCGGCTGATCCGCATCGATCTGCCGTTTCCCCGCCAAAGGACACATCCGTCGTTTCAAAAAATAAGACAAAACGTGCTGCAGGAATTTGAAAGCGCTGATGAATTTTCATTAGTCAGACAACAAAACCAGTGAGTGAGTGATCATGATGAAAAAACAATCCGTTTTACTTTTCATCGTCGGATTTCTTTTACTGATGACCGCACTGTCCGGATGTGCCGCGAACCAGGCAAACGGGAAGGCGAACGGCACTGAGACGATTGTAAATATCGGCATTCAGCAGAACGTCGATCCCCTGCTTCTGGCGAGGGAGAAAGGATGGTTCGAACAAGCATTTGCCAAAGAGCATGCCAAGGTGCAATGGACGGAATTTCAAAGCGGTCCGCCTCAGATCGAAGCGCTTTCCGCCAATCATCTTGATTTTTCAAGTGTGGGCAACTCTCCGGTGATTTCGGCTCAGGCAGCAGGTATTGGATTCACGGAGATTTCAAACACACGTATCGGAGGTAAAGCGGATGCCATACTGGTTTCCAAAGGAAGCGCTATTAAAACAATAAGAGATTTAAAAGGCAAAAAAATTGCTGTTGCCAAAGGATCGAGCGGATTCAACCTCTTGTATGAAGCATTGCAGCATGCCGGATTAAAAGATTCCGATGTACAAATTATCCAGCTTCAGCCGGATGAGGCGCAGGCTGCTTTCAATTCAAAAAAGGTCGATGCCTGGGCGGTATGGGAACCGTTTGTTTCTTATGAAACCATAGAGCATCAGGCCGGAGTGCTCAGTACCGAGTCGGATCTGAACAGCCTGTCGCCAAGTTTTCTTCTTGTACGCTCGCAATTTGCCAAAGATCATCCGGATCTGACCGTGACTTTTTTAAAGGTTTATGAACAAGCGCGATTATGGCAAAATAAGCATTTTAATGAGGCGGTTGCTATCTATGCGAAAGCTAAGAACCTGGATAAAAGGGTGGTCGTCAGTGCATTAAAAAGTAATCCGTCAATTAACGTGCCGATTTCGGAAAAGATCATTCATGCTCAGCAGAAGACGGCCGATTTCCAATTATCATTAAAGATTATAAATAACAAAATCGATACCGGCAAAGTAGTAGACAACCAGTACATCGAAAAAGCATTGAAAAAATGACAGAAGCAGGTGAATGCTCCATGAGCAAGAAGGAAATCGTACATGCGTTTCCCACCCTGCCGAAATTTCAGGTTTCAGGGTTAATCATTCGGCCGTTTTCAAAAAGTCAGGTCAGTAAGTTCCTGTCCGGGCTCATTGTCCCTTTTCTTATCCTGCTGATTTGGCAATTAATCGGTTCTTTAGGATTTTTCACAAAAGCGGTTCTGCCGACCCCCGCCGAGATCCTGTCGGCGGCCGAGAATTTGACGGTTGACGGGGTTCTGTTCCCGGATCTTGGGATCAGTATTGCCCGGGCTGCGGGAGGGTTTGCAATCGGGGGAGGGCTGGGTCTGATTTTTGGTCTGATTGTGGGGCTGTCCGTAAAATCGGAAAACGTTCTTGATCCGAGCCTGCAAATGGTGCGGACCATCCCGCATCTGGCTGTGGCGCCTCTATTCATATTGTGGTTCGGTCTGGGGGATACATCGAAAGTTCTGCTGATTGCCATGGGCGCTTTCTTCCCGATTTATGTCAATACATTTCTGGGTATCCGCCGGGTGGATGCAAAGTTCTTTGATGTAGCACGTGTTCTTGAATTCAGCAGATGGAAAAAATTGAAGCTGCTTATTATTCCGGCCGCGCTGCCCAATATACTGCTCGGCATCCGTTTATCAATGGGAGCGGCCTGGTTATCTCTTGTCGTGGCCGAGCTGATGGGCTCGACGGCAGGAATAGGCTATATGATTATGGATGCCAGGCAGTTCAGCAATACGGATGTCGTTTTTGTCGGCATCATCATTTTCGCGATTGTCGGCAAACTGACCGATTCGCTTGTGAAACTTATGGAGCGGCATTTCTTAAAATGGCAGGATACTTATAAAGGCGGCATTTAAAATTCGTACAAGGCCAGTTCCTAAATAAAATGTGATTCGGGGGAGCATAATATGGAAATTTTCTGGTTTATTCCGTCACATGGAGACGGCAGGTACTTAGGGACGACAAGAGGAGGAAGGGCCGGTTCATACGGTTATTTTAAACAAATTGCTCAGGCGGCGGATCAGCTGGGCTATAAAGGAGTGCTGCTTCCGACGGGAAAATCCTGCGAGGATCCGTGGCTGCTTGCCGCGTCGCTAGCATCGGTAACCGATCATCTGCGCTTCCTTGTTGCCGTCAGGCCGGGGTTAATGTCGCCGACTCTTGCAGCCAGAATGGCGGCGACATTGGACCGCATCTCTGAGGGCCGGGCGCTGATTAACGTTGTGGCCGGCGGGGACCCTGTAGAGCTGGCGGGCGACGGACTGTTCCTGGATCATGATCAGCGTTATGAAGCAACGGATGAATTTTTAGAAGTATGGAAACGTTTATTAAGCGGAGAAAAGGTTTCCTTCCGGGGAAAACACGTAAAGGTAGAAAACGGCAGTCTTCTTTTTCCGCCGGTTCAGAGACCGCATCCGCCGATCTTTTTTGGCGGATCTTCTGAAGCCGGGATTAGAGTGGCGGCAAAACACGCCGATGTTTATTTAACATGGGGAGAACCTCCGGAACAGGCGGCGCAGAAAATTGCCAAAGTAAAAAAACTGGCAGAAGAGCGGGGAAGAAAAGTTATATTCGGCCTCAGGATCCATGTGATCGTCCGTGAAACGGAAAAAGAGGCCTGGGAGGCAGCGGACCGGCTCATCGGCTATGTTGACGATAAGGCAATCCGGGAAGCCGATCAGGTGCTTTCAAGATATGATTCGATCGGCCAGCGGCGGATGAGCCGTCTTCATTCTGCCGGGAATAAGAGCAGAGAAAGATTGGAGATCAGCCCGAACCTGTGGGCGGGTGTCGGACTGGTCAGAGGCGGCGCAGGAACGGCCCTGGTCGGTGATCCTGAAAACGTTGCAAAACGGCTTCTTGAATATCGCCAGGCGGGTTTCGAGCGCTTTATTTTGTCAGGCTATCCGCATCTGGAGGAGGCCTACCGGGTTGCCGAATTGTTGTTTCCCCGGTTGCCGCTTGAGTTTGACCGCAAGCCGGTAACCTTTAATTACGGGGAAATGATTGGGAATGCCATTTCGCCTAAATTTATAAAAGTCTGAAGAGAAAAAGCCGTTTTATTTATTAAAGAATAAAGTTGCATGCTTAAACGGCGATGAATCAAGTCTGCAGAATCAACAGGAGCGTCCGAAAGCCGCTGTTCGGCTTTCAGACGCTCTTTTCCGTCATTTGCGGGGAATGCGGCTCTTTTTCAGGACTCCGGATCGGCCGTTGCTACGGCTTTGCCTCGTGCTTTATGGTTCCTGCAGTTCTTCCATATGATTCAGCAATTTTTTAAGCGCCTTGAGGTCGTCGAGAGACAGAGTGAGGCCCTTGCCCATTTTTTCACCATCCGGTGCCCAGTCTCTCAAATCGTATTTCGGCGCCCGTCCGTTCCAGCTGATGATGTTCAGCTGTTTCTGCCACCCTTTCGGCGATTCGGAAAGGGTGCCGACGCGTTTGACGATTTCATATTGAATGCTGCTCATTATTTTGCACCTCTGATCTTAGAATAAATAGTCAGTCGTCTGACGCCGATTGCCCGGGTCAGATAAGAATGAAATGTTCGCGAAACCATGAATCGCTGTTCAGCACTTCACGGCTGTCCGCGATGATGTGCGGTTCGCCTTCCTCGTCCTGTGTCACAAGGTGGCCATCCTCATCCTGATCGGCCATATAAAAATTGTTGACCTTGAAAAGCAGCCGGCCTTCCAGTAAGCCCAGCGCAATATCGTCCGTTTCCCCGTACACATTTTTAATGCATCGGACCAGAATCATGTCAGTAAATCCCCCAGATTAAAAGAATACTATTATCAGAATAAGGGTTGTCTCCCAATTTGGCAATGGTTGCAGGAATCTGAAGAGACATGAAAAAAAAGTCCGGCCGGCTGCCGGCTCAGAACAGATCGACTCACAGCCGCCCCCGGCCGTTTTAGAAGCGGAAAGCGGATCCATGTGATAAAATAGCTCTATCAAATGAAGCGAGTCTGCGAAGGGATGAATGATTTGGATATTTTTCATCAGGACGGGAAAAAATCAGGATTTAACATTATAAAAGGCGACGCGACAAAGGGCCATGGCGGTTTCGGTGCGGGCCTGGTTAACCTCGATAATCTGTCTCCGGTCATTATCGATGTCGAGGCGGGAACGGCTGCCGTGGATATCGGCGCGCTTCACGCCCGCAGCGACGTCGAAAGGCGTATCCGTTTTTCTAAAGATAAGGCTGATCTCCAGGGCGGCGGGAAGAAGTACTGGCTCGTTTGGGTGAATACGGAAATTACAAAAGAGGGTCCGCATTTCTCGGGGGCGGGAGCCGCCGAAATGATCATCAACCGGCAGATCCGGCGCGGTTATAAAATGCTTGCCGATCATGTCAATAAAATGGATAAAGCACTGAAGGGCAAAGTCGCGATTGACGAGATGGACGCCCCGTCGAAAAGAGTGCTGCGCGATTTTTTAGAAAAGGCCGATCCGGGTCAGTGGCAGCGGGCGAACGCCGAATTGAAGGAAAAGCTGGAAAAGAGTGACCTGTAAAAGGGGAGCTGAGCCGAGGCCGCGGGAATAAGGTCCCGGCTGCATGTCTCCTGTATGCAAAGTGCAGCGGCTGTGCCAGGAAATGCAGACAGCCGGCTTTAAATGATCGGGGTGTCCGTCCATCGCGGCGAAAGGCAGACGATCAACCGGATCAAATAGTCGGAGTGCAGCTTCATGGAATCCGGTGAGGGCCACTCTTTTAAAAAATTTCAAAAGACTCCGGATGCGGAAAAGTTCACTCGGAGGCCGGACGTTTCGCCTTCGTATCCGTTCCGTACTTTATTCGGATCCTGCGGGCTGAAGCCCTGAAGATCGTTCTTGCCGGCATTGTTCTTTACCACCAGTGGAACAGCCGGTACAGGAAGCTCCTTTCCCGGAGAGGCTGCTTTGCTTTCGTGTCCGGATGGCCTTGCGAGGCGCTGCAATGCAGAATCGGTTCGGTCCCTTTGACAAAATAAGTCGGCCGGCCAGGGCATTGCGCAGAGGCAAGCAGCCCGGATTTTGGATCGATGCTGACACGGATCACTCCTTCAGGCGGCGTGAAAAGGTTCTTTGGGGTGCCGTCCAGTGCGGATTCCATGAAATGAGACCAGATTTCTTTAGCATAGCTGCCGTCGGGATAGGTGTTGATGGTTTCCCCCTTATCGTAGCCGACCCAGACGGTGGAGACGAGATCGGGCGAAAATCCGGTCATCCAGCTGTCGGTCGGCGTCGAGCCGGTTTTAGCCGCCAGGGTGTGGGTCAGCATGTTTGCGACCGTTCCGCCAGTCACTTTTGTATAGCCATTCAGCCGGCTGTCGAAGATTCCGGTCATCATCTGTGAGAGAACAAACGAAGCCTGTTTGTTCAGAACCTGTTTTTTTTCGGGGTGCCATTCATAGAGCACGCGGCCCTGACCGTCGGTTACCTTTGTGATGAACTGGGGATTGATTCTTGCACCTTCGTTGGCAAAAGTGGCGTATCCCCTGGCCATCTCCAGCACACTGACCGGTTCGGATCCGAGCGCAAGAGACGGAACGGCCTCAAGCGGGCTGGTGATCCCGGCAAGCCTGGCTGCTTGAATCATTTCCCCCATGCCGATCGCCAGATGGGTCTTCACGGCAAAGATATTGTCGGAAAGCGCGAGAGCCTGGGCCATCGTAATCGGGCCGTTTGCATAGTAGCCCCCGAAATTATTGGGTGCGTAAGTCGCTTTGCCGTTATCGAACGTAAAAACCGTCGGCATGCTTTTTAACAGAGTAGCCGGAGTAAAGCCGTTTTGCAGCGCCGCATAATAAAGAAAGGGTTTAAAGGTTGAACCGGGTGCGCGTTCCGCTGAAATGGCCCGGTTATACGGGCTTTTTTGATAGTCGCGTCCGCCGATCATTGCCGCGACACCGCCTGTTTTCGGATCAAGGGCAATAAGAGCGGTCTCCAGGCCGGAATTTGCCGGGAGTGTTTTTCGTACCCAGTACTCGGCGGCCTGCTGAGCATTGGGGTTGAGCGTTGTGTACACCTTAAGCCCGCCTGAAGCCAGTTCTTTCTGACTGAAATGCAGCCGGGTCAGCTCCTGCCGGACCGCATCCTGAAAATAGGGCGCTTCCTCCGCTGTTTTTTCCCGGCCCCGGACGAGGCGGACCGGAGCGGAATAGACGGCCTCTGCCTGTTTTTTTGTCAGAAATCCGCTTTCAACCATCGATTCAAGAACGGTCTTCTGCCGCATCTTTGCTTGATTATAATGAAGAAAAGGGGAATAAAGGCTCGGAGCATTCGGAATACCGGCCAGCATGCTGGCCTCCGCAAGCGTCAGGTCGCTTGCATTTTTGTTAAAATAGGTTTTTGCCGCTGCTTCAATGCCATACGCACCTTCGCCGTAATAGATCGTGTTCAGATAGCCTTCCAGAATATCTTTCTTCGATTCATTCATCTCGAGACGCAGTGTATAAAACATTTCTTCCGCTTTGCGCTGCCATGTCCTGTTATTCGTCAGAAAGAGATTTTTAGCATACTGCATGGTGATGGTGCTTGCCCCTTCGGCGTTTGAAAAACTGCGCAGATCGACCATGGCCGATCCGGCGATCCGCCGGAAATCAAATCCGTGATGCTGAAAGAAACGACGGTCTTCGACGGCCAGCGTCGCCATTTTAATGGGAGAAGACATCGTGTCAATGGAGATCCATTGGCTGCTTTTTCCCTGCCATTTCCCGATCGGCTGCTGCCGGTCATCATAAAAAACGGCAGGCTTTGCTGCCGGAATATCCATCGGTCCGGCCAGTTTCGCTGCCGCGAGAAGGATGCCGAAAGATGCGAGGATCACGGCCGCCAGCAGCGCGCCGAGACGGGCCGCCCACTTCAGATAGTCTTTATTTGTTTCCCGCAGCCGCCGGATGAAACGCATCTTGGAACCTCCTTCAGTCCGCTGTTCAGTGCTGATTGTCCTTGTGTTTTTCCTTTGCTTTTTCTACATTATGGTTTAAGGAGAGTTTTTCTAAACACCCGTTCCGGCTTAAACTTTCATTTTTCCGGCAATGCTTGAGAGACGGAACCGGCCGCGAAATGTCTGGATAAAAGCCGCTGCCGGATGGACGCAGATTTGGCAGAAACAGGTCGCACCTTGTAAAAAAAAAGCGGACTGAGTCTTGCCCGAGCGGAAGCATTATTTTATAGTAAAGTAAGTATGAATACAGGTGCGATTGTCTGATAGACGGACTTGCAGTCTGAGCGGAGGTGAGCGGATGAAGACTCATGAGGCCGAGATTGTCTTTACGAGCCGGACGATGAACAGGCAGCAGCCTGATGCCGATCAAATGACAAAATCCGTGCTGCGGGGACGCATTGCCGAAGGTGCGGGGAGTCTGTACCTGATTTTCAGTGCGGCGGTTCCGGAAGCCGGACCGGCCGATTATACAATTAAAATAAGCGGAGACGGCCGGGAGGCGCTGATTCGGCGCAAGGGCGCCGTTCCGCTCAGGCAGCCCCTGTTCGTCGGAACACCGGCGGAAGGGACGTACGAAACCCCCTTTGGAAAGCTGAAAACGGAAGCAACGGCATTGAAGATAGAATCATCCTGGGATCGGGAAACCCGTTCCGGAACGGCCGGCCTTATTTACGAAATGATGCTGGAGGGACAGTATAGCGGCCGATTCCGGCTCGATTTCCGGTTCAGAGGGATGAAGCAAAGCACTGATGATGGAGTCTGAACGCAATTTTGGAGGTTATAACATGACGATTGTCGAGCAAGTCAAGCAGCAATTAAAAGAAGAAATAAAACAGGCTGTGGTGAAAGCGGAACTGGCTCAGCCGGATCAGATTCCGGCTGTCGTTCTCGAAGCACCGAAGGATAAAGCGCATGGTGATTTTGCGTCCAATATGGCGATGCAGCTGGCGCGGATTGCGAAGAAGCCGCCGCGCAAAATCGCGGAAGAACTGGTTGAACATTTTGATAAAGAAAAGGGGCATATCCGCAAAATTGAAATCGCCGGGCCGGGATTTGTCAATTTTTTCCTGGATAATCGTTATCTGACGGATCTGATTCCGACAATCATCGAAGCGGGCGACAGATACGGCGCGACGACAAGCGGAGCCGGTAAGAAAGTGATGATCGAATTTGTCTCGGCCAATCCGACCGGAAATCTTCACCTTGGCCACGCGCGCGGGGCGGCAGTCGGCGACACGCTCTGCAAGCTGCTGAGGAAGGCCGGTTACGAGACGAGTGCTGAATATTATATTAACGACGGCGGCAACCAGATCACCAACCTGGCTGTGTCGCTTGAAGCGCGCTATCTTCAGGAACTCGGCAAGGATGCGGAGATCCCGGAGAACGGCTATCACGGCAAGGACATCATCGGACTGGCGAAACAGCTTGTGGCGGAGTACGGGAATACGCTCTCCGAAAAACCGGATGAGGAACGGATCCGGTTCTTTCGCCAATTCGGCGTCGGGCATCTCATGCGCGGCATTAAGAAAGATTTGGCCGACTTCCGGGTCACGTTCGATTGCTGGTATTCGGAGCGTTCGCTTTATGAAACGGGAAAAGTGGAGAATGCACTCGAACTTCTGAAAAGCAAAAGCGAAACGTATGAAAAAGACGGTGCCGTCTGGCTGAAAACCACTAAATACGGCGACGATAAGGACAGGGTCCTCGTTAAATCGGACGGCTCGTACACCTATTTTATGCCGGACATTGCCTACCATAAAGATAAGTTTGACCGCGGCTTTGACCGGCTGATCGATGTGTTCGGCGCCGATCACCACGGCTATGTGCCGCGGATGAAAGCAGCGGTGCAGGCACTCGGCTACGAACCCGGCCATTTGACTTTCCAGATTATTCAGCTTGTCAATCTGTTCAAAAACGGGGAAAAAGTGAAAATGAGCAAGCGGACCGGCAAAGCGGTCAGCATGCGCGAACTGATGGAGGACGTCGGTGTCGATGCGGCGCGTTATTTCTTCACGATGCGCAGTTCGGACAGCCATCTCGACTTTGATCTGGATCTGGCCATTTCCCACTCGAATGAAAATCCGGTTTACTACATTCAATATGCCTATGCCCGGATCGGCAGCATGCTGAAGAAAGCCGAAGCATTCGAACCGGCCGATTCCGCGGATCTTGATCTGGAGCTGCTTTCCGGTGAGAAAGAAATTGATTTGCTCAAAAAGCTGGGTGAATTTCCTGCCGTAGTCGCGGAAAGTGCCGCAAAACTGGCCATTCAGCACATTCCGTCCTATTTGTTTGAATTGGCGTCCAGCCTGCACAGTTTCTATAATGCGGAAAAAGTTCTGGACGAAGACAATGTCCCGCTCAGTAAAGCCCGTGTTGCTCTGATGAAAGCCGTCCGCATTACATTGAAAAACGGCCTGGATCTGATCGGCGTTTCCGCTCCGGAAAAAATGTAAACAGAAAACAGCAGCACGGCCCCCGATCGGAGGCCGTGTTTATTTTTAAAATCAAGACAACGGTTTTCGCTTTTCGTTTTCCCGGCCGTCAGACAGGCACAGGCCCCTTTGCAAGGATCATAAAAAGGGGCTGAGCCAGCCGGAACCGGCCGATTTCAGTTTTTCAAGAGGAGATCGTTCCCGGATCGCTTTCAACGTGACGGCAACCGACTCCTCGCGGATCTCCTTGTCAAACTGATCGAGAACGCTGCGAATAAGCGCGGGATCCTCGGTAAAACCCGAGAGTTCGTCGTTCCAGAAAAAACTGCGCCGGTCAAAATTGGCGGTGCCGGTGTAGCAGAGACGCCGATCGACGACAAAAACCTTGGAATGATAAAAGCCCTGATAGAAGTGGTACACGCGCGCACCTTTCTCGACAAGCGGACGGAGATAGAGATAAGAAGCCGGCTTGACGAACGGATGATCTTTTTTCATCGGCAGCAGAATCGTCAGCTCGACGCCGCGGTTCAGACAGCCGAGCAGCACGTTCATCAGTCCGGGACTTGGGATGAAATAAGGCGAGCCGATCATGATTGAGGAGCGGGCGGCCATGAATCTTTCGGCAAAAATATCCTCGATTTGTTTGCCGCTTGTTGCAATTAAGGCAAGCTGTGACGGCCCTTTGGTCGGCGCCGGGAAAAAAGCGGAGCTGTCCGCCGGCCGGCCGGCAGACAGCCGCCAGTCTTCGAGAAACAGGCGCTGAAGGTCGGCAACGCTTTCGCCCTCCACTCTCAGATGATTGTCATGCCAGGACCCCGTCTCCGCCTTATTGCCGATGTATTCCCGGCTGACGTTGAAACCGCCGAAAAAAGCAGTATGCCCGTCGATCACGGCAATTTTTCGATGATTGCGCCGGTTCAGGTAATAAAAAGTGAACGGAAATCCCGGCCTTCCGGAAAAAGCAATCTGCACACCGGCCCGGGTCAGTTCGGCTCTTTTCTTGCGGATGTCGCCGCTATTGAGATAATCGACCATGAGACGGACTTCGATACCTTCTCCGGCTTTCTTCTTCAGAAGATCAAGCCATCTGTTTCCGACATCGTCGGTTTTAAAAATAAAAAAGGATAAATGAACGTGGCTGCGGGCGTTTTCAATCGATTCCTGCATATCATTGAAGAGATCCCGCCCGTTTGTAAAATAACGGAGGCGGTTCATCCCGGTTCTAAACGGGCCTTTCGGAAGCGTCGGACGCTTCACCTTAATGCCTGTGTAAATATCGAGCAGGATGCCGGCAGTCAAAAGAACGGCCAGCAGCAAAATAATCAAAACGGCAGCGAGCAGGGCAGTCATCGATAGTTTGTTCCTCCAATCTGATTTTCACCGGTTCTCTGTTTCCGGATCCGGAACGGTAAAGCGTCTTGCTCTTAATATATCCCAATTTCAGCCGTGTATCGACAGAGAGAATGCGAAAGGCCGATTCAGGCTGATGCAGAAACGGAGAACTGCACATGCGGATCTGTCCGAAAAGATTCATGGGACCCGGACTTGATTTTAACATAGAAACAGATTATTGTATAAACTGTATAACCTTGTAGCGATCTTGCTCATCCTCGTTAAAGGCCGATCGGCTGCCGGGACTTCCGGTTATCGATAAAATTCTGTCAGCCGGCTGTCCCGTGAGGAGTTGAACGTGCCGGAACAGATGGTTCCGGCGGGAGCATTGCCCTCATTAAAGGGGGGGCATCGATGAAAGGAAAGGATGTTTCCATTGGCAGAACACGCAGTCGAGCAATCAAAAGTGGATCAATTGTACGATATATTGGCGAAAAGCAAGGAACCGAAGTCGTTTTATGAAATGACGGATCAGGTCTTTGAAAAAGGCGAAATTGAGGCGGACGACGGTGAAACGCTTGCCCGTCTGTACACGACGCTGTCGCTTGACGGACGGTTCCTGAGTCTCGGTAATAATCTCTGGGCTCTGCGCAACTGGTATCCGCTCGATCAGCGCGAAGACGACGCTGCCAAATCGCTCGGGCAGGCCGAAGCGCATAAAAGAAAAAGCAAGCTTGCCGAAGACGGATTCGATGATTATGACGAGTCGTACGACGAGGACGATGCTGACGATGATTCGGACGATGACGACGATCAGGATCTGGCTGACAATAATTCGGATGACGACGACTATGATGATCATGACGACGATGACGATGTCCAGCGCATTAAAAGAAATGTCAGCATCGACGACGAAGAAGAATGATTTCGGCGGGGTGTCTGCTGTTTTGCTGACAGTCCGGGAGCAGGAATGACTGCGTTTTTACGGACAAGGACTCTTGATTCACATCGGCAAGTCTGTTAGAATTGCAAAGGGCTATTATAGAACCGGTTTAATAAGGCAAAAGCGGGCCCTCCCAGGGGAGTGGTTTCGCTTTTGTTTTTTTATAAATTTATAAAAAAGAAAGCAGTTCAGCCGGATGCTGCGATGCACAACCGTGATGCTGTGAGAAGGGGGAAACGAAGAGGATGACAAAGTATATCTTTGTAACAGGGGGCGTTGTGTCGTCTCTCGGGAAGGGGATCACTGCTGCTTCCCTTGGACGGCTGCTGAAAAATCGCGGACTGAAGGTCACGATCCAGAAATTCGATCCGTACATTAATGTGGATCCGGGGACGATGAGCCCGTATCAGCATGGCGAAGTTTTCGTCACCGATGACGGAGCGGAAACCGATCTCGATCTCGGACATTATGAACGGTTTATCGACATTAATCTGAACAAGAACAGCAACGTCACGACGGGCAAAATCTATTCGACCGTGCTGAAGAAGGAACGACGGGGCGATTATTTAGGAAGAACGGTACAAGTAATCCCCCATATTACGAACGAAATTAAGGACCGTGTTTTTCGTGCCGGGACAACGACGGGCGCTGATGTTGTCATTACGGAAATCGGCGGCACCGTCGGCGATATTGAAAGCCTGCCGTTTCTTGAAGCGATTCGCCAGATCAAGAGCAACGTCGGCCTGGAGAATGTGCTTTATCTCCATTGCACACTGATTCCTTATCTGCGGGCGGCCGGCGAGATGAAGACGAAACCGACGCAGCACAGTGTCAAGGAATTGCGCAGCCTGGGCATCCAGCCGAATGTCATTGTTGTCCGTACAGAACTGCCGATCTCGCAGGAAATGAAAGATAAGATCGCTTTGTTCTGCGACATCGATAAAAAAGCAGTGATCGAGGCACGCGATGCGGAGACACTGTATCAGGTCCCGCTGCAGCTTCAGGATCAGCACCTTGACGATATTGTCTGTGAAAAACTGCAGCTTCCGGCCGGAACAGCCGATATGAGCCAGTGGCATGATCTTGTGGACAAGGTTCTTCATCCAAAGAAGCAGGTTAAAATCGGGCTTGTCGGGAAATACGTGGAACTTCAGGACGCCTACATCTCGGTTGTCGAAGCGCTGAAACACGGCGGATACAACTTTGACGCCGAAGTGCACGTCGAATATATCAATTCAGAAGATCTTCATCCCGGCAACGTCGATGTCTTGAAAGATGTCCGCGGCATCATCGTCCCCGGCGGTTTCGGCGAGCGCGGCATCGAGGGAAAAATTCTGGCCATTCAGTATGCACGCGAACACAAGGTGCCGTTCCTGGGCGTCTGTCTCGGCATGCAGCTGGCATCGATTGAGTTTGCCCGTCACGTGCTCGGGCTGTCCGGCGCCGATTCTGCGGAGTTCGACGAGACGGCTGCGGAACCGATTATCGATCTTCTTCCGGAACAGAAGGATGTCGAAGATATGGGCGGAACGCTGCGCCTCGGCCTTTATCCGTGCAAGATACGCAAGGAGACGAAGGCTTATGCGGCTTACGGAAAGGAAATTATCTATCAGCGCCATCGCCATCGCTACGAATTCAATAACGAGTACCGCAAGCAGATGGCTGAGCATGGAGTCGTTTTTTCCGGACTGAGCCCGGACAACAGGCTTGTTGAAATGATCGAACTCAGCGATCATCCGTGGTTCGTAGCCTGCCAGTTTCATCCTGAGTTCAAGTCAAGGCCGACACGTCCCGAACCTCTATTCCGCGATTTTGTAGGTGCGGCACTGAAAAATGAACGTTAAAACCTGTACTTCCTGCCTGAATCTGCACGATTCTGCATCAAACGGATTTTCACCGGCAGAAATTGAATCCGGCAGGCGGATGAATCATTTCCGCCTGCCGTCTTTTTTATTGAGAAAAGTTCACTTTTAAATGAGACAAAAAGAAGGACATTCGTTAAGCCGCCTAGAATATTCAGAAAGTATTCCAAAATGGTGAATTTGTGCAGCCGACATGAAATCAGGCATCCTCAGACAGGAAAAGAGGCACAGGAATGGAAAATACTGCAGCGGATCATGGCGTGAAACTATTGATCGTGGATGACCAGTATGGCATCCGGCTTCTTCTCAATGAAATTTTTCAAAAAGAAGGATATCGAACCCTGCTCGCTTCGAGCGGCCCGCAGGCGCTGAAGGCGGTTCATGAACACGATCCGGTACTTGTCCTGCTGGATATGAAGATTCCGGGCATGAATGGCCTCGAGACTTTAAAAAGGATCAAGCAGGAAAAGCCGGAAGTTAAAGTTGTGATTATGACCGCATACGGCGATCAGGATATCATTCGAAATGCAATAGCCGGCGGTGCGATTGCTCATTTTTCAAAACCGTTCGATCTTCAGGAACTGACGGATCTTGTAAAAAGGGAAGCGCCGCCTGAAATACAGACGAATCGCTAAAAAAATGAAACAGGCCGACGTACCGGCTGCGTCATCCAGCGATCCTGCAACGAGCGGCGGCACGATTTTCTTTTTTGTGCTATACTGTGGGTGATAGCTCAATGCACGGCATCGTACAAGGGATCCTTTATCCGTGAAAGGCGGAGAGCAGACGGGTTTGCACCAGATTTTTAAAAGGCGGAATGCGGTCCGTAGACTTCGGATCTGAAAAAAACTTTTCTAAAAATGGTAAGGATACCTATGTCCGTACATAGAATGATTTAGCCGGCCTGCCCATTTTTCAGCGGAGATTCTGCCGATTTTTCCGGCGATTATGAGAATGGCTTACAAAGCGATTGAATCGAAAAGGAAGAATTTTGACCATGGAAAAATTACTGATTGAAGGCGGCCACATTCTGAGCGGCTCCGTTCAGGTGAGCGGAGCAAAGAACAGTGCGGTCGCACTGATCCCGGCGACTATTCTTGCCGACTCGCCCGTAACTATCGACCAGCTTCCCGATATTTCGGATGTCCAGACGCTTTGCCGGCTGCTTCGCGAAATAGGCGGCAAAATTACTTTTCATGATAATACGCTGATCATCGATCCGAGAGAAATGGTGGACATGCCGCTTCCGAACGGTTCGGTTAAGAAGCTTCGTGCCTCGTACTATTTGATGGGGGCGATGCTCGGCCGTTTCCACAAAGCCGTCATCGGCCTTCCGGGCGGATGCAACCTGGGGCCGCGTCCGATTGATCAGCACATCAAGGGTTTTGAAGCACTCGGAGCCAAAGTGACGAATGAACGCGGTGCGATTTATCTGCGTGCAAAGGAACTGAGAGGCGCACGGATCTATCTGGACGTGGTCAGCGTCGGGGCGACGATCAACATCATGCTGGCTGCGGTCAGGGCTAAGGGTCAGACGGTGATTGAAAATGCGGCCAAAGAACCGGAAATTATTGATGTGGCAACGCTTCTGACAAGCATGGGCGCAAAGATCAAGGGAGCGGGTACCGATGTGATCCGTGTCGACGGTGTCGATACGCTCCACGGCTGCCGCCACATGATCATCCCTGACAGGATTGAGGCAGGAACGTTCATGATTATCGGCGCGGCGGAAGGCCGGGAGCTTCTGATCGACAATGTTATCCCTCAGCACGTGGAATCGCTGACGGCCAAGCTGCTTGAGATGGGAGCGGATGTCCAGGTCGGCGAAGACCAGATCCTCGTTTCGAAAAGCAGGGGAAGCCTGAAAAGCGCCGATGTAAAGACGCTTGTCTATCCGGGATTCCCAACCGATCTGCAGCAGCCGCTGACCAGTCTGCTGACACAGGCGGTCGGAACAAGCATTATTACCGATACAATTTACGGAGCACGTTTCAAGCATATTGATGAATTGCGGCGTATGGGTGCCAGTGTCAAAGTGGAAGGCCGGTCGGCCATTCTGAGCGGTCCAGCAGGGCTGGAAGGAGCACGCGTCAAGGCGACCGATCTTCGGGCGGGTGCCTCTCTTGTGATTGCCGGGCTGATCGCTGACGGCATTACGGAAATTGCCGGCGTGGAGCATATTGACCGCGGCTACGACCATCTGATGGAAAAGCTGCAGGGAATCGGTGCTCATGTCTGGCGTGAACCGCTATTGGATGAGGAGGTCCGCGAAAGCCTGAAGGAGCAGGAATAAGCCCATCCGGCTGAAGCGGAACTTTCGCAAGCAGAGTTAGAGCTGCAGAAATGAATGACAGAGGATCCGCTGCGGCATACGGACCCTGATATTTATAAATATGGAACAGAGGCGGCGCACTGGCCGGGATTTTTCGTCCGGATGATGCGCGCCTTTTTTTAATGCTTCGTTATAAAAGCGCTTTCCAAAAGAGGCTAAATAGTGTATCATATTTAATGAAATATAACTCATATATGACATGTGACAGCAATCTCTTTGAAAAGGGGCTAATGACGTGGAAAGAAGTTTGTCAATGGAACTTGTCCGGGTGACGGAAGCGGCAGCCCTGGGATCGGCAAGATGGATGGGGCTTGGTAAAAAAGATGAGGCGGATGAAGCGGCAACTTCATCCATGCGTCGTGTTTTCGATACGATTCCGATGCGCGGAACTGTTGTGATCGGCGAAGGGGAGATGGACCATGCACCGATGCTTTATATCGGTGAGCGGCTCGGCACGGGCTGCGGACCCGAAGTCGATGTCGCGGTTGATCCGCTTGAAGGAACGAGCATCGTAGCGGCAGGTTCGTGGAATGCGATGGCTGTGCTGGCGGTCGCCGATCACGGCCATCTGCTGCATGCGCCGGATATGTATATGGATAAGCTGGCTGTCGGATGCGAAGCGGCGGGGAAGGTCGACATTGATGCTCCGGTGGCCGATAATCTGCGGGCGGTAGCGAAGGCCAAAGGAAAGGACGTCTGCGATCTGGTCGTGACCGTTCTGGACAGGGAACGGCATGAACGGCTGATTGCCGAGATCCGCAAAGCGGGGGCGCGAATCAAACTGATTCCCGCGGGAGATATTGCCGGTGCGTTAAATGCAGCATTTGACAAGACGGGGGTAGATATGCTGCTTGGGTCGGGAGGCGCACCTGAAGGCGTGATTTCGGCGGTGGCAATGAAGTGTCTGGGTGGTGATTTCCAGGGCCGGCTTCTGCCCCGCTCCGTTCATGAAAAGGAACGCTGCCGCCGTATGGGGATCGAGGATCCGGGCAAGGTCCTGCGCATGGAGGATCTGGTCAGCGGCGATGATGCGATTTTTGCCGCTACAGGCGTAACGGACGGCGAATTGCTGCGGGGCGTTCGTTATCCCAAGGCGGACCGGGGCGAGACCCATTCACTGGTCATGCGTGCAAAATCGGGCACACTCCGTTTTATTAACGGGGCACACATCCTCAGCCGGAAACCGGGTCTCGTGCTTCCTGAAATACAGGTAGTCTGAGAAAAGGGATTAGAAGAACATATTGAAAAGAAAAAATGGAAAAACGCGGATGAATTGTTTTCCGTGTTTTTTATTTGCCCGAAGGTGCAGCCGGAACAGCGGACGGCAGCGGAAATACCGTCCCGGTCCCAGTCTGCCGCCGAAGTTTTCGTTTTTTTAATGTTGTAAGAGTTGCTAAAACGGGTATAATGTGATAAAAAAGAAATAGAATAAGTTTAAAATCGGGTGAATTAGGCAGTTCGATCAGTGGCTCAGTCTGCGATCTGATTATGGAGACGGGTTGTCCGTTTCCTGATCGCCTCATCAGCTTGTGTTCGCGCAAGTGATACTCTTTCAAATGAGCTCCAGTTTTCTCTCCGGCGCACAGCAACGTGCGGGCTTCTTACATTTCGGGCATGAAACCATGCCGACGGCAAGCATCAGCATGAGACCTTCTAAATTAAACACCTTTCACCATAAAAGACAATCGAAAAAATGGCAATACAACTCTAAAGAAGTGTGGTGCGATAATGACAATAACATTAGCAGAATTGGAAAATATGAAACTGAAAGAATTATATGAGCATGCTAAGGAATTCAAAGTATCCTATTACAGCAAACTGACCAAACGCGAACTGATTTTTTCGATATTGAAGAAGCAGGCGGAACAGGATGGGCTGTCCCTGATGGAAGGCATTCTGGAAATCATTCCGACGGAAGGGTTCGGTTTCCTGCGCCCGATCAACTATTCACCGAGTTCGGAGGATATTTATATTTCTGCTTCACAGATTCGCCGCTTCGACCTGCGCAATGGCGATAAAGTAACGGGCAAGGTACGGCCGCCGAAAGAAAACGAGCGCTATTTCGGCCTGCTGAGGGTTGAGGCGATCAATGGGGAAAATCCCGATACGGCGAAAGAACGGGTCCATTTTCCGGCGCTGACTCCGCTCTACCCGAACCGGCAGATGATTTTAGAAACAACGAGAGAAAGCTTTTCGACGCGGATTATCGATATGATCTCTCCGGTCGGATTCGGGCAGCGCGGACTGATTGTCGCGCCTCCGAAGGCCGGAAAGACAACGCTGCTGAAAGAGATTGCAAACAGCGTCAGCATCAATTATCCGAACGTGGAACTGATGGTTCTGCTTGTCGATGAGCGGCCTGAGGAAGTGACGGATATCGAACGCTCGGTCAAAGGAGATGTCGTCAGCTCGACCTTTGACGAAGTGCCCGAGAATCATGTAAAAGTATCGGAGCTTGTGCTTGAGCGGGCCATGCGTCTCGTTGAGCACAAGCGGGACGTCGTCATCCTCATGGACAGCCTGACCCGGCTGGCACGTGCCTACAATCTTGTCATTCCGCCGAGCGGCCGCACGCTTTCCGGCGGGATCGATCCCGCGGCTTTCCACAAACCGAAAAAGTTCTTCGGTGCGGCGCGGAATATTGAAGAAGGCGGCAGCCTGACGATTTTGGCCACGGCGCTGATCGACACGGGATCGCGTATGGACGACGTGATTTATGAAGAGTTCAAGGGAACAGGCAACATGGAACTGCACCTCGACCGCCGTCTCGCGGAACGGCGCATTTTCCCGGCAATCGATATCCGCCGTTCGGGAACGAGAAAAGAGGAACTGCTGATCAGTCAGGATCATCTTGAAAAACTGTGGACCATGCGCAAGACGATGGATGAATCACAGGAATTTGTGGAACATTTTTATAAACGGATCAGGGAAACCAAGTCGAATCAGGAATTTTTCGATCTGTTTGATAAGGAAAAAAGCGGCCTGATTCATGCACAGAGCTGACAGCACGTTCATTGTGCGGCCTGCTGCGGCCGCTCTTCGTTTCGGTATAGACGATTTTCTGCCGGATGAAGGCTGCGGCCGCCTGTCTACGCAAGCACGCGGAACGGACGCTTGCAAATCGCCGGCCGGCTTGCTATAATACTCGTTGTGCATTATGCTATCAGACTCTGGCTTGAGAGAACAGTCAGGGCGAAAAGGAGATGAATGAGATGAAAGCAGGCATCCATCCTGATTACCATCCCGTTGTATTTATGGACGCAAGCACCGGTTTCAAATTTCTGAGCGGTTCTACAAAAACATCGAATCAAACGATCAAGTGGGAAGACGGCAACGAATATCCGCTGATAACGGTCGAAATCAGTTCCGATTCGCATCCGTTTTATACAGGCCGCCAGAAATTTGCAGACAAGGGCGGCCGTGTCGATCGATTTAAGAAGAAATATAACATCAAATGATCTGGTTTTGATATTCGGCAGGAAATTAAAACGGCTTTTTCGATCGGCACAGGATTTGTTTTTCAACTGTGCCATGCGGAATCGGCCGTTTTCGCTTTTTTGAACCTGAGAGGCAGAAAATGCGGGCAGGGCATCCTGCCTGTTTTTTTATACCGCGGAAAGTATAAAATAGGATAAGCGGCCGAATGGGAAGCGCCGCGTCCTGCGGCCCCGTCCCTGCAGCGAAGGCCTGTCTGCGCCGGAGGCCTGGCGAGGCCGGATTTTCCAATGAAAATAATGCTCGGCCTTAAGGAAAAACCTTGGCTGTTTAGCCGCCGGCCGATTCTTTTGCAGCGCAGCCGGTCGGATCCGGCCGGGTTCTGATAGGAAACACACGCTGAAACACGGGAAAGCTGCTGAATCCGGCCGGCGGTTAGATCGGAACAATGATTTTTAAGACGCGGAAGGGAAGAAAAAAATGGCACAGCTCTTCTTCAAGTATGGAACGATGAACAGCGGCAAATCGATTGAGATCATTAAAGTCGCGCACAGCTACGAGAAACAGGGGAAACCCGTTCTGCTGTTTACATCGGGTCTGGACAATCGGGACGGAGTCGGATCGATTTCCAGCCGGATCGGATTCAAGCGAAAGGCGATTCCGATTTTTCCCGAAACCGATATTTTCAGCATCGTCTGCGATTATCAACCGCGGCCTTACTGTGTTCTGGTCGATGAAGCCCAGTTTCTGACGAAAGTCCATGTGCTTCAGCTGGCGAAAATAGTCGATGAATGCCATATTCCCGTGATGGGATTCGGACTCAAAAATGATTTTCGCAATGAGCTGTTTGAAGGAAGCAAGTATCTGCTGCTCTATGCCGACAAGATCGAAGAAATAAAAACGATCTGCTGGTTCTGCGAGAGAAAAGCAACGATGAATCTGAGGATTGACGGCAACGGAAAACCGGTCTACAGCGGCGATCAGATTCAGATCGGCGGCAATGAGAGCTATTATCCGGTCTGCAGGCGCTGCTATCTGCATCCGCCAATCTGACACGGTTCGTCCGCCTGTTTTTGACGCGTTAAAGAAACGTATAATATAATGATTAAAGAATCATACACGGATGCCGGATGCTTTTCTGCAATAGATGGGGTGAAAAAATGTTTGAACGATTACAGACGCTGGAGGAGCGCTATGAGAAACTGAACCAGCTTCTGGCCGATCCCGACGTGGTCAACAATCCGAAAAAGCTGCGCGACTATTCAAAGGAGCAGTCGGATCTTCAGGAGATCGTCGCCGTCTACCGGAGTTATAAAAAAACGATTGCTGAACTCGGCGATGCGAAAACCATGCTCGACGACCGGATGGACGCCGGTATGAAAGAAATGGTTCACGATGAGATCGACCGTCTCGGGGCCGAGAAAGCGTCGCTTGAAGAGCGGCTCAAGCGGCTGCTCATTCCGAAGGATCCGAACGATGACCGCAATGTGATCGTTGAGATCCGCAGTGCGGCGGGCGGCGATGAGGCGGCACTGTTTGCGGGCGACTTGTTTAAGATGTATTCACGTTACGCCGAACAGCAGAACTGGAAGACAGAGATTGTCGATGCCAGCCCGAATGAAATCGGAGGCTATAAGGAAATCGTCTTTATGGTTACCGGCAAGGGCGCATATTCCAGGCTGAAGTATGAAAACGGCGCGCACCGCGTTCAGCGGGTGCCGGAAACGGAATCGGGAGGGCGGATTCACACGTCGACCGCAACAGTAGCCGTTCTTCCGGAAGCAGAAGAGGTCGAGGTCGAGCTGAACGAGAAGGACATCCGTGTCGACCGTTTCGCTTCCAGCGGTCCCGGCGGGCAGAGCGTCAACACAACGATGTCGGCGATCCGGCTGACACATATCCCGACCGGCATTGTTGTCTCCTGCCAGGAGGAGCGATCGCAGATCAAAAATAAAGAAAAGGCGATGAAAGTGCTGCGCGCCCGCGTCTATGACAAATATCGAAGAGAAGCGCAGGCGAAGTACGATTCGACAAGAAAATCGGCAGTGGGCAGCGGAGACCGTTCCGAACGGATCCGTACTTACAACTTTTCTCAGAATCGCGTGACCGATCACCGGATCGGGCTGACCGTTCACCAGCTCGACCAGGTCCTGAACGGAAAACTTGACGAAATTATCAACGCGCTGATTTTAAATGAACAGGCGAAAAAAATGGAACAGGCGGATGTCCGGTGACATGGAAACGATTTGAAGCGCTCAGGTGGGCGTCCTCTTTTTTAAAAAAATACAATCGCGACGAAAACATCGGCGAAATTCTGCTTTGCAGCAGGCTCGGCCTGACGCGGACGGATCTTCTGGCCGATATCCGCGAACCGCTCTCGGATCAGGACGCCGCCTGGCTGAGAGAGCATATCATGGAGCATGCGCTGAAAGGGACGCCTGCCCAGTATATGATCGGACAGACGCCGTTTTACGGCCGCCTGTTCAAGGTGACTCCCGATGTACTGATTCCGCGCCCGGAAACGGAAGAACTGGTTTACCGGGTCGGGGTCTGGGCCAAGCGATTTTTCGCTGCCGGCTCCCGATTGTCCGTCTGCGATATTGGGACCGGCAGCGGAGCGATTGCCGTGACGCTTGCTCTGGAACATCCCGAATGGCGGGTGGCCGCAGTCGATATCTCAGCCAATGCGCTTGTGATTGCCGAGGAAAACGCGAAGATTCTGGGGGCGCCGGTCCTGTTCCGGAAGGGCAGCCTGCTTGAACCGTTCAAAGGCGGAGCGTTCGATGTGCTTGTTTCCAATCCTCCCTATATATCCTGCCTGGAAATGGGGGAATTGAGCGACACGGTGAAGAATTATGAACCGCATCTGGCCTTGTTCGGCGGGGAAGACGGCCTCGATTTTTATCGCCGGATTCTGCAGATACTTCCGGCAATCATCGGGAGCAGGCCCCGTATTCTGCTGGCGTTCGAGATCGGCGCTTCGCAAGGCCCGGCGGTACAGGCACTGGTGGAACAGGCATTTCCGGGCCGGATTGAAAATCTGGCGGTTGAAAAGGATCTGTCGGGGCGCGACCGCAACGTTCTGGCTGTCATCGAGAAAAAATAATCTCCGCCGGGCATGTTTAGTTTCCCGTCTTCCTGACTACAATGTCGGATAAGGAGGCGGGTCTCATGAAAAAATCCTTATCCGCATTTATTCTATTATCTATCACTCTAGCATCTGTTTTTTTCTTCTGGCAAAACGGTCCGTTCCAGGCGGCCGGGCAGGGACCGATCCCGCAGGATGCGATCCGGCTGCGTATTCTTGCAAACAGCGACACGCCCGCCGATCAGGCAGTGAAACGCCAGGTGCGCGATGCGGTCAACAGCAACATCACCGGCTGGGTCAGAGATCTGAAATCGGAGAAGCAGGCCGATACGGTCATCCGCTCTCACATGCCTGAACTGCGGCAGATTGTCAGGCAAACGCTGCGCAAGGTTCATGCAAGTGAGACTTTCAATATAAAACTCGGAGAGGCGGACTTTCCGACAAAAATGTACGGAAATTATGTCTACCCTGCCGGAAAATATAAGGCTCTGGTGCTCTCACTCGGTGACGGGAAGGGAGCCAACTGGTGGTGTGTCCTGTTTCCTCCGCTCTGTTTCCTCGACTTTTCCAACAGCGAGGCGGTCAGGGACAACTATACAAATGGCATATCCGGCTCTGCGCAGAAGGCTTCAATGAAAACCGCAGCGGCCGGCCGGGCAGGGGCTCAGGCCAAGCAGGTTGAAGTTCACTCGTTCGTCTTTGACTTTGTTGTGAAACTCTGGGATGCAGTGATGGGATAAAAGGCGGGGCTCGCGGCGGACCGTTGAGGGGCACAGCCTAAGAATGGTAAAATGGTGTATACTGATAGCAAATATAAAGCAAACGGACCGGCCGAAAAGCCGGTTTTTGCAGTGTGGTGATCTGAAAGCAAACGGGACGGAGCGGTTAATTTATTGAATAAAAAGGAGAAATCGTCATGGTAGAGACAAAACAGTGGCGGGCGGATCCTCAGGCCGCCGGGCTGGAAAATGATCCGCAGATCAAAGCTGCGGCGCAATGCCTGATCGAAGGTGAGGTCGTCGCTTTTCCTACGGAAACGGTGTACGGACTGGGGGGAAATGCGAAATCAAGAGAACCGATTAAGAAAATATATGAAGCAAAAGGAAGGCCGAGCGACAATCCGCTGATTGTTCATGTTGCGACGCTGGAGCAGGTCAGGGAAATCTGTACGGAGATCAATCCGATTGCCAAAAAACTGATGGATACTTTTTGGCCGGGGCCGCTGACCCTCGTTCTGCCTTCGCGCGGCGAAGTATCCGATGCAGTAACGGCCGGACTGTCGACCGTAGCGATCCGAATGCCGGACCATCCGGTAGCCCGCGCGTTGATCCGTGCAGCCCATTTGCCGATCGCGGCCCCGTCGGCGAATCGGTCCGGGCATCCGAGCCCGACGAAAGCCGAGCATGTACTGCATGACCTGGACGGCCGTATCGCCGGAATCATTGACGGCGGCGAGACCGGGGTGGGCGTCGAATCCACTGTTGTCGACTGCACAACCACGCCCGTTACCATTCTTCGTCCCGGAGGCATTTCCCGCGAACAGCTGATTGAGGCAATCGGTCCGGTTGCCGACGACCCGGCCATGACCCGCCCGGATCAGACTCCAAAAGCACCGGGAATGAAGTACAAGCATTATGCTCCGGAAGCCGTCATGTATCTAGTGCCGGGCGGCGGGGAACAGATCCGCGGCCTCGTCGCTCACGAGAAAAACAGCGATCGGCGGGTCGGCGTTCTGACGACGGAAGAAAACAGAACCCGTTATCCGCTTGCCGATGTCGTGCTTGCCTGCGGCCGGCGAAGTGAGCCGGAAAGCGTTGCCCACAATCTGTTCGCCGTACTCAGGGATTTTGACAGCAGAAAAGTCGATGTAATCTATAGCGAAACGTTTGCGGAAGAAGGCATCGGCAAGGCGATTATGAACCGTCTGTCCAAAGCGGCGGCCGGCCGGGTCATAGAGTAGGAAACGTCCGGCTTTTGCAGAAAGAGAACCGGGCGCTGCCTGCTGCCCGGGACCGTCGGGCAGACATAAAAGATAGATGCTTGATTAAACGTTTATTTCATAGGTTGGAATTCCGTAAGCCCAGATTTTTTCTTTTTTGAAGAAGAAATCTGGGCTTCTGTGCGCAGAGCGGCTTCATGTGAAGCCGCTGTATCCGCAATTTGGCATTCTAAGCCGCGCAGCATCTGGCTTTCTCATCAAAACGTTTCATTTCTCCTTCTATTGTCCGGTGGACATGCATAAAGTGATTTACGGGACAGGAAGGGGGGAGCGGGCTTGACGGCAGCTGATCTGATCGGCGAAGGCATGACCTTATGTATGATGGCGCTGGCTCTCGGGATGGATGCCTTTTCTGTGTGCATGGGAATGGGCATGAGCGATTTTCGGCTGAGACAGGCCGTGAAAATCGGCACGATGATCGGTTTTTTTCACTCGCTGATGCCGCTTGCCGGCATGGCTCTCGGGCACATTCTGTCCCATCGTTTCGGTGATATTGCCGGAAGAGCCGGCGGCGTTCTTCTGATTCTGATTGGGATCCAGATGATCTTTTCCGTAATGAGCCGTGACCGGGGACCGAAAGAATTGATCTACACGACAGACGCCGGACTGATGCTTTTTGCCATCAGTGTCAGCATTGATAGTTTTTCGGTCGGACTCAGCATGGGCATTTTCGGAGCGAGAGTCATGTTCACGATTCTCCTTTTCGGCCTGCTGAGTATGATTATGGCCTGGGCCGGTTTTTTTGTCGGAAGACGAACCCATCGTTTTTTCGGGCGGTATGGGGAGGCGCTGGGCGGCATGATCATGTTCATATTCGGCTTAAAGCTGCTGTTTCACCTTCATCTCTGACCGAAGGCGAACGGAGCATTTGTCAGGCTGACTCATGTAGTTCAAGATGGGTCCGATCTGCAGAATGCGGCAGGCGGATACAGTGATAAATGGGTGACGACCGATAAACATGAGCGGAAGGCCGATAAATCTCAGCTGATGACCGATAAATCGAATAAAACGACTGATAAACCTGTATCGACGACCGATAAACTCAGCATAACGACCGATAAACATGAGCGGGAGGCCGATAAATCTCAGCTGATGACCGGTAAATTGAATAAAACGACTGATAAACCTGTATCGACGACCGATAAACTCAGCGTAACGACCGATAAATTGCGCTGAGAAGAGCAGACACAGGGGAGTCATTCCCGTCATAGCCGAGAATAGCCGGAACGCAGCATTGCCGCTTCCGTGGAGTTTAACCTTCTCGATTCGATGCGTAAGTTCCATGGGACTTTCTCTGCTCCAAGGATAGACGGCCTTAACCCTCCTCTGACAAAAGGAAACAAACTAAAGCAAACTGTGCATATTCTCCTTGTATGTCCCGTTCGCTCCTCTTTTTTTGCGTTGATTTCCGCTTTTTCAACACAGAATTTCCCGGGGAATTGTCGAGAGCGGGCTTAAAAATTTCCGACGGAATGTCGAATCGGTGTCCAGCCGTGCCGGAGGGATTGGTGAAAATCAGATGTTTTGATTCTGTCGGGATTTTTCCGCTTGTGATTGTATCGTCTGCCTTTTTGTAGAGGCGGACGGATTTATTTTATACGCCGGCCCTAGACATGCTTGAACATTCGGCTTCCCACAGATTAGGACATCAATTCGTGCTCAACCTGTTATAATAAACTTAGTAGGCAGAGAACTTCTCTCGAACAAGAAGGGAATGGAAATGGAAGTACTCAATGAGGATATTATAGAAGAAGTAGGTCGGGCACTTCATGATCTTGAGAAAGCGATGGCTTTCGATGCCCGCCATCTGCTTGTTTTAGGGTGCAGCACAAGCGAAGTGGGCGGAAAACGCATTGGTACGTCGGGCTCTATGGACGTGGCGGCGTCGATCTACCGGGCTGTGGCAACCTGCCATGACCGGACAGGCGTGCATTTCGCTTTTCAGTGCTGCGAACACCTGAATCGCGCACTTGTCATGGATCGGAAGATTGCGGAGCAGCGCGGCTACGAACCGGTTACCGTTCGGCCTGTACGGCACGCAGGCGGGGCAATGGCGACTTATGCCTATGAGCATCTGCAGGATCCGGTCGTTGTCGAATTTATCAAAGCGGACGGCGGCATTGACATAGGCGACACACTGATCGGCATGCATCTTAAACCCGTTGCGGTTCCGGTCAGGAGCGGAGTTGTGCACATCGGACACGCGCATATCACCATGGCACGGACTCGGCCGAAACTGATCGGCGGAGAACGTGCCGTCTATCCGGAAGCGGCAAAGGTGTGGAGAATATAGCATAACTGTAAAAAGGGAAAGCGGGCTGCTTTCCCTTTTTACGATTATAGGCTTGTTCTTAGTGATGGATGTCTTAAAAAATTCTTTATGAGTATCTCTTTAGCTCATTTTCCTGCTGTGCCGTCAATGATGAGCAATTGTTTCTGAAACTGTCAATCTCTCGAAAGACGGAGAGCGTTTCCGCAATCAATAAGCTTCCGCAACGACTTGATCAATCGGGTGCAACGGAATCGGGCGCGCCGGCCGGAAGAACCCTGAATCCGGCCGGAAGAACCCTGAATTTGGCCGGAAGAGCCCCGAATTTGGCCGGAAGGAGCCTGAATTTGGCCGGAAGAGCCCCGAATTTGGCCGGAAGGACCTTGAATCCGGCTGATGGCCTTGCAAATCCGGCCGGAAGTTGATAAAACTCCGGCCGCGTTGATCCATCCATCAGACAAGCCTGCTGTTCTGATTACTTGCACTTATTGATTTTGGTTCGTTTACTGTGATTATTTGGCCGTTACTGTTGATCTTCCGCACATTGCTGCCGATTACTGTTGATATTTTGCTTTTTCTGGTGATAAGCCGGCACTTCCTGCCGATTTTCACCACGATTTACAGGAATATGCGGCGAGCCAAGAAAAAGATCGGGTGTTTTCGCCATGCAATGATTGTCCGCGCAGGATATCCTCCTTTTCAGCGGAGTCAAGCGTCGTTCGCCTGAGCATTCAAAAAAAGGCCGGCCCCCGTGCTAAACGGTCGCTTTTCGGAAGACCCGCTGCCGTTTTTAAGCCGCGGCCGGCTGGATACATAAATGGAGGGGATACTCATTAAAAACTTTTTGACCCATAATTGCCGGAAAATTTAAAAACATCCGTGAAATGACGATGATCGGCGGACTTTACGACAGTAAAAAAGTTGAATTTGACAATCAGATGAATTTAATAAAGCTTTTTATCAATAAAATATGATAAACTTTACATGAAAAAGATTTTGAGAGGAGTTGCACACCATTCATGAAGGCAATTGAAGCGCATGATCCCGATGTGTTCCGGGCAATTGAAAAGGAATTAGGGAGACAGAGAAGCAAAATTGAGCTGATTGCTTCGGAGAACTTTGTCAGTCCGGCAGTGCTTGAGGCGGCCGGTTCCGTTCTGACCAACAAGTATGCGGAAGGCTACCCCGGTCATCGCTATTACGGGGGCTGCGAATTTGTCGATATAGTTGAAAACCTGGCAAGAGACCGGGCCCTGAAACTATTCGGTGCCGATCATGTGAATGTTCAGCCCCATTCGGGAGCGCAGGCGAACATGGCTGTCTATGAAACCATACTCGACCCGGGCGATACGGTGCTGGGCATGAGACTGTCGCACGGAGGCCATCTGACGCACGGCAGCCCGGTGAATTTCAGCGGCCGTCTCTATAACTTCGTTGACTACGGCGTCACTAAAGACACGCAGCGGATTGATTTCGACGAAGTAAGAAGTCAGGCGCTTAAATATAAACCGAAGCTGATTGTCGCCGGTGCAAGTGCCTATCCGCGCATCATCGATTTCAAGAAATTCCGTGAAATTGCTGATGAGGTCGGTGCCTATCTGATGGCGGACATGGCGCACATTGCCGGCCTTGTTGCCGCTGGCCTTCATCCAAGCCCTATTCCTTATTGCGATTTTGTCACAACGACAACACACAAGACATTGCGCGGTCCCCGCGGCGGTATGATTTTCTGCAAGGAACGGTTTGCCAAGAAATTGGACAAGGCGATTTTCCCAGGTATTCAAGGTGGGCCTCTGATGCATATTATCGCTGCCAAGGCGGTCGCTTTCGGCGAAGCACTGCAGCCGTCATTTAAGGAGTATGAGGGCCGCATTGTTGCTAACGCAAAGGCTTTTGCCGAGGCACTGCAAAAGCACGGGCTGACTCTTGTTTCCGGCGGAACGGACAATCATCTCGTACTGGTCGATCTGCGCAACCTCGGGATCACCGGAAAAAAGGCGGAAGCCGTACTTGACAGCATCGGCATTACGACAAACAAGAACACCATTCCGTTCGATCCGGAGAAGCCTTTCGTAACGAGCGGCATTCGCATGGGGACGCCGGCCGTTACAACGCGCGGGTTCAATGAAGACGATATGCGGGAAGTCGCATCTGTCATTGCCGGAGCACTGAAAAATCCGGACGATGAGACCGTCCTTGCCGAATCGGCGTCACGTGTCAGAGCGCTGACGGATAAGTATCCGCTCTATACCGAGAAAACAGGCACCGGCGTCTGACAATGTCTGACAATCAGCCGGTTAGGCGCGGGAATGGCCCGTAAAAATGACCGGCGAACCGAATGATACTATGATTGAAAAAATTTGCCGGTTTTTCCGCTGCGTCCCGCTCATCGCGGCGGTCCGGCATTCATTTCAAGGGGGAATCCCCCTTTTATTTATGGACAGATAAAGCAGAACGGAACCCGCATCGTTCCAAAAATGGGGGGCAATTGAATGGGTAAGTTAGTTGTTTTAGATCATCCGCTGATTCAGCATAAACTGACGATGATCCGGGATTACAGGACAGGTACGAAAGCGTTCCGGGAACTGGTGGACGAAGTTGCCACACTGATGGCTTTTGAAATTACACGGGATCTGACCCTTGAAGAGGTGGAAGTCCAGACGCCGGTGGCTAAAGCAAGGGCTTATAGAATAGCCGGAAAGAAAATGGGGATTATACCGATTCTTCGGGCCGGTCTCGGAATGGTCAACGGCATGCTTCAATTGATTCCGGCGGCGAAAGTCGGCCATATCGGCCTGTATCGCGATCCCGATACGCTCAAACCGGTCGAGTATTATGTCAAACTGCCTCAGGATATTTCCGAACGCGACCTGATTGTTGTCGATCCGATGCTGGCAACCGGCGGATCGGCGTCTGCCGCCATCACCTTTCTTAAACAGCACGGCGGTGTCAATATCAAGCTGATGTGCCTGATCGGGGCGCCTGAGGGCGTCCGCGAGGTACAGAAAGTGCATCCGGATGTCGACATTTATCTTGCGGCGCTTGACGAGAAACTGAATGAAAAAGGCTATATCGTTCCCGGACTCGGAGATGCCGGCGACAGGCTGTTTGGAACAAAATAAGGCGAAAAAATGCTGAGAGCGTCATGAAAAAATATTTCGTCCAGCAGTCAATGCATTCGATGTTTATTTTCTTTGTTAAAGATTTGTCACAATTTACGTGTTCAGGTTTCGGTAAATATGTTTAGAATTCTAGGTATAAGGAATAGACCGGCGGAAAACGTCAGGATGAGACATCTTTCTTTATACAGACGTGATATTTATCACAAAAAATCGAAATGATGTTGACATAAAGACAGCGCTTTCGCTAAACTGTAACAGTAGCGGTATTTTTCGAAGAGTGCCGACCGATAATAACTGTATCGAGCTTTTTTTTATTCCTTAAATTTCCAGACTGTTTTTGCAGAATTTATGTCGCATCCTGATTTGTCCGACTCGCCGGCAGCAATAAGCGGCCGGGTGCATAAAATGATGTTCCGGCAGGCAGGGCGGTTTCGTTCCGCTTTCCGGAAAAGCGGTCCGGACGGGGCCGGAAAGCCGTGAAGGGGGTCTGGTTTTGGCTGGGAAAAAGGACATCAAACCGATACAGATGGCTGCAATGGTCAGTGCCATGGGCTTTGAAATTTTTGCATTTATTATCATTGGTGCTCTTATCGGCAAATACCTTGACGGACATTTCGGCTTCTCTCATCTGTGGCTGCCGATTTGTGCCGTTGCCGGTTTTTTCTTCGGTTTGTTCAGCTGCTATTATACGCTGAAATCTTTTATGAAGGACTGAGCCGCTGTCAGGCTGTTTTCGCTGCGGTTTCCGATTTTCGCGTATACTCCCGCTGCTTTTTGG
This sequence comes from Sporolactobacillus sp. KGMB 08714, assembly GCF_036598985.1. NCBI lineage: Bacteria > Bacillati > Bacillota > Bacilli > Caryophanales > Sporolactobacillaceae > Sporolactobacillus > Sporolactobacillus sp. KGMB 08714. Next base: position 177,268 of record NZ_JAUUBW010000023.1, read on the forward strand.
GGTAATCTGGTTTATCAGACCGATGAAGGCGTTCGTGAACGGTTTCTCTTCGGCAGATTAATCAGTTTATATAATCTTTCTATCTTTCTTTTTGACTGAGGATGACAGGCCTCCGGGTTTTGTCAGGTTCCCGCATGAAGGCAGAGCTGCAGATGAAGGCCGTTTTTCCGACGGCTGCAGCCGCTGTACTGACGGGTTGCCGTTTTCCGGTCCTGATTGATTTCCGGTCTTTTGTACTGTCCTTATTGTCCGACTGTATCTTGCTTGTGGCGGTGATGAGTTTTTGCTCTTTAAGAAAAACAGCTTCTTCGGATGAAGGGGGGGAGACTCTTGGATCTGACTCCGAAAGTGAAGTTTCTCGGAATGACATTTGATCTGACGGTCATTATAGGAAGCCTTGTTACGGCCGTAATTGTATTTTTGATTGTCATGGCGCTGACGCGTCGTCTCAGCATCCGTCCGACGGGAAAACAGAACGTGATGGAGTACATCATTGATTTTATCGACGGTATTACCGGCATCATGATGGAAAAGAAGGAATCCTATAAATACATCAGTTTTGCACTGACCACATTTCTTTTCGTCCTGATCGCCAATCTGCTGGGCATTATTGTCATTGCCACGGCGCAGGTTACCGGACCGGTTCCCTCACTCGGGATTACGGCGGATATGCTGAAAACGACTCATACGGTCAGCTGGTTCAAATCACCGACTTCGGATCTGAATGTGACCGTCGCGATGGCCGGCGCCATCATGATCTATGCGCATCTTGCCGGTGCGGTGAAACATCCGCTTGTTTACGCGAGAGATTATTTTAAACCGTATTGGTGGATGTTTCCATTCAACGTCATTGATGAACTGGCAAAGCCGGTCACTCATGCGGCCCGGCTCTGGGCGAATATTTTCGCCGGCGAAGTGCTGATTCTCATTTTACGGGACGGCGCACTGTACCTGACGGCAGTCCCGCTCATTGTGTGGATGGGCTTTTCCGTCTTTGTCGGCTGCATCCAGGCTTACATCTTTACTGTTCTGGCAATGGTTTACATCGGACAGAAAGTGTCCGCAAATTAACCGTCCGGTTACGGGATTTTACACATTTAGTGTGGTACAAAACATAAGACATTTGGGAGGAATCTTTTTATGACTACAATTCTTGCTGGTGCACTCATGATCGGTTTAGGAGCTCTTGCAGCAGGTATCGGCGACAGTATTTTGTTCGCCCGTTATATGGAAGGCATTGCCCGCCAGCCTGAGGCAAGGGGCACTCTGTTCGGCCAGACGATGATCCTTTTCGGTCTGATTGAAGCCCTGCCGATTATTTCCATCGCTTTCGGTATTCTGGTACTCTTCGGACTTGTCGGGTAAGAAAAACGGTCGTGGGAATTTTTCACCCCCGCTTTCTTGTAAAAACCTTTAATGATTTAAGAGACGGGCGCGCGGCGACCGGTGCCGCCCGAGAAATTTCCGAATAGAACAGACAACGATTGATGGCAAAAAACAATTGGCGAAAGGAGTGACCATGCGATGTCATTTTCCTTAGGAACGATTCTTGCCCAGATAGTGATTTTTCTGATTTTGATGGCTCTCGTCGCCTGGAAGGCTGTCGGGCCGGTTGCCGCTATTATGGAAAAGCGTAAAAAATACATCAACAATCAGATCACGGAAGCGGAAAACTCGCGTGAAGAATCGCAAAAATATCTGGCGCAGCAGAAAGTTGAACTGGACAAGGTGCGCGAAGAATCGCGCGCAATGATTGAACAGGCGAAAAAGCAGGCAGCAGCCGAGTCACAGGGTATTATCGATGCGGCCAAAAACCGGTCGGATCGTCTGATCAAAGAAGCATATGAAGAAATCAATCAGGAGAAAGAAAAAGCCGTCGCTTCAATACGTGATGAAGTAGCCGATCTTTCTGTCCTGCTTGCATCCAAATTGCTTGAAAAAGAGATCAATGCGAAAGACTACTCTAAAGAAATCGATCAGCTGATGAAGCAGGTGGGGAATCAGCAATGAGCGAAATTGTAGCTAACCGTTATGCAAAGGCACTCTTTGAAGTCGCGGAAGAACGTGATGCTGTTGATACGATTGAGAGTCAGCTGATTTCCGTTGCGCATGCGATCTCGGAAAATGAAGAGCTTCGCCGGGTATTGCTGCATCCGCAAGTAAACAGCACTGAAAAGAAGGCACTGGTTGACAAGCTGTTCGATAAAGAGGTCGGGCTGGAAGTTATGAACCTCCTGAGACTGCTCATTGATCGTAAACGCGAAGCAATCATCGATGAAGTGCTTGAAGCCTATACGCATATGGCGGACGTCAAACGAGGCATTCTTGATGTGACCGTAACGACTGCCGTCCCTCTGGATGAAGAGGAGCGTCAGGATCTGGCCCGGCGTCTCGGCGACGTTCTCGGAAAGAAGCTGCGTATGCATGCCAAAGTCAAAAAGGAGATTATCGGCGGCATTTTGCTGCGGATCGGCGATCTTCTCTATGACGGCACCATGGCAGGCAGACTTGCAGGCTTCAGACAGGAGATTAAAGTAGGTAAATAGGGGTGAAAATATCGTGAGCATTAAAGCGGAAGAAATCAGCTCATTAATCAAACAGCAGATTGAGAATTATCAATCGACGGTTGAAGTGAGCGAAGTCGGCACAGTGATCACTGTCGGCGACGGAATTGCCCGCGTCCACGGCCTTGACAGCATCATGTCGGGCGAGCTTGTCGAATTTTCCAACGGTGTCATGGGCATGGCCCAGAACCTTGCAGAAGATAACGTTGGTATCGTCATTCTCGGCCCTTTCACGGGCATTCATGAAGGGGACGAAGTCAAGCGTACCGGCCGGATTATGGAAGTTCCCGTCGGTGAAGCACTGCTCGGACGTGTCGTCAATCCGCTCGGTCAGCCGATTGACGGCAAGGGACCGATCCATACGGATAAAACCCGTCCGGTTGAAAAAAAGGCACCCGGCGTTATGCAGCGGAAACACGTTTCCGAACCTCTGCAAACCGGGATTAAATCGATTGACGCGATGATTCCGATCGGCCGCGGACAGCGTGAGTTGATCATCGGCGACCGTCAGACCGGTAAAACAGCGATCGCAATCGACACGATCATTAATCAGAAAGACCAGGATGTAATCAGCATCTATGTCGCCATCGGACAGAAGGAATCAACCGTTGCCGGCGTTGTGAATACGTTGAAAGATTACGGAGTTATGGAAAAGACGATCGTCGTTTCGGCCGGAGCTTCCGAACCCGCTCCGTTGCTTTATCTGGCGCCTTATGCCGGTGTAGCGATGGGCGAGGAGTTCATGTACAACGGCAAACATGTGCTGATTGTCTATGATGACTTGTCAAAACAAGCGGCGGCATACCGTGAACTTTCCTTGCTGCTTCGCCGTCCGCCGGGCCGTGAAGCGTTCCCTGGGGATGTTTTCTACCTTCATTCCCGGCTGCTTGAGCGGGCGGCAAAATTAAGCGACAAACTCGGCGGCGGTTCGATTACGGCCCTGCCGATTATTGAAACACAGGCCGGAGATATCTCAGCCTACATTCCGACAAATGTGATCTCGATCACCGACGGCCAGATCTTTCTGGAGTCGAACCTCTTCTATTCAGGCGTGCGGCCGGCAGTCGATGCCGGGACCTCGGTTTCCCGTGTCGGCGGCGACGCGCAGGTTAAGGCGATGAAGAAAGTAGCCGGAACGCTCAAGCTGGACCTTGCTTCTTACCGTGAATTGGAGGCATTTTCCCAATTCGGATCCGATTTGGACAAGGCGACGAGAGCCAAACTGGATAGAGGCGCCCGTACGGTAGAAATCCTGAAACAGGATCTGCACAATCCGTATCCGGTCGAGAATCAGGTTGTCATTCTTTATGCGCTGACAAAAGGTTACGTTGACGATGTAGCCATCTCCGATATCAAGCGTTTCGAAAAAGAACTGCTTGCCTATCTGAAACAGAACAATGCCGATATTCTGGATAATATTCATCAGAGCGGTGAACTTCCGGATGCGGAAGCTTTTGAAACAGCGATAAAAGCCTTTAAAAGGACATTTGTGGCCTCAGATACCCAATAAAAGCAGCTGCATGGATTCTTTTATTTCAAACATAATTGCAGGATGAGCCTCTTACACACGTAAGCTGCTCGATTTAACAACCTTGCAAAGGTGGTGAACGGAACATGCCTTCAGTGCGTGACATCAAGGAAAAAATCGCATCCACAAAGCAAATGAGCAAAATAACCAAAGCGATGCAGATGGTATCGGCGGCTAAACTGAATCATGCACAGAGCAACGCCCAGGCTTATTCAGCCTATGCGGATAAACTCAGAGAAGTCGTTGCGAGTATAGCCAGCACTGCCAAGGGGAGCGGCATCAGGCATCCGATGCTTCAAAGCCGGCCGGTAAAGAAAACGGCTTATCTGGTCGTTACTGCCGACCGCGGCCTTGCCGGCGCCTATAACGGCAACGTGCTGAAATACACACAGGAGCTGATTCAGGAGAAGCATCAGTCCAAGGATGAATATACGGTCATCGTCACCGGTAAGGTCGGGCTGAATTATTTTACGAAACGCGGTTATCCAGTCGCGTTCAGTAAAACCGCTCTGCCCGACAATCTCTCATTTGATGATGTGATCGGTATTGCAAAGGATGCGGTCGCGCTTTTCAGCGACAAGAAGATTGATGAACTGCACCTGATCTACAACCATTTTGTCAACGCCATTTCGCAGCGGCTGGTTAATACTCAAGTGCTTCCGCTGACTAATCTTGAAGAAAAGCCGGTAAAGAGGGCAGTCTATTTATATGAGCCTGACGAAGACGAGGTTCTGGCGGCGCTGCTGCCTCTTTATGCGGAAGGACAAATTTACGGAGCGCTTCTTGACGCCAAGGCGGCGGAACATGCGGCGCGAATGACGGCGATGAGAAGTGCATCGGATAATGCAAACGAAATTATCGATCGTCTGTCCCTGTCCTTTAACCGTGCGCGTCAGGCCGCAATTACTCAGGAAATTACCGAAATTGTCGGCGGCGCTGCCGCCCTCGAATAAATTTAATGCTGGAAAAATGCTGATAGGAGGTAGTGTGATGAACAAAGGGTATGTAACTCAGGTTACAGGACCGGTCGTCGACGTTAAGTTTGAACGCGGTCGTTTGCCTGAAATCTACAACGCTTTGACTATTAATTATAAAGCCAAGTCCTCCAACGAAACGGATATCCATCTGACGCTTGAAGTGGCCCTTCACCTCGGCGATGATTCTGTCCGGACGATTGCCATGGACTCTACGGACGGACTGGTCCGCGGTATGGAAGCTGTCGATACGGGCGCACCGATTTCCGTTCCCGTTGGTGATGCAACACTTGGCCGTGTTTTCAATGTTCTCGGCGAGCCGATCGACGGCAAGCCGATCGCTGAAGACGTCCAAAGAAACGTTATTCACAGAGATCCCCCGAAATTTGAAGAACTGTCGACCGAAACGGAAGTACTTGAAACGGGAATTAAGGTTATCGACCTTCTGACGCCGTACATTAAAGGCGGAAAAATCGGGCTGTTCGGCGGTGCCGGAGTCGGCAAGACGGTGCTGATTCAGGAACTGATCCATAACATTGCCGAGGAACACGGCGGTGTGTCCGTTTTTGCCGGTGTTGGCGAGCGGACCCGTGAAGGAAACGACTTATACTTTGAAATGACCGATTCCGGAGTTATCAAAAAGACAGCGATGGTGTTCGGCCAAATGAACGAGCCGCCGGGTGCCCGTATGCGCGTGGGACTTTCCGGTCTGACCATGGCCGAATATTTCCGCGATGCAGAAGGTCAGGACGTGCTGCTGTTTATTGACAACATTTTCCGTTTCACACAGGCCGGTTCCGAAGTGTCCGCTCTGCTCGGACGTCTTCCTTCCGCCGTCGGCTATCAGCCGACGCTGGCCACTGAAATGGGCCGCCTGCAGGAACGGATCACGTCGACAAATAAGGGCTCTGTAACGTCGATTCAGGCCGTGTATGTGCCTGCCGACGATTATACCGATCCCGCTCCGGCAACCACGTTCTCACACCTTGACGCAACAACGAACCTGGAACGCTCACTGACGCAGATCGGTATTTATCCTGCCGTCGATCCGCTGGCGTCGACATCGCGTGCGCTCGCTCCGGAGATAGTCGGCGAAGAGCACTACGAAATTGCCGAACGTGTTCAGCAGACACTGCAGAAGTACCGCGAACTTCAAGATATTATTGCGATTCTCGGCATGGACGAACTTTCCGATGAAGACAAGCTGACTGTCAGCCGTGCCCGCCGCATCCAGTTCTTCCTTGGCCAGAACTTCCACGTTGCCGAACAGTTCACCGGCGTTCCGGGATCTTATGTTCCGGTTGAGGAAACGATAAAGGGATTCAAGGGCATCCTCGACGGCAAATATGACGATGTTCCCGAAGAAGCCTTCCGGAACACCGGAACGATGAAAGATGTTCTGGAAAGAGCGAAACAACTGGCCTGATCTGTCCGGGATCGGATGAATCGGTCAGACCATCAAAAGGGGGCTTGCAGATGAGTACAGTGCATACGGATATCGTCACACCCGCGGGCAAGATCTATGAAGGAGACGTTCACATGGTATGCGTGCGGGCGACGAGCGGCGAGATGGGGATACTCCCGCATCATATGCCGATTGTCGCTCCTCTTGAAATCGCCCTGGTTCGCTTAAAACACGAAAATGAAGAAAATGTTGATTATGCGGCCGTTCACGGCGGATTTATCCAGGTGGCTCCTGATCGGATCTCGATTCTCTCGGAAGCTGCCGAAATGAAAGATCAGATTGATGTCGAAAGGGCGCAGAAAGCCCGCGATGAGGCTCAGAAGGCGCTCAGCACGTTGCACGAGAGCTCGGAAGGTTATGCGGCGGCTCTGCTGAAACTCAAACGAGCCGAATTGCGTCTGAGTACGGCCGCCATCAAAGAAAAAGTCCAGGAAAGCTGATTACAGGGAGAGGCAGTCGGCCTTTCCGATAAAGGGCGTCTCAAAGCCGGTATTTCGACTTTTGAGGCGCTCTTCTTTTTTTAGCTGCCGGTCTGTCTGAAAAAGCGGACGCGATCCTATTTGTTCATTTTTTGTTTAGAAATAACCGATATAATGAATTTATCGGCGAATTTCCGGCATGCAGGCCTGGTAAATGTTGCAAACCTCTGCGGACCGATTCGGTTTCGATTTTGTAACAATATCGGGAAATACCGCAATTTCAAGTAATGAAATTGTAACAAAATGCTTTTTTTCGACATCATGTATTAATTCTGAAAAAACAATCATCGTTAAAAGTATGGTCATTTTATGTCAATCGCGTTAGAATATACACAGGTCAATCAAGATTATTCTTGTATTACTGTTATATTACATTTGTGTAACAGACAAGGAGATGGCTGGTAAGTTTCCACTTTTGGCCTGCTTTTGCAAGTATGCTGCTTTTCATTAACCGGATTTAAGCGGCAATCTGTGCTGAAGCGCAGAAGTGGGAGGGAGCAATACATATTTAAGGCTCAGGCAGGTGTCAAAGATCATGAATGTCGGCCTACAGGCCCTGATCAGTCTCCTGGTTCATCTGATTACGCTGGTTCTGACGTGGTGGGCGCTCCAAGGCCTCAAAATTGACGATTTGTTTCGTCATCCGAAAAGCCCGCAAGTGAGAGTTCTGTATGTTCTCCTGGCTATTGCCATCAGCTATCCGGTAGCCGAGTTCTTTCTCAGCTATATAGACTGGTCGCTGACGCTGCCTAAGATTTACGGCTGAACATTTCTCGAGGCAGGAGGAAAAAGCGGTCGATTAGGCGCGAATCAACGCCTGTGCTGACGAAAAGTTCCAAGTATACCTTCCTCTCTCTAAAGGAAATACTGAAAAAGGGAGAGGGGCGTGAAATATATGTTTCGGAACTTATTGTTCGCACTGGCTGCTTTTTTAATCGCTTCGCTGATTTTCAGCGGAACCTATGCAGGCAAGGCGGCTGACAACAGCACTTTTACCGGACGAACGGATGCAATGGATCGTGTTCCTTTGTTTGTTAAAGCACTGAAGGAGCGTTCCGCAGCAGTCGACAGTTGGACGGTCTATGCGCGCGAGCAACAGCAGGCCATGGACAATGAAGGGGAATTTCAGGAAAAGGCCGGTCAGATGACTGGAAAGTTTGCCGGTTACGCTTGGCATAAAATCGGGAAAAAGGATGAGTACACAGGCTGGGAAGGCGTAAAAAAATCAAAGCCGTCAGGAACGGAAATCAGAATAACTTATCTTGCTTATCCTGTCGGCAGCCGTCTGCAAACGGCCTTGCTCTACCAATTCCAAAGTCATTCATTTCAGGCGGACCGGTGGCCGGCTCAAGAACAGCAAATGAAGAAAGATACGGCTGAAATTTTCAGCGGACAAGAGCAATTCTTCTCTTGTGTAAAGGCCCATGGGAGTGATAAAATGAGTCTTGGCTTATCTGAAGAAGGAGAACGCTATCTGAAGCTGTTTTCAGCTGTTCCCATTGAACAAGTGGATGAAAAAACGTTTGTATCGATATCCGCATATACTAAGACATGGAACGATGGCATTTATTCCGGAAAACAAAAAATGAATCTTCAGGTGGCTTTAAGAAATGACGATGGCCGTGTCGCCATCACTTTGGGCACGCCAATCATTACGGTTGAATATTAATGTAGAGTATGGTTTCCAAGAAACGGAACCGCTATGCACTGGATGTAGCACGGAGGGCACTTCCGGATCGAGCGAGAGATAAATGGACGCGGAGGGGAAAAGTTTGGAGAAAATTATTGTTCGTGGAGGGAAACGGCTTTCTGGCTCAGTTAAAATTGAAGGCGCGAAAAACGCTGTACTTCCCGTAATTGCCGCTTCGCTGCTGGCAAACGAAGGCATAAGCACAATATATAATGTACCGGAACTGGCTGATGTATACACGATAAACGAAGTCTTGCGCTATTTGAACACATCGGTAAGTTATAAAAACGGAACGATTACCGTCAATGCGGTGGCCGAATTATTAACGGAAGCTCCTTTTGAGTATGTACGGAAAATGCGGGCGTCTTTTCTTGTCATGGGTCCTCTCCTGGCAAGGATCGGTCATGCCAAAATCGCTCTTCCCGGCGGGTGTGCAATCGGATCCAGGCCGATTGATCAGCATCTTAAAGGATTTGAAGCGATGGGCGCAGACGTGACGATCGGGAACGGCTGTATTGAAGCACGCGTCGACGGAAGACTGAAGGGTTCGATCATCTGTCTCGACTTCCCGAGTGTCGGCGCCACAGAAAATATCATTATGGCGGCCTCGCTGGCAAAAGGCGAAACAATCCTCGATAATGCGGCATGCGAGCCGGAAATCGTCAGTCTGGCACAGTACCTCAACGCGATGGGTGCAAAAGTGAGCGGCGCCGGCACAAGCAAAATCAGAATCATCGGTGTTGATCAGCTGCACGGTGCGGAACACACCATTCTGCCCGATCGGATTGAAGCAGGAACGTACATGATTGCCGCAGCCATTACAGGCGGCAATGTACTGGTTGAAAATGCCGAAGCGGATGCGCTGCGCCCTCTGATCGCCAAATTGCGCGAAATGGGCGTTGAAGTGGATCAGGAACTGGGCGGTATCCGTGTCATTGGGACGGATCATTTGCAGGCTGTAGATGTTAAGACAATGCCTCATCCGGGTTTCCCGACGGATCTGCAGGCGCCGATGATGGCGTTGCTTCTTAAAGCAGCCGGAACCTCCGTCATAACGGAAACGGTATTTGAAAATCGTTTTATGCATGTCGAAGAATTTCGGAGGATGAACGCCTCGATCAAGATTGACGGCCGTTCTGCCATTGTCAGCGCTCCGTGCGATCTGCAGGGGGCCGAAGTAGCGGCTACCGATCTGCGCGCCGGAGCGGCGCTTGTGATTGCGGGCCTTGCCGCCAAGGGCTATACACGTGTCAATGGCCTGCACCATATCGACCGCGGTTACGTCGATCTGGCGGGGAAAATGCGGGCACTCGGCGCCGAGATTGAACGCGTGCGTGTTGAAGAAGCGGAACAGCCCGCAGCGGCTGTCGCGGAGCCGCTGGGAACACAGATCGGAATCAATCCGAAATTTGCATAATCAAATCAAAAGATCTGACGGAGATGCGGTGATAAAACCGGCGTCTCTTTTTTTTACCCCAAGATAAAACGGGGCTCACGCAGTACGACTATCGTCTGAAATATCAATCCTCCATACATATATCGGCCGTTAGCAGTGAAATGTTGATTGTTGCCGGGATTTTTATCGGCTGTCGAAGGAGAACATAGCCTTTTAAGCCGATAGACCGCCGTATATGAGCAAAGAAGATGCCGAAGTTTTTGTAACGGCGGCGGGCTCTGCCCACTCAGCATTATATGCCTCCTAAATTTATTTAGACCGGATTCGTCAATAAAAAGCGAGGCTCCCGATCCGACGTTGAAGGGTGCAGAGCGGCTGCCGGGTTTGCCCTCTTAAGTTCTATGAGGGGCCGGACAGGCATAGAAATAGGGTAAAAATGTGTTGGAGGTCAGAATATGAAGAAAGCCGCCGCACTGCTGTTCCTTTTTTCTCTAGCTGCCATGGCTGTTCCAGCCGCCATCGTTCTGCTCTTTTCGCAAAACAGCGGCCGGCAGCAGCCGGCACTGCAGGCGGGGAAGGCTCTGCCGCAGGCAGCCGTCGAAAAGGACCGGCCCCCGGCTGTCACTGTCGCCGTTTACCGGTCGGCACAGGGAAAGACCGATCATGTTGCGCTTGATGACTACCTGGCCGGAGTGGTCGCTTCGGAAATGCCGGCGACTTTTCATCTCGAAGCACTGAAGGCGCAGGCCCTTGCGGCACGCACCTATATTATAGGACGGATAATCGATAACCCGACTGCCGCGGTGACGGATACCGTACAGAATCAGGTGTATAAGAGCCGTCAAGATCTGGAAAAGATATGGGGAAAGGATTACGGGCGGAGAATGGCAAAAGTCGAAGCGGCCGTGTCACAGACGGAAAATGAGGTCATCACCTACCGGGGAAAACTGATTACCCCTGTTTTTTTCTCGACAAGTAACGGACAGACGGAAAACGCTGCCGACTATTGGACGGCGGACGTTCCCTATCTGAGGTCCGTGCCGAGTCCATGGGATAAACTTTCTCCGAAATATAAAACCGAAAAAACGCTCGCCGCTGCCGAAGTAGAACATGCTCTTCATGTTAAACCGGGCGGCGGAAGCGGCGAACTCGGCAAAGTAATCCGGCGAACGGCGACTCATCACATTGCTGTTTACCGGATCGCCGGCCGTGACTTTACGGGAAGAGAGATACGTGAAAAATTGAATCTTGCTTCTACCGACTTTCAGCTGATCCGGAACGGCGGCCGGATTATTGCGACCATGAGCGGCAGCGGGCACGACGTCGGCATGAGCCAGTACGGAGCCGATGGAATGGCGGGAGAAGGAAAGAATGCCGCTCAGATTGCCGCATACTACTATCGGGGGACCTCGATCAGCCGGATGACCGTGACCGCCGATCATGCTGTTGCCATAAATTAAATCACAGCAAAGAGGCATGATTGTTTAAAGAAATTCGGGAAAACGGTTCGAATAGGGGACCAAATCTCAGAAAATAGGAAACAAATTTTGCTTTTTTAAAGAAATAGCCGATTTTTCTGAAAAAAATCGGCATTTTTTCATTGCCGATGTATAGATCGCCCGCAATCTGATCACAATGATTGCTGAGGTGATGCAAGATGACAGAAGACAAGAATCAAAAGAATTCACAGGAGAAAGAGCTGACCGGTCTTCGCAAACTAGCAAAACGGCGCTGGTTCTATCCTGCCTTATATCTTGGCGCGGCTTCTCTGGTTATAACAGGCATGCTCCTGTTTCAGGTACTGGGCACGGAGCAGGCAAAGAATCAGAAGGAAGAAAACCAGGTTGTATTTAATCAGGACAAGCCGGCTGCGCCGGCGGCCGCCACTGCCGAAGTATTTGAATGGCCGGCCGTCCAGGCGGACACAAAAGTCATTCAGCCTTACTATGATGTCAACGGATCGCAGCAGGAACAGCAAGCCGCTCTCGTAAACTATGATCAAACTTACGTCCAAAATACGGGCATCAACATTGGAGCGAAAGATGGAAAAGCGTTTACGGTAACGGCGGCGATGAGCGGAAAAGTGACGGAAGCGAAAAAAGACAGCCTTCTCGGCTATGTGGTAACGATCAAACACAGCAATGGAGTTGAAACCCTTTACCAGAGCCTGGCGTCGATCAACGTATCGCTTGGACAGCAGGTTGCTCAGGGCGAAACAATCGGTACGGCCGGTACGGAAGCATTCAACAAAAGCATCGGGACCCATCTGCATTTTGAAATCCGCAAAAACGATGCACCGGTCAGTCCGGAAGCCTATATGGCTAAAGGAACGACTGATGTGAAAGCCCCGTCGTCCGCTGCGCAATCAACAAACGCGGATCAGGCAGGCACCGGAACAAACGGCCAATAACAAATGACTGGACGCAAAGCAGCGTTTTTTGAGAAAATCCGGCTGCGGGAAATGCCGTAGACAATCAAATCCGGAGGCTGTTCCATAGGCCTTTTGATTAAGCAGCCCGCGGACTGGGACTGGAATTAGGAATTTAGATGGGGTTGTTCCATCATCGATTTTTCGATGATGGAACAACCCCATTTTTTATTTTACGGATATCCCCTCAGCTCATCATTCTGCTGCGGCGTCGATTGATGATCGACCCCTTCTGAAACCATAATCTCTTGGAAACAGAGCATTTCGGCGATTAATAAACTTCTGCGCCGACCGAAAAACTGTGCCTAACACCGGAACCCGGCCGATAGAACCCGGAATTCGGCCGGAAGGGGTGCGAATTCGGCCGGAAGAACCTTGAATTTGGCCGGAAGGGACCGGGAATTGGCCGATAGAACCCGAAATCCGGCCGGAAGGATACCCAAACCGGCCGATTATTCACTCTTATTGATTTCAATCCGATTACTGTCGGTTTTTCACGCTGAACTGTAGATATTTTTCACTTTTACTGATGATACATTCTCGTTTCCCGGCGATTTTCATCCCGACTTGCAGGAGTACGCAGCGGTCCGAAAAAAAGATCAGGCGTTTCCGCCCATGTAACGCAGGATATCTCCCTTCAGAGGAATGCACCGCTGTTTGCATGAACATTCGGAGGAATAGACTGCCGCCCGTGCAAATCGATCGCTTTTCAGAGGAACCGATGGCATTTTCACGCCGCGGCCCGGCTGGATACATGAGTTGAGGGGATACCTATTTTTTTTACACTCCCTTCGCTGCCTGATGGTCCGACTTTTGAAGGCCGGACAATGCGGTGTCCTTTTTGCATCGGGAAATCCGGACCGTTGTGCCGGATCGCTGCCGCAATGCAAAACGAGCTTAGGGTGTATCTGTTATAAACAGCGATAAAGAACCGATCGGCCGCCTGATGAGGAACAAAGGCAGTGTCCATGATGAAGTTCCGGAATACAGCAGCAACTGTTGACCGAGGTTATCATTGTTTCAAAGATTTTTCGCTATTATAATTTAAAATAAGGTTAATTCGAAAAAACAAAAGGGAGACAGGGGGCAGTTCAATTGCACTTCGATTATCAGGATTTTCCTTATCAGGTTCGCAGGACACCGGTCTTTGCACGGAAAGGCATGGTGGCGACGGCACAGCCGCTTGCGGCGCAGGCCGGGCTGGATATATTAAGACGAGGCGGGAATGCGATCGATGCCGCCGTTGCGACGGCAGCCAGTTTGACGGTTCTTGAACCGACATCGAACGGGATCGGAAGCGACGCGTTTGCACTGATCTGGACAGAGGGGAAATTACACGGCCTGAATGCGAGCGGGGTCGCTCCGCAGTCAATATCGATCGATGCAGTCAGAAAAAGAGGCTATGATGCCATGCCCGTGCATGGTTTTGAACCGGTTATGGTTCCGGGTGCACCGGCAGCATGGGCGGAATGTTCCCGCCGTTTCGGCAGGCTTCCGTTTGCAGACCTTTTGGAACCTGCAATCAACTATGCAAAAAATGGCTTTCCGCTGTCTCCCATTGTGGCAAAGAACTGGGAGACAGCCTATCGGCGCTTTCATGAAAAGCCGGCCGACCCGCTGTTCAAGCCGTGGTTTGACACGTTTGCGCCGGACAGCCGCGCGCCCCGGGCCGGAGAGATGTGGTCCTCTCCGGCAATGGCCGCAACGCTGCAAAAAATTGCCGAAACACGGGCAGAAGCCTTTTACAAGGGTGATCTTGCAGAACGAATTGACCGTTTTTCGACAGAACACGGGGGCTTTATCAGAAAGAGCGATCTTGAGGATTATCGGCCGCAATGGGTGGATCCGATCTCGGTCAATTATCGCGGCTACGATGTTTGGGAGATGCCGCCGAACGGTCAGGGCCTTATTGCACTGATCGCACTGAACATTCTTAAAAACTTTGACCTGAACTTCAGGGAATCTGCAAATACAAGCCATAAACTGATTGAGGCTTTGAAACTTGCTTTCTCAGATGGTAAAAAATACATTACGGATCCCCGATGCATGACAGATGAAGTTTCTTATCTTCTGTCGGAGGAATATGCGCGAAAACGCTCCGAGCTGATAAGGACTGAGGCGCTTGAGCCGGCAGCCGGGACGCTTCCGCAGGGCGGGACAGTCTATATTGCGGCGGCCGACGGGGAAGGCAACATGGTTTCATTCATTCAGAGCAATTACAAAGGCTTCGGATCAGGCGTCGTCATCCCGGAAACCGGTATATCGCTTCAAAATCGCGGTCATACTTTTTCGCTGAATGAAACGGATGCCAATGCACTTGCTCCGGGGAAAAAGACGTACCACACCATCATTCCGGGTTTCCTTACCCGGGCCGGGAAACCAGTCGGCCCGTTTGGCGTCATGGGAGGGTACATGCAGCCTCAGGGCCATCTGCAGGTGATTACAAACACGATCGACTTTCATCTTCATCCCCAGGCTGCGCTTGATGCGCCGCGGTGGCAGTGGATAAGCGGGAAAAAGGTCATCGTTGAACCGGATTTTCCCAATTCGATCGCCCGTGCGCTGGCAAGACGCGGGCATCACATTGAAGTCGCTCTCGATCCGGGTTCCTTCGGCCGCGGACAGATTATCTGGCGGAACAACGATACCGGTGTCCTGACAGGGGGCACGGAATCGCGGGCCGACGGGATGATCGCCGCATGGTGATCCCGGAACTGAACAAATACCGAGCATCCGTTCTCAATAGCCTGCTCGTCGCATGGAAATAATTTAAGCGTCCCCCGCCGTTATAGGCGAAGTTGAAGATCTTGTATTCATGTAACGTACGAACGACTGACGAGGTGCGGAGTGTTCTGCAGAAACCGCTCCTTAACTTTGGATAATACAAACAGTCCGGAAGAGACAGACGGCGCTGAAAAGGTTCTTTTTCGATGCTGTCCGATCACAATCTGAAGTTCAGTCTGAGCGGGGACCGCACACTGCCGGCTGTTAAAAAGTTAAAAAAATGTTTGCCTGAAAAGGTATGAACTTAATAAATGGTGTTTTAAAATAAGTATTCAGACAAAAAAGCAGCAGAAGACATATGAACAGAAAGGTCGATTGGATGGCGCAGATAGAAAAGGACGGCCGGGGAAAGCGGGCGGCGGCAAAAGGAGGCCCTCGGGCTCACTATTCAGATATTTTCATTGCCTTTTTCCGTTCAAGCATTTTGAGCTTCGGCGGCGGTCCTTCGGGGATTCCGCTGATTGAGGCCGAGGTTGTCAAAAAGTACAAGTGGATGGCTCTCGAGGAATTCGGCGATATTGTGGCTATAGCCAATGCACTGCCGGGTCCGATCAATACGAAACTGGCCGGTTATATCGGCTGGAAGCTGAAGGGGATCGGCGGTCTGCTGACGGCACTGGTTGCCTGCGTCTTTCCGATGGTGGTCGCGTTAATCGTCCTGCTCGGCTTTCTCGATGTTTTTCAGCAGCAGAGATGGGTCAGAGGGATGACGCAGGCTGTACTTCCGGTTGTCGGTGTGCTGATGGCACAGTTGACCTGGCGATTCGTTTCAAGCGCTAAAAAGGGGATGGGCTGGACGGTCAGTCTGATTCTGATCGCAGTCAGTTTCATTTTGATGGAAATCCTCCATGTTCAGCCGCCGATACTGATCGCACTGACTTTACTCTATGTGCTCATTATGCCTGTGAAACGGAAAGAATCGGCAGGTGGGCGAAAATGATTCTTTACTGGCGGATTTTCCTTGCGTTTTTCATTCCCGGCATTCTCGGCTACGGCGGAGGACCGGCATCGATCCCGCTGATCGAAAACGAGGTCGTCGGCCGCTACCACTGGATGTCGGTCACCACCTTCAGCAACGTGCTCGCATTTGCCAACTCGCTTCCCGGCCCGATTGCGCCGGAACTGGCCGGCTATATAGGCTTTGCAAAAGGGGGAGCCGCCGGTTCGCTGATTGCCATCTTCGCGACGGTCGCCCCGTCGCTGATTCTGCTGATTCTGCTGCTCAAACTGTTGTACAGATTCAAGGACTCCCCCAAGGTAAGGCGGCTGACGATGTTGATCCGCCCGATCATTGTCGTCATGCTCGGCATGATGGCATATAACTTTTTTGCCGCATCCGAACAGGCGTCCGGCTGGCTGCCGATGATCGTGATCGGCACACTCAGCTTCATTCTGATGCAGCGGTTCAGGCTCCACCCGGCTTTTATCATTGCCGGCGCACTGCTGTTCGGCGCGCTTTTTATGGGATAAAAATTTCTATGCCGGGAATGGCCGCAACCGATAGTTTGTAGGACGGCCTTTTTTCAAATGATTGACATGGGCTGCGGCGGCGCGGTTTTCAGGGCCGTCCGGGCCTTTTCAGAGCCTGATCAGGCAGGAAGAGGCTGACCTGAAAGCCGCCAAAAAATAATTAAGCGGAGAGAAAAGCCCGGCCTTTTCTCTCCGCTTTTTTCCTTTATTTGTTTTTGGGTCTGAAAAGCGTCTGAAAAAGGGCCGGATGAAAATGAGTCCTTTTCATTCCGGTTCTGTTCCGGAAGCCGCAGCCGCCGTGTTCCTTCGGATCTGATCGACGTTGGCTGTCCCGTTTAGGCCTGATCCGTCACTCTGCCGATAATGCCTCTTTTTTCAAGAAAACGGACAATCTGATCCGCACTTTCAGGAAGCGTTTGTTTATCGGTGTCGACGACAAGTTCCGGTGATTCCGGCGCTTCATAGGGGGAATCAATACCTGTGAAATCGCTGATGATACCGGAGCGGGCTTTTTGATACAGACCTTTCGGATCGCGTGATTCGCAGACTTTCAGCGGGCACGCGACATAAATTTCTATAAATTCGTCGCTTTCGAACCGTTTTCTGGCTGCAAGACGATCCTTTCTAAATGGAGAAATGAATGCAGTCAGGACGACGGCATTGCTGTCGACGAACAGTTTGGCAACTTCGCTGATCCGGCGGATATTTTCCTTTCGGTCGGCGTCCGAAAAACCAAGGTCGCTGTTCAAACCGCTGCGGATGTTGTCTCCGTCAAGCAAATAGGTGCGGATACCGCGGGAGAAGAGTGCGGCTTCCACGCGATTGGCCAATGTCGATTTGCCGGACCCGGACAGTCCCGTCAGCCAAACGACCGCTCCTTTATGACCGCTTGCTTTCTCACGGTCGGCTTTTTTTACGGTTGCCGGGTGCTGGACGATAGGGTTCATGAGTTCAGACCTCCTGATGATCGGCATTTGCCGTCTGTTTTCGATTCAGTCCCTCGATCAGGACATCGACGACTTCGGGCCTGCTGAATGTTTCGGGGGGACGGACGCCTGCCCGCAGCATGGCCCTGACCTTTGTCCCGGAGAGAGCGACATGAAACGACGAATCATGGGGGCAGGTCTTATTGGAAGCCATTCCGCCGCATTTCGTACAGTAATAGCTGTTTTCGAAAAACAGGGTTTGTATATCAAGTTCCTTGCGCGTGAAGTGCGCGAAAATTTTTTGCGCGTCATAGGGCCCGTAGTAATCTTTGACACCGGCATGATCGCGTCCGACAATAAAATGCGTACAGCCGAAATTTTTGCGGCAGATCGCGTGAAAGACGGCTTCCCTCGGTCCTGCATAGCGCATCGCGGCGGGGAAGACGGCTAACGCCGTTCTCTCTTTGACATAATAGTTGTCGATCAGGACGTGGTAGCTGCGCATCCGGATGCCGGCCGGGATGTCGTCTGCCTTTGTTTCGCCGACAAGCGGGTTGATAAAAAGCCCGTCGACTGTCTCAAGCGCTGTTTTCTGGATATGTTCATGAGCCCGGTGGATCGGATTGCGCGTCTGAAAGCCGACGATCGTCCGCCAGCCCTTTTCTGTGAACAGCCGTCTTGTTTCGGCCGGATCAAGATAATCGCGCGCAAATTCTGCCGGGCGCGGCGACCGCCTGATCAGTTCGACCGGACCCGCCAGATTGATCGGGCCGCGGCTGAAAAGGCGCCGGACGCCCGGATGTTCCGGATCAGTGGTCAGGTAGACGCGGGCTGCTTCCTTTTCTTTATCAGGACGAAATTTTTCCGTCACGTCGAGAATGCCGTAAATCTCTCCGTTATAACTCAGTTTGACTTTGTCCCCGGCCGATACGGCACCTGCCGTCTGTTCCGATACGGGAAGCGTGATCGGAATCGTCCAGGCCAGTCCGTTTTTCAAGTGCATCGTTTCCACAACGGAATGATAATTTTCTTCATCGAGAAAGCCGGTAAGCGGGCTGTAGGTCCCGTTTGCGATCAATTCAAGATCGCTGAGTGCGACACGGTCAATCGCTACCGTCTTTTTTATTTCGGAGGTATCTTTACCGAAAGACTGGCGATTAACGAGCCGGCCGCCATGAGCAGCGTTTGTCATTTTTGTTCCCACTCCTTTTTCTATGCGGCAGCCGCATGGTGTTTCATGAAACATGAAAACACGAACAGGCAGGCGCCTTCACTGCAGTTCTTTTGTATGAAGAAATGAAAACATGGCGCGAAAGTTTGTTATCTTTTATTCTGACTGTTTATATGAAGACCGCATTCCGTTTTGTCGAAAGCGCTCCATCGTCCGGCCCGCAGATCGCCGCCTTCCGTGACGGGCGATGTGCAATAGGCACAGCCGATGCTTGGATAGTTCCGGTCATGGAGAGGATTGTAAGGCAGATTATGGAGCCGGACATAGTCCCATACTTCCTGCCAGGTCCAGTGAATCAGCGGACAGATTTTGATCGATTGAAACTTTTCATCCTTGTTGACAGATTGCACGTTTCTTCGGGTAGGCGACTGCTCGTGCCGGAGTCCGGAAATCCAGGCATCATAGTTTTTAAGACTCCTGGACAGCGGTTCGACTTTTCTGATCCGGCAGCAGAGATCGGGCTGCCGGGACCATAACGATGCACCGTACTTGGCCGCCTGTTCGGCCGGCGTCAGAAGCGGCTTTTGCCGGATCACATGAAGGCGGGGGTAGCGCCCTTCTACACGATCGACCAGTTCATAGGTTTCTTTGAAATGGAAATCCGTATCTAAAAAGAGGACCGTTGCATCTTCTTTGATCTGATTGATTAGATCAATCAGCACGATGCTCTCAACGCCAAAGCTGCACGAGTAAACAACTCGATCGCCGTACGTATCGTATGTCCAGCGCAGGACACGATCCGCCCCTTTTAGCGGATGATCCGCCGCAAATTCAGGAAGCTGATGTTCAGGCCAGGTTTCATAGGTCAGGCTGTTTCTATTCAAGGTATCCCTTCTTTCCTTAATCAAAAAATACTAAGCGGATGCGGAACATTCATGGAACCGGCTTAAGTTCGCTGTTCCCCGGCGGATGCACCGATGGTGAATACTTTGGCCTGCCTGGGCTCCAGAAAAACATGCTGCTGCTCGCTTAACGAGATCTTTTCAAATTCCTGCTTTGTCACTACCGCCTCCAGACGCTGGCCGGCATCCGGCCTTTCCAGATCGAGCCTGATGACGGGCCCTACAGGATGAATATGGGTGACCGTAGCTGAAAATGCCCGTTCGCCTGCCCTTTGATCCGATGCGGTGATCGTCATCTGATCGGGCCTGATAAAAGCGACGCCGCTCGTCTCTCCCTGGCTACCACCTTCAAAAGGTATCCGGATATCTCCATTGACGAAGTAGCCCTGACGGATCCTGCCCCGCACTTGATTGACGTTCCCGATAAAGTCATAAACGAAAGGATTGGCAGGATTTTCATAGACTTCGGCCGGCGTCCCCGTCTGTTCAATTTTTCCTTTGTTAATGATGACCACGCGGTCGGCCACTTCAAAAGCTTCCTCCTGGTCGTGTGTGACGAGCAGGCTGGTCATATTATATTGCCGGTGCAGCCGCCGCAGCCAGCGGCGCAGTTCTTTGCGAACTTTCGCATCCAGTGCGCCGAAGGGTTCGTCGAGCAGTAAAATCTGGGGCTCAATAGCCAGTGCGCGGGCCAGTGCGACACGCTGACGCTGCCCTCCGGATAACTGCGAGGGGTACCTGTCTCCGTATGATTCAAGCCTGACAAGATGAAGGAGCCCGGCCACTTTTTCCCGTATTTCTTTTTTTGACGGCCGATCTTTTCGCGGCTTCACTTTCAATCCGTAAGCGACGTTTTCATGGACCGTCATGTTGTTGAACAGGGCATAGTGCTGGAAAACGAATCCGGCTTTCCGTTTTTTAATGGATGCACCTGTCAAATTTTTTCCCTGGAACAGGATGGTTCCTTCATCCGCAAACTCAAGACCTGCTACAATTCTCAGCAGGGAGGTTTTTCCCGATCCAGAGGGGCCCAATAAGGCTACCAATTCCCCGCTGTGAATCGTCAGGCTGATATTTTTTAAGATTTGGTAACGACCGTATGCCTTTGAAATGTTTCTCAATTCGATCCCCACGTGGGCACATCCCCCGTCTATTCATTTTTAACTTTCTTGCGATCGAAGTAGCTTTTTAAAATAAGAGAGGCAATGGCAATGAGCGACATCAGTGACGACAATGAAAATGCCGCTGTCATCTGATAACTGTTGTAAAACGTTTCAACCTGAAGCGGCATCGTATTGGTCTGCCCGACGATATGTCCGGATACGACGGATACCGCCCCAAAATCGCCGATTGCCCGGGCGCTGCAGAGAATGATGCCGTAAAGCAGCCCCCACTTTATGTTGGGCAATGTGATCTTGAGAAAGGTATGAAACGTTCCGGCTCCGAGAATCAGCGAGGCCTCTTCTTCTGAATTTCCCTGATTCTCCATTAAAGGGATAAGCTCTCTGGCAACAAACGGGTAAGTGACAAATAAAGTCGCAATCACAATTCCGGTTGTATTGAAAACAAGCGCGATGTTCTGACTCTCCAGCCATTTTCCCAGAAAACTATGATCTCCGAACAATAGAACGAAAATCAGGCCCCCGATCACCGGCGAAATGGAGAAGGGGAGGTCGGCCAAAGAAACTAAAAGGCCTTTTCCCCTGAAACGATACTTTGTCGATGTCCAGGCAAGCAATACGCCGAAAAAGGTATTGATCGGCACAACGGCAATCAGAACGGTAAGCGTCAGCAAAATAGATGAGGTGGCGTCGGGATCGGAATTGGAAGCCCAGTATACTGCTATCCCCTGTTTGAAAGCTTCCGCAAAAATGAAAATCAGCGGAAGAATCAAAAAGACAAAGACAAAAAGAATGACGATCGATGTAAGCAGGCTTCTTACCCAGAAGGGCTCTGTCAGTATTTCCCGATTTTTAGAGATCTGTCCGGATAATTCCGATTCAGAAGACAATGACAGCTCCGGCAAGGCTGTTCCTCCTTTCTGTCAGTAATGTGTATAGCGGCGTTTTGAATGCCACTGGGTGACGTTGATCGTCAGCAGGATGATAAAGGACAGGACAAGCATGACTAACGCCACCGATGTTGCGCCGTTGTAATCGAATTCTTCCAGTTTTGTCATGATCACAAGGGGAGCAATTTCCGTTTTAAAAGGCATGTTGCCCGAGATGAAAACAACCGATCCGTATTCTCCGAGCGCGCGCGAAAAAGCAAGGGCAAAACCGGAAAACGCGGCCGAACGAATGTGGGGAAAAACTACATGAAGTAAAGTCTGCCAGCGACTGGCCCCCAGAGTCGCAGAAGCTTCTTCGTCCGCTTTATCTAAATTTTGAAGCACGGGTTCGACAATCCGGACAACAAACGGCATGCCGATTAAAATCAGGGCAACGATAATTCCGAGCGGTGTATAAGAAACTTTAAACGGAAGCAGTCTGCCGATCCAGCCGTTCGTTGAATAAAGCGTGGCAAGCGTAATGCCGGCTACCGATGTCGGCAGGGCGAAAGGCAGATCGAGAAGACCGTCGATCAGTTTCCTTCCCGGGAAAGAATAACGAACCAGAACCCAGGCAGTCGGAACGCCGAGCACCAGATTAATGAAGGCGGCGATCAATGACGTTGTAAAACTGAGCTCAAAGGAGGCGACGACGACAGGCTGCCTGATTTCATTCAAAAAACCGTTCCACCCTAATTGCGATGTGTAAATAAAAATCATCGACAGGGGGATCAGAACCAGCATGGAGAGATAGGCTAAGGAAAGCCCCATCGACAGGCCGAAACCCGGAATAATCTGCCTTCTGTTTGATTTTGTTTTTGTACGCAAACGAATCATGGGCATGGCTTCTTCATCCTTCGTTGAATTTCAAATATGTTTAGCTTTTTCCGCTGTAGATCTGATCAAAGATGCCTCCGTCATCAAAAAACTTCTTTTGCGCCTTTTTCCATCCCCCGAATAGCGGATCGTCGATTTTCACAAGCGGAATGTTCGGATAAAGCTTTCGATAGTCGGCCAGTACGCTCTGATTGCGCGGACGGTAATAATTTTTGGCAATAACCTCCTGTGCCGGTTTTGTATAGAGATATTTTAAATAGGCCGTTGCAGCCGCTGTCGTTCCGTTTTTCTGGGCATTTTTATCGACAACGGAAACGGTCGGTTCGGTCAGAATGCTGACGGAAGGATAGACAATCTGGTACTTATCTTTTCCGCCGGGTTCATTAAGGCTCAGCAGAGCTTCATTTTCCCAGGCAATGAGCACATCGCCGACACCGCGCGTCGTAAATGTCGTCGTTGCGCCGCGTGCACCGGAATCAAGTACTTTGACATTGCTGAAAATGGATTTTAGAAATTGTTTATCCTTTGTCTGATCGCCGTTGTATTTTTTGTCGGCGTAGGCCCAGGCCGCCAGAAAGTTCCATCGCGCGCCGCCTGACGTTTTCGGATTAGGCGTGATGATGCCGATGCCTTTCTTTGTGAGGTCGTTCCAGTCTGTGATATGCTTTGGATTGCCTTTGCGCACAAGAAAAACAATGGTTGAAGTATAAGGCGCCGAATGGTCCGGAAGCCTGCTTTGCCAATTGGGCGAGATTTTATTTGTTGCCGCGGCAATGGAGTTGACATCGCCGGACAATGCCAAAGTCACGACATCGGCGTTCAGTCCGTCAATAACGGCTCTGGCCTGGGCGCCGGATCCGCCGTGGGACTGCTGGATGGTTACGGTCTGGCCGGTTTTCTTTTTCCAGTAGGAAGAAAATAGCTGATTGTACTGTTTATATAATTCTCGTGTCGGATCGTAAGACACATTCAGCAATTTAATGTTCTTTTTGGAAGATGATGACGACGTTGCGGAAGCGGAGGCGGAACCGCATGCCGATAAAACGAGCGATACTGCAATGAAAAGTGTGATCAGATGCCCCCTGTGTTTTCTAAGCCCCATGATGCCGACACTCCTTTTATTCTTATATGAAAACTTGGTTATCTGGCCGAAAAAACGAATCATTTACACCTGTGCAGCAGGAGAAAAGCAAATTCAATTTGAAGAACGGCTTTAGGTAAAGCTTTGAACCGATTACTGTATCCTGAATTTTCCGAATCGATGGCGGGATATCCATTTAACCTGGCTGTCAACCAGCCCCGCAGTGCTGTAAGGACGCCGCTGTTCGTCCTGACTGACAGAGATCCATCCTGTCCGAAAATTTATCACCTCCCCGGCTGAACAACGATGTCAGAGCTCTTTTTTCGATGGCTGCGAGTAAAAATGGATGAAGGTTTTCCTCTAAAAAGGCCATGTAAAAGCCGCTTGCCTATTCCGGAAAAATCGACTGAAGATAAAAAACTTTTGCAACAAATTGTCCTTATCTTCCAGATATCTGACGGAATGGCACCGTGCATTTTCATGCTGGTTGCCGGGCTTCGGCGGGCCGTCTCTCCGCTGCTTTTAATAAGATTATTCAGTTAATAATGGGTACATTGTAGCGCCGGTGAAAAAAGGAGTCAAAAAAGAAATTCGACATTTTTCGCATAACGAAACAGCGCCGATCATATCGGACTCCGGCCGTTGAACGGCTCTGACCGTGCAGCATCGGTACGACGGACGGCTTTTCCGGGAGGGATAAGACTTTCCGGAGGTAAAAGAAAAGGACTCTGTCAAATCCGAATTTATTGTCGATTTATGTCGATTAATCTTTACTGACCGTGCTAAAGTTCCGCCGACCGATCAGTCATTCGGAAAAATCCCCCGCTGTCAATATAAATAAAGTGTCGATTTGAATCGGCGAAAAAGTAGAGGAGAATTCCGCGGAAAATGCCAAAGAGAGGTTGCGATCCGGCCTTGCGGGTGTCGCTAAACAGCCGCCGCTTACTATCTTCTAATTCGTATCCCCGCGACGTATCCAATCGCCCGTCCGGTATGATATAAATCACGGCGATCCGGAGAACCGGGGGAGTGCGGAGTTCGAGTCCGGGGGTCGTCAGCCGAATCGGAGCGCCGCGCGAGCCAGGGATTATTCGCTGAATTCGATTGTCTGCCGTTCAGATCGGGGGAGCTGGCGGATGAATCGGAGTGCCGCGGGAGCCAGGGATTGTTCGCTGAATTCGATTGTCTGCCGTTCAAATCGGAGGAGCTGGCGGATGAATCGGGAGCGCCGCGGGAGCCCGGGGGTTATCAGCCGGATGGCGTATGTGCCGTTCAAGTCCGGAGGCCTGTCGGCGAGATACGGCCGCATCCGAGTAAACGACGAAACTGCTTCCGCTGCATGTCATTTTTGACAAAAATGTCTTCACGAATGAATATCCCGTGAACCGGGACGGAGAGGTACTGCACCCCGGTCCTGTTTTGAAAAAATCCGGGACCTCCTCCGGCAATGGCCAATGCTCCTCCGGTCCGACGCCGTCATGAATAATCATGAAACTTTTCTGCTCCGCCATGGCCGGAAAAGTTCTTCTTTTATCTGTCTCATTCCCGTAATCCCTTGTCCCCATTGACTTTTTGGCATATAACCGGAACTCGTTTAATAAGATGTTACAAACTCACAAACGGGGTTTCGAGGTGAGCGCGGCGGGCTTGGAACGAGCAGAAAGCGTTTGGTTTCCGTTTCCCTCCAAAAAATGTCTCATTTCGCATCTTCAGAAAATAGGAGGCGAGTGGTGTGCACGATTACATCAAAGAGCGTACGATCAAGATTGGAAAGCATATCGTGGAGACAAAAAAGACGGTACGGGTGATTGCAAAGGAATTTGGGGTTTCGAAAAGCACCGTTCATAAGGATTTGACAGAACGTCTGCCGAACATCAACCCGGAACTTGCAAACGCAGTGAAGAACGTGCTCGATTATCACAAGTCGATCCGCCATCTTCGGGGAGGGGAAGCGACAAGATTGAAATACCAGAAGGACTCGGAACAGCAGGCTGTGAGGCCATAGAAAATGCCGGCCGGATACCCGGTGAAACCTGGGGATTTTTACTGAAAGTCAAACTGTAAAATAATTTGTGTGTTTTTTTAGACTCACTCCCTGTTTGAATCTTTTTATGATAAAATGAAATAATGAATGATAATTGTCCTAGATAACGACTAGGTATTCTGACAGGGAGGATAATGCAGTGTTTTCAAGAGATATCGGAATTGATCTTGGGACGGCGAATGTGTTGATATATGTAAAGGGCCAAGGTATTGTTCTGAACGAACCCTCGGTCATTGCTTTAGATACGGATACAAAGCAGATGCTTGCTGTCGGCGAAGAGGCAAGGCGAATGGTGGGCCGGACACCCGGCAATATAGTGGCCATTCGTCCTCTTCGCGATGGCGTAATTGCCGATTTTGAAATTACTGAAATGATGCTGACACATTTCATAAATAAAATCAATGTCAAAAGTTTTCTGAGAAAGCCGAGAATCCTGATCTGCACGCCGACCCATACTACGTCGGTGGAGCAGAAGGCGATCCGCCAGGCGGCGGAGCGCAGCGGCGGCAAGCAGGTTTATCTTGAAGAAGAACCGAAAGTAGCTGCAGTGGGCGCCGGTATGGATATCTTTCAGCCGAGCGGCAACATGGTAATCGATATCGGCGGAGGGACAACGGACATTGCCGTCCTGTCGATGGGCGACATCGTGACCTCTCAGGCAATCAAATTGGCGGGCGACAAATTTGATCACGAAATTTTAAACTATATAAAGAGAAAGTACAAGCTGCTGATCGGCGAACGGACAGCGGAGCAGATCAAAATCCAGGTCGGAACAGTCTTTAAAAACGCACGTGATGAAAGCATGGATATCCGTGGCCGCGACATGGTAAGCGGACTCCCGAAAACGTTGGCGATCCATTCAAATGAAATTGAAGAAGCCCTGTCGGATTCTGTCAATTCACTGGTTCGTGCGGCAAAGAATGTTCTCGAACAGACGCCTCCCGAGCTGTCTGCGGATATTATTGACCGCGGTGTGATCCTGACCGGCGGCGGCGCTCAGCTGCACGGAATCGATCAGCTTCTTGCAAGCGAATTGAAAGTGCCAGTCGTCGTTGCCGATAATCCGATGACCTGTGTCGCTGAGGGTGCCGGAAAAATGCTTGAACATCTGGATAAACTTCCAAAGCGCAAAGCTAACTGATTGCTCTGCGCTTTTCTTACATAATCCATAAAGTGAAGGCATCGAACTGAAATCCCGGCGATTGGCAGCAAAATTACGAAGCTTTTTCTGCTGCCCGAACAAGCCAGCAGCGGGTTTATGCGGCTGTGCGGGATAACGATGGAAAGTTTCTGAAAGCGGGTGGCATCATGATCAGAGGATTATATACGGCGGCGGCAGGAATGCTTGCACAGCAGCAGCGCGAAGAAATATTGTCGAATAACCTGAATAACGTGGATACTCCCGGCTATAAGAGCGATAATAGTACGTTGCGCACATTTCCGGAAATGCTTATTCAGAATCTCGGGGGGGATGCTCCGGTGCCGCAAAATGTCGGAGCCATTTCGACCGGCGTCTATGCGGATGAGACGGTGCCCGATTTTTCTCAGGGAACGGTCACGCAGACAGGAAAAGCGACCGATGTTGCTCTTGCTACATCACGCCTTCCCGTCAATCCGCGAACGGGCGCTCAGGAAGGGGCGCTGCTCTTTAATGTCCGGACGCCTGCGGGAGCCTTGAGGTATACCCGGGACGGCCACTTCACACTTAATCCGGCCGGACAGCTTGCGGACAGTGCCGGCGACCTTGTCCTGGACAGCGCCGGCCGTCCGATCCAGCTTCCGTCCGATCAGTTTCAGGTTGCTTCGGACGGCACGATCATGGTGAACGGAGCCGCTGCCGCCCGTCTTGGTGTCAGTTATGCCGCCAACACGAACAATCTTGTCAAAGAGGGCGGCAGTCTGTTCCGGCTCAACGGAGGCGGAGCTCTTCCTTCGGCTGCCGGCAACCCGGGCATCGATTATCAGGTGAAACAGGGTTTTCTTGAAGGGTCCAACGTGTCGGCAGACAGCACGATGACCGATATGATGGAAGCCTACCGTTCGTTTGAAGCAAATCAGAAAGTTTTAACCATCCTCGACAGTTCGCTCAATGAAGCGGTCAATAATGTCGGCAAGGTCAATTGACCGGCCTGCCGCCGGCCAACGATCGATTAGTAAAAAAGAAAGTTTTAATTAAACTAAGCCGGGAGGAAAGGCTCATGGATCAGCAGCTCATGGCATCGGGTGTTACGTTGGGACAGATTCAGCAACAGCTGGCGACGGTAGCGGACAATCTTGCCAACGTCGGGACAGCAGGCTATAAGAGCCGGGATGCTCAGTTCGATGACTTGCTTTTTCAACAGATCAACAGTTTTAGCAATACAAATACGGATTCGGTCGACATGGCCAGCCGTCTGACTCCGGCAGGCATCCGCATGGGTTCCGGCAGCAGGGTCGGCGATACGCAATTGGATCTGTCGCTCGGCTCGCTGCAGCAGACCGGCAATCCGCTTGACCTGGCGCTGACAAACGATCATCAGTTTTTCCAGATCGGCCTGACCGGCGCAAACGGCCAGCTGACCCCGGCTTATACACGTGACGGTTCATTCAATGCCTTGCCGGATCCGCAGAATCCGAACGTTCTCCGCCTTCTGACGAAAAACGGCCAGCCCGTCCTTGATCCGAACGGGCAGCCGATCCTTCTTCCGGCCGGTTCGAGCGACCTGCAGATTAACAGTGCCGGCCAGATTACGGCCGTCAT
The DNA here is from genome assembly GCF_036598985.1 of Sporolactobacillus sp. KGMB 08714. Taxonomy (NCBI): domain Bacteria; kingdom Bacillati; phylum Bacillota; class Bacilli; order Caryophanales; family Sporolactobacillaceae; genus Sporolactobacillus; species Sporolactobacillus sp. KGMB 08714. The sequence goes on from NZ_JAUUBW010000023.1 coordinate 205,797, forward strand.
GCCGGGCGGACAAAGAATTGCCGCCGGCCGGCTCGGGCTGGTCACGGTGAATCGCCCCCAGCTGCTGCAGAGCCAGGGTGACGGATTGTATACGCTGCCTAATCTCGCTAACCTTGGCGTCGGACTGAATCAGGTCGTTGTGCCCGTTGCGGCGAATAGCGGTTCGGTTGTCCAGGGAAAACTGGAAAATTCAAACGTAGATTTGACAAAAGAAATGGTCGATTTGATTAATCTGCAGCATAATTACCAGCTGACCGCTCGTTCGATCACGATGAGCGACCAGATGGACGGACTTGTGAACAGTCTGCTGCAATGATGAGCGAGGAAAGAACATGAGCGCAAACAATAGCAACGACCGTACGAATCGGAAGGCATCTGCTGCACCTCAGGCGCGGCGGGCCGTCCGTACCGCCGCACAGGAAGATGAAAAAGCGGCGCGGCTGTCAGAAAAAGAAACGGAAGCGGCAAAACCTCTTTACAATCCGTTTTTTAACTATCATAAACGCCGCTTCCCGATCTGGCAGAGGCTGATTGGGTTGTTGCTCTTTGCCGCCGTTGCTCTTGTGGTCGGTGCCATGTTCGGCTATGGTGCGCTTGGCCACGGCAATCCGTGGGCTGTCTTTCTTCCGGGAACGTGGCAGCACATCCTGGATTTTTTAAGAACAAAATAGCGAAAAGGAGCGAAATGTCCGCTTGCCGCTGAATGATTTTCATTCTGATGGACGGCAGCGCAAATTTTATGCTGACAATAGATGAAATCAAAAAAATTCTGCCGCACCGCTATCCCTTCCTGCTCGTCGACCGCATTCTCGAGGTCGAGGACGGCAAGAAAGCGATCGGTATCAAAAATGTATCTGTTAACGAACCGTTTTTTACCGGCCATTTTCCTGATTATCCGATCATGCCGGGTGTCCTGATTGTTGAGGCACTTGCGCAGGTCAGCGGCATCGCCGTTCTTCATCAAGGTGAGGAGCAGGGGATGCTGACACTGTATGCCGGCATCGATAAATGCCGCTTCAAGCGTCAGGTACGGCCTGGCGATCAGCTTCGGCTTGAATCGGAAATTTTGCGTTTCCGCGGAGGTTTTGCCAAAGCTAAGGGAACGGCTACGGTCGACGGTGAAATAGCCTGCGAAGCGGAAATGATGTTTGCTTTTAAGAAAGCGGAATAATAGCGACGGTTCGGTCTCACATAGGAAATAATTGCAGCACGATTGATAGGGATACTTCAGCTATCGGGCAGAACGGCAGGCTGAAGCGTTTTTTTACATAGCTTTGGACGCTGAGCTCGCAATCAGGCAATTACAGGTTGCGGGCCCATTTTGTTTCGTCAAAAAATGAGCATATTTCGGTCCGGAATGCGCCGGGCTTCTCCGATCTTTATGAAAATTTTCCGAGAAAGCCCTGATCTGGATTGAAATTTCTGCTTGTTTTCGTCGAGTTTTCCCGGGAAATGATGAAGTATGGTGCCTGTCTTCAAATAATTTCGGAACTCAGGTACAAGACCGACCTTGGATCCGGGAACGTAACCGTCGGCGGGGCTGACTAAAATTGTTTTTTAATGTCGGCTGATCGTCTTCAGGACGATCAGCCGAACGCTTTCCTGTTAAACGGGTTATCCGGTCGACGTAGCCGTTGCCGTCTGTTTCGCTGTAAATTCAGTAAATCATTTTTTGATTTTTTTCTGCAATTTTTCTGTTTGAATAAACCTCCGCAGAATTCTTCGTAAGGTTTGATCTTACCCGCATACTTGGCATTGGATCTATTATTGTATCTTGCCCTGTGTTCAGGCTGTTTAATGAATGCTTTGCTGCCGCACAGAGACTTTCGCTCGTCTGCTCAAATGCGTGAATTAGCCGGAAGGAGCCCAAATTCGGCCGGAAGAACCCTGAATCTGGCCGGAAGGGGTGTGAATCTGGCCGGAAGGGGCGCGAATTCGGCTGGTAGAACCCGGAATCTGGCTGGAAAGGGCGTGAATTTGGCCGGTAGAACCGTAAATCCGGCCGGAGTCCGGAAATGGCCAATAGCCCCGTAAATCCGGCCGGAGGAACACTTTCTTTGTCTCAAAATGCTTGAAAATGCGGAAAATGAGAAGATGGCTGCGGCTTATCGGCTTGTTGAACGGTATCAGGTTTATGTCCGGAGCATTTTAAAACGGCTTTCATCATTTTGAATGATTCATTAGAGTGAGAATGTGTTCGGGCGCAGCGGTCATTTCCTGTGCCTGAGGGCGTCGGACCATTCATCGCAAAAACCTTTATAGGGTTCTACTTTCCGTCCGGCTTTTAAAATGCGGTGTATAGTGGAAAAATCTCCAGCATCTTTTAATGAAATCAACAATTGAGCCATGATCTGGGACAATTTGCTTCGGATCGTTTCGAAAAGTTGCCGCATCCACTCGCTTCGGAAAGACTTTTGTACTTCCGGACGGTAATCGGCAAGAAAGCGCAGAAAAGACTCGCTGCGGGAGGAAAGAGATCCGTTTGCCCAGAGCAGGCTTTCGATATTGTGAAGATAGACACCGACATCACTCTGCACGTCGGCGTTCAGCGCAACCGAATCGCGGCTGACGATGATTAAGTCGTGAATCGAGGAATCGGGTTGGTTGCGGAATAATTGATTTAAGTGATTCAACTGGACGCGCAGCCGGTTCCGCGCCTGATCGAGAACCATTTCCGGTGTGAAGGCGTCCAGCAGCGTGTCCCGTTTCACGGCACCCCGATTCAGAATCAGGAACAGAAGAAGCTCGCGTGCATTACGTTGGTTCCATTTGCCGTGGATTTCCCGGCTGTTCCAGTAAACGTGCGTGTTTTCGCCGAGAATTGTCATTCGCAGAAAACGGCGTCGGACCGGCTGAGGCTGGTAAGCCTTTTCAATGATTTCATTGAACGTGCGCATCATTCTGCGGCTTTCGGGAGTCAAAAGAGGCGGAGTTCTACGGCTTTTAATAAAATGATTTAATAGGTGTGCGGCCGCTTTCGGTTGATCAAACGGAATCAGACAAGAGGCATCCGGAATCACCATGAATCGGCCGTTGAAGACATAATTGCTGAAAATCATGGCAAGCGGCGCGGGAAAACTCGGATCATATTCTCCGTGCAGAAACAGAACCGGTTTTTGCATGCGTTTCAGTTTTCCGATTAAGTCAAAATTCTGCCTGTTATTGATACTGATCAGTTCCTCAATCGGTTCTGCGACATTGCCTGTTGATACTCGGCGGATTGCTTGTAAAACCGTCCGGGATTTGGAAATGGTGACCGGATGAAGACCTTCCATTAAATATTTTTTTTCAAACAGATTGCGGTCAAGTTTCAGCAGTTGAATCGTTGTTGCTCCCTCATGATTATAACCGCCTTTTTGAACGTAAAAGGGGAAGGAGATCAGGACGAGCGATTCAATGATTTCAGGTGTTTGCAGTGCCCATTCGAAAGCGAGAACGGCTCCGAATCGACAGCCGATCAGATGGATCCGGTTCAATTTCAGCTGGCGGATCAGTGCCAGAAATTCGTCCGACAACAATTTGAACGACAACGGCGCATCGCTTTCCGTCGTTCGGCCGTGTCCGTAAAAGTCATAGGTCAGAATGTTGAAACTCCGGTCCAGTTTTGCAAGAAGCTTTTCCCACATTCCTGCATCGAGACAAAGATCGTGAATAAAAACCAGATTCGGCGCATCCTTGTCGCCCCGGATAAAATTATAATGCAGAGCGTAATCTGTAAGCTTAAGAATTGACAAGAATATGACCGCCTTCCGCTCTCATTTCACCATCAATATTATCCGGGACAGTCTGTCAAAGGATAGAGTCCGGAACTGCTTGCTCCACATTCAGAGTCTTTCCCGAGCCTTATGGCCAGTTGTAGACTATCCTCGTCCCGCCACTCTTTCGAATATTCAAATAAAAAAACGTGATCCGCCTGTTTTCAGTTATTGGGAAAATACGATCAAATCACTGGGGCATACTTTGCAATTCGGCCAGCTTATCGTCGCAGTAACCGTCATAAGGTTCGATCGGCTTGCCCGCCTGAAGGATTTCACGCATCGCCGCAATCATGCCGTGCTTCTTAAGCTCAGGAAGAAGCCTTGCCATAGCGTCCGCAAGTTTTGTCTCAATTTTATCGGTCAGCGAGAAAATCCAGTCACTGCGAAAAGAAGAAAAATTGGCCGGATCATAATCGCTCAAAAGACGGATGAATGCGACCGCCTGTTCATTCAACGCTTTTTTCTCTGCCACCAGCTTATCGAGCCGTTCCAGGTAAATGCCGAGATCGCTTTCCAATTCTGCATTGACGCCAATCGCGTCTTCATTAATGATCAGAATATCGTGCACAGAAGGATCGGGGCTGCCATTAAAAATCTTATTCAAATGGCTGATCCAGACTCGCAGGTTGTTTCTTGCCTGGACGATCGGCAGATCAGGCAGAAAAGTCTCGATCAGTTCCATGCGCCTGACAGGTCCGTTCCGCAGAATCAGGAACAGAAGCAGTTCCTTAGCGCCGCGCTGGTTCCATTTTCCCGCGACCAGCCGGCCGTTCCAAAGGACTTCGATGTCATGCATAACATTCATCGTGAGACGATGATCGTGCTTTCTCCGGCTGATGAGTCCGTTTCGCACGACGTTACGAAAACCGCCGACCATTTCCTCATGAATCGGCGACACGTGCGCCGGACGTTTTTCGCCCAAAATAAATTTTCTTAAATATGAAACAGTCAGTTCCGGCTGATCGACGGGCAGAATACGTGATGCTTCCGGGACTGTGTACCAGCGGCTGTTTGGGATGCATGCTGAATAAACCGCACTCAGCTGCGGAGGAAAAATCGGATCGCATGCTCCGTGCATAACAAGCGTCGGCACGGTCAGTCGGCCAAGTTCCTCAACGAAGTGAAACCGTTCGGAGGAATAGGCTGTCTGAAGCAGCGTAACGGATTCTTTAATTACTTCAGCCGGAATCTGGCGGAAGGCCGTTTCGAATCGCGCTGACTTCTCCGCGGTCCATACGTAAAAACTGTCCAATATCAACTTTTGCATCAGCAGATCGCGATCGATGTCGATCAGCTGTTTCATGAGAGCGAGCATCCGGCTGTAATCATGCTCCGGCAGATAAAAGACGGCGGACATCAACGTCAGTGAAGCAACCCGTTCGCGATGGCGCCCGGCCAGTTCAAACCCGATATTGCCGCCCAATCCGCTGCCGACAATATGGACTGTTTTGGCTCCGGCCGCTTCGATCACGGCCAGTGATTCGGAGACGAGAAGTTCAAGAGAGAGCGGCATGTTGCTTGTCCCGGTCCGGCGGTGGCCGCACGAATCATAAACAATGTAATTGACATCAGATCCAAGCCTGTCCACCAAAGGGCTCCACTCCGAGGCATCCATTGTCAGTCCGTGAATAAACAGCAATGTCGGCTGATTCCGATCGGAAATATGAGCCGAGTAGTGCAGATGGTAGCCGTTTATAGGTAATATCGCCATTTCGCTCATCCTCTTTATCTGAATTCCCTTTCTCAGTAGAAGCCGGCAAAGTCCGTCTTGTGGCGGCGTACCGGCGATAAACAGGCAACATTTATTTCAGCGGTTTTTGAAACGATGATGTAATGGGAGCCATGATAAGATGCAAATACCGTAATCATAAAATCTTTACAGGAAAATGTATCATAAAATGTACAGATTTGGTTAATCTCTATTATATAAAATACTGAGATGAAACAAAAGAAATTGACTAGTAAAAATGAATGGGATTCAGGGAAAGTCGATAAAAGGGGCTGTTTGTACCGATGAAAAAGTACATATTTTATCTCCGGCCGGCCGGCCGAACAAACCGGCATCAGTCCCGCGTATATTTCTGTGTGATTATTGCTAAGGATATCTTGCTTGCGGCCCGCAAATTTTCCAATATCTACGGCTCCACATATTCCGGCATGATGAAGGTAAACGAAAATAAGTATCAGCTCTTTTACACACAGGGGAAGGGGCAATACAAAGAAGAGCTGATGTATATCGTCATTGAAGAAGAAAAAAACAGATTCGAAAGTATATAACCGGCTGTTATTGAACTCAGGAAAGCCCGCCTATGACAATGATTAGGAATGAAACAGACTGTCGTTAGGACCCAGGCCTTTAATCGTTCGGAGCCGCACCCCCTATCGTCCGCATCCGGCCCTGTGCCGACAGAAATCCCGGAGTCATTTAAGAGAGATCTACAAGCCGTCCCCGCGATCCCAGCGTCTACATCAGAAGTTACAAGTCTTCGTCTTCCGCGGTTCCACCGTCCGCATCGAGAATCGCAGGCCGCTCTTTGCAGCTTCTCTGTCCGCATCAGGAACTGACTGCCCATCACGTTTTACTATCCGCGCCGGGAGCTATAGCCGTCCTCCGCGATTTCACCCATTCCCATCAGGAGCCGCAGGGCTTCTCTGTCCGCATCCAGGATCATCCCGTTCCAATCGGAAATTCCGCGGACAGAACGACTATTTTTATGTGCGGAAATAGAATGTGGCGGGGCAGTATATCTCCGGTTAAGTTAAGGCTTTCTGGGCATGTGCCATGATTTCCTGCTTTTTGTTGTAAAATTGCCAAAATTATCACCGACGTCTTGATCAATCGTAATAATGACCGGGTGTGTTTGACTTGTTGCTCATTTTATCAATGGTCTTAATATGAGCCTTTCGATTTCATCTCAATTTCGCCCTATAACGGCAGTAATACGATACATATGGTAATCCCTCTGTCTATTATTTTTGAATACGAGTATCCCTCTAACTCATTATCCTGCTGTGCCGTCAAGTGATGATCGGCCCCTCCCGAAAACGGCTCAATTTTTTGAAAGACGGGGAGCGTTTCCGCAATCCATAAACCTATGCAACAGTCCGATAAACTCCTGTCGCGGTTGATAAACCGGGTGTACCTGCTGAAGACCGATTAAGCGCCGCCACGGTCGATAAACTCTTTGTGCCGATCGATAAACCTGGTGCGACGGCCGAAAAATTCCCGCGACAACCGATAAACTGCTAAACGGCCGGCCACGGTCGATAATGGACTGAAATCCGTTCCATACAGTCAGGCCGCCGGTCAGTATCGCCCCCGAAGGAAGAATGAATCGCCCTAAAGCAATGAATGATCGCCCCGAAATGAGCTTGATTCGCCCTATTCTGGCGGAGTATCGCCTCATCAAGAGTTTATCGCCCTGAAAAAAGAATGAATCGCCCTAAAACAGTGAATGATCGCCCCGAAATGAGCCTGATTCGCCCTATTCCGGCGGAGTATCGCCTCATCAAGAGTTTATCGCCCCGAAAAAAGAATGAATCGCCCTAAAGCAATGAATGATCGCCCCGAAATGAGCCTGATTCGCCCTATTCCGGCGGAGTATCGCCTCATCAAGAGTTTATCGCCCCGA